>DATBSD010000136.1:0-66145 GCA_036559965.1 Candidatus Limnocylindrales bacterium
CCCGGCCTGGTGCGCGAGGCGCATGACCCCCGCTACGTCGTCGATGACGTAGAGCATCGCCCCATCGGCCCGCAACAGCCGGGCGACCTCCTCGACAGCGCTCGCGAGGAGCATCTCGAGCTGCGGCGTCTCGGGGATGACGAGGTAGGTGGCTGGCGACGCCTTGCGCCGACGTCCCCGCGGCGGGGCTGCTGTGGCTCGCGTGTGGCTCGACACGCCCTGAGGATAATCCGGGCTAGGCCGTGTAGACGCCGCCAGGGTCGAGCTCGGCGCGGATGAGCCGGAGCTCCTCGTCGGTCGGTGGCGGGGTCGTGGCCATGTCTTCGGCGACGCGCGGCTGCCAGGCCATCGCGGCGTGCACCTGGTCGAGCGTCGCGCCGGGATGGAGCGAGTCGAGGCGCATCTCGCCCGTGTCGTCGAAGTGGTAGATGCCGAGGTCGGTCACGACGACCGACGGCCCCCGGCCGAGCCAGCCCTGCTCGCGCCGGATGCCGGCCGCCGCCTCGGCCCCACCAAGGTTGCCGGGCGAGGTCCGGAAGTCGATGCGCTCCACGAAGCTGCGCGGGCTCTGCCGCATGATGACGAAGACCTCGCGGGCGTTGATGGCGATCTCGCATGCGCCGCCCGAACCGGGCAGGCGGGTCGTCGGATGCGCGTAGTCGCCGATGACGGTCGTGTTGATGTTGCCGAAGCGGTCGATCTGCGCTGCGCCCAGGAAGCCGACGTCGATAAGGCCGCGCTGGAGGTAATAGCCGAAGAGCTCGAGCATGCTCACCACGGCCCTCGCGCGGGTGACGATGGTCGGGTCGCCGATGCTCAACGGCAGCCGCGCTGGCTGGGCGCCGAAGACGCCGGCTTCGTAGACGAGCTCGAGGTCGGGCACCACGGTGCGCTTGGCCAGGTTGACCGCGATGTTGGGCAACCCGACGCCGACGAAGCAGACGTGCTGGCCGGCCAGCTCGCGTGCTGCGGCCACGATCATCATCTCCGAGCGGCTGAAGGCGTCGCTCACGCCGCGCGCCTCATCGGTACTCGCCGTAGTCCACGACGCCCGACGGCGCACTGCCCGATGGTCGGATCCGATCGCTCACCTCGTCGCCCAGCTTGGCCATGTACTCGGCCCGGCCAGAGACGCCGTGGACCCACTCGTCAAGCCAGGCGTCGAGTCGGGTCGCGTCGCGGCTGATGGCGTCCCACTCGAGGTAGAAGCGGTTGTCGCGGTCGTAGTAGCCCTGCGCGTACGAGGGGTGGGCGCCGAAGGGCTCGACGACGACGGCATCGACGATGAGGCCCGGGATGATGGTCCGGTTGGGATCGGCCCGCACGACCGATTCGTCGACCAGTTCCTCGACCACGACGATGACCCGGTCCGCGGCGAAGGCGGCCTCCTTCTGGCAGCCCAGCAGGCCCCAGACCTGGGTGTCGCCGGCGGCATCGGCGCGTTGGGCGTGGATGATGGCGACGTCCGGACGGAGCGGCGGCACGGCATAAACCCCACCGTCGCCATACGGCGAGGCGATCGGCCGGATGAGCGGATTGGCGCGCGGCAGGTCGGACTCGAAGTACGAGCGGAGCGGGAAGAAGGGCAGGTTCATGGCCCCCGCCGTGTAGCGGCCGACCATCCCGAAGTGGCTGTACTCCTCGACCTCGAGCGGCGCCGGATCGGCGTCCTCGATGCGTCGCCGGACTGCGTGCAGTCCACCGACGCCAGGGTTGCCGAGCCACGAGAAGACGAGCTTGGAGGCGACGCCGGCGCCGATCATCTGGTCGTAGATGACGTCCGGCGTCATGCGCGCGAGGGTCAGATCGCGGCGTCGCTGGCGGATGATCTCGTGCCCGGCCGCGAAGCAGATGAGGTGCGTGAAGCCTTCGATGGCGACCGTGTCCCCGTCACGGACGAGCTCGGCCACCGCATCCTGCATGGTGGCCAGCCGGGAGGTCATCGGGCGGCTCGGTGGTCGGTGGTGTCCGGCCGGCGGCTGTCGGTCAGTCGCGTCCGGCGGCCACGTCCTCGACCGCCTCGCCGAAGATGCGCACCGCCGTCTCGATCTCGCCCTCGCTGACGATGAGCGCTGGTGACATGCGTATGGCGCCCTCGCCAGCTTCGAGCACGAGCAGGCCCCGCTGGAAGCAGGCCGTCTGCACGGCGTCGGAGGTCTCGGCGGAGTCGAACCCGATGCCGATCATGAGCCCCAGGCCACGGACGTCGCGGATCGTCTCCGGAAAGCGCGTCTGGATGCCGGCCAGACCGGCCCGGGCCTGGTCGCCCCGCACGGCCGCGTTGGCGACCAACTCTGACTCCAGCAGCCGGACCGTCTCGATGAGCGCGGCGCAGGCGACCGGATTGCCGCCGTACGTCGAGCCGTGAGCGCCGGGGCCCCAGGTCATCAGCTCGTCCTTCGCGATCATGCCCGCGATGGGCATGCCCGAGGCGATGCCCTTGGCCGTCAGCAGGATGTCGGGCTCGACCCCCCAATGCTCGATGGCCCACATCCGGCCCGTCCGACCGGCGCCCGACTGGACCTCGTCGGCGACCATGACGATGCCGTGTCGGTCGCAGATCTCGCGCAGCCGGGGCAGGAAGGCGTCATCGGGCACGACGTAGCCGCCCTCGCCCTGGATGGGCTCGACGAACACGGCCGCGAACTCGTCGGCGGGCATGAGCCGCTTGAACACGCGCTGCTCGAGCTCGTCCAGTCCTGCACTGCCGTAGGGCACATGGAAGACGCCCGGGACCAGAGGACCGAAGCCAGCGTGGTACTTGGCCTTCGAGCCAGTCAGGCTGACCGCCCCGTAGGTGCGCCCGTGGAAGGCGCCCAGGAAGGCGACCACGTTCTGGCGGCGCGTGTGATGTCGTGCCAGCTTGAACGCTGCTTCGACCGCCTCGGCCCCGGAGTTGCCGAGGAAGACGCGGACCTTGCCCGACATCGGCGCGATGCGCGCGAGCTCGGCCGCGGCATGGGCGTAGATGGGCAGGTAGAAGTCCGACGCGCTGAAGTGCAGCAGGGCTGCCGCCTGCTCGGCGATGACCTCGACGACCCGCTCGTGGCTGTGGCCCGTCGAGTTGACCGCGATGCCGGCCGCGAAGTCGAGGAACAGGTTGCCGTCGATGTCCTCGACCGTCAGCCCGTCGCCACGCACGGGCACGATGGGGTACGCGCGCGGCAGGCTGGGCGAGGTGACCGATTCGTCGAAAGCGATGTGCTCCCGCGCCTTTGGCCCGGGCAGCTCGGTGATGATGTCGGGCACCGGCCGGCTCTGGCTGGGGCTGCGGCGGGCGATGACGTCGGTCACGGTCGGCTCCTGGGCTCGCGGCTGCGGCCGAGCGGCCGGACGGCCGCCGTCGCCAGATGCATATTCCTTATGCAGACTGGATAGCGTCCGAGTGTAGCAGCCGGCCTCAGTCGACGACGGTGTGCGACTGCTCGCGCAGGAACTGCGCCACGTAGTACATCGACAGGCCGGCCTTGCCGGTCGAGCCGGAGCCCTTCCAGCCGCCGAACGCCTGGACGCCCGGCCAGGCGCCGGTCGTCGCGCCGGCCCGCCGGTTGACGTACAGCACGCCGGCCTCGATGCGATCGAGGAAGCGCTGGACCTCGGCCGGGTCCTCGCTGTAGAAGCCGGCCGTGAGGCCATAGTCCGAGTCGTTGGCGAGGTCGATGGCCTCGTCCACGGAGTCCACGGGCGCGACGGCCGTGAGCGGGGCGAAGAGCTCGTCGCGGAAGAGCCGGTGGCTGGCCGGCAGGCCGCCGACGATGGTCGGCTCGACGTAGTGGCCGCGAGCCAGGTCGCCGTCGGTCAGGCGCTCGCCGCCGATGAAGACGCGACCGTCCCGACGCGCCTCCGAGACCGCCTTCTGGTGTCGATCGACGGCCTTCTGGTCGATGATCGGGCCCAGCCAGTTGGCGCGATCGAGCGGATCGCCGATGGTGATCGTCTCGGTCTTCTCGACCAGCAGGCGCACGAGCTCGTCGTGGACCGAGCGCTCGACGTAGACGCGGCTGTTGGCCGAGCACTTCTGGCCGCCGAAGCCGAAGGCGCTGCGCATGATGCCCTCGGCCGCCTCCTCGAGGTCGGCGCTGCGGGCGACGATGGCCGGGTTCTTGCCGCCCATCTCGACGATGCACGGCCGCGGGTAGCGGGTCGAGAACGTCTTGAAGAGGTCCATGCCGACCTCGTACGAGCCGGTGAACACGATGCCATCGATGCCCGGGTTCTCCCGCAGCTCCGCACCGACCGAGTCGCCGGGTCCCATGACGAGGTTGAAGACCCCCTCGGGCAGGCCGGCGTCGCGATAGGCCTCCGTCAGGGTGACGCCGCTCATGGCGCCGGCGCTGGCGGGCTTGAGCACGACCGTGTTGCCGGCCAGCATGGCCGCCGCCGAGGGACCGGCCGAGAGGGCCATCGGGAAGTTGAACGGCGCGATGACGGCGAACACGCCGTGCGGCCGGAGGATCGACCGCGTGTGGACCGCGGCGTCACCGAGATTGTCGAACGGGTGGTCGTAGAAGCGGTTGTCTTCGGCCGTCTGGCCGTAGTAGCGGATGAGGTCGGCCGACTCTTCGACCTCGCCGAGCGCCTCGAGCCGGTTCTTGCCGACCTCGATGGCCATCAGGCCGCCGTATTCCATCTGTCGTTCGCTGATCAGGTCGGCCGCCCGGCGGAGCACGGCCAGTCGCTCCTGCCACGGCGTCGCCGCCCAGGCAGGCTGCGCAGCGCGTGCCGCGGCGATGGCGTCGCGGACGTCCTGGCGCGTGCCGCGTGCGAACGTGCCGACGAGGATGTCGCGATCGATGGGCGAGCGCAGCTCGAAGGTCCCGTCGCCGTCGCGCACGTGGCCGTTGACATAGTTGCGGTGGTAGGCGCCGAGGCGTGCCCTGGCCTTCTCGAGGCCGGCCTCGTAGGCGGCGTGGAGCTCCTCGTTGTCGTTGCGCAACGTCGCGTAGGTGATCTTGATGCGCGGCGCGGACTCGGTCGTCATCGTGGTCGGGCCCTCAGGATCGGCTGGGCGGGCGCGCGACGGCGCCCTCGGGATGGCAGGAAGTCTACGCCCGCGGTAGGTCGGGCCGCGCCACGAGCGCGGCCACCAAAGTCGCCAGGTCGTCGGCCACGATGTCCGGCCGGCCGCCGCCACGCCGACGACGGGCCGCGTCGGCCAGCTCGGCGTCGCCGTGCTTGCCACCGTGGACGAAGGCGCCGCGGAGGCCCGCGCGCTGAGCGCCCAGGACGTCGTTCCAGACGTCGTCACCGACCATCGCCACCTCGGCCCGTCGGAGCCTGGGACGGCCGGTCTCGGGCGTGAGCGCCCGGACACCGGCCGCAAAGAACGTCGCCGACGGCTTGCCCGTGACCGTCGCCCGCCGGTCGGTGCTGAACTCGAGGCCGGCGACGAGGGCACCGGCGTCAAGGGTCGTGCCGCGATCGGTCAGCCACCACTTATTGCGATGCATGGCGACGAACGCGGCCCCGGCGCGGATGAGCCCGAACGCCCGGTCGAGGTCGCGGAAGGTCATCGCGTCGGACGCGTCGCCGATGACCACGGCGTCGACGGGTGGGCGTTCGGCCCGCCGGCCGGCCAGGGCGTCCGCTTCGAGCAGGGCATCGGCCTCGTCGTCGGTCACCAGGTGGAGGCCGCGATGCTCGAACTCGCTGCGACCCTCGAGCGTCGTCAGGAGCGCGATCCGGCCGCCTGGATGGTGCCGAACGATGTGGTCGGCGGCGGCCGACGCGGCGCTGATCATGCGAGCGGCATCGGCCGGCACGCCGACGGAGCGGAGGTGGGCGGCGATCGACCGCCTGCTGAGCGCCGACGTGTTGGTGGCCAGGATGGCCGGCAGACCGGCTCGCTCGAGCGTCTCGAGCGCAGCCCCGGCGCCGGCGACTGGTCGACCGCGCAGGATGAGCACGCCGTCGATGTCGATGAGCAGGGCGCGGATGCCGGCGATCGTGCCCTGGGGCGTGGCCATGCCCGCGATGGTAGGCCCGACGGTCGGAGCCGATGCGGCCGTTAGACTGCGGCCACATGACGGGTGCTATCGCGCTGGTCGGATCCGGCGAATTCACGCCCCAGCTCGAGTCGGTCGACCGCGAGCTGCTTGCCGCGACGGGCCGCTCACGACCGCGCGTCGCCATCCTGCCCACGGCCTCGATACCGGACGGCGAGGAGGTCTTCCAGCGCTGGGTGGAGATGGGGCGCCAGCACTTCACGGCCCTCGGGGCGGAAGTCGAGCCGGTCCTCGTGCGCGACCGTGATGACGCGCAGGAGGCCGCCAACGCACAGGCCATCGGTGAGGCCGACCTGGTCTATCTCTCGGGCGGCAAGCCGGACTTCCTGTATGACGTGATCGCCGGCACCGCCGTCGAGCGCGCCCTCCACGAGGCCCACGAGCGCGGTGCCGTGCTGGCCGGCTGCTCGGCCGGGGCGATGGTGCTGGCCGATCGTCGCATCCGCTGGCGCCGCCGGATCCCCTTTCCGCCGAGCTGGCAGCCGGCCTTCGGGTTCGTGGCCCGGACGGCGGTGGCGCCGCACTACGACGCCATCCCGGAGCCGATCCTGGCGGCCTTCATCCTGACCGCGCCGCGGGGCGGTGTGGTGTTGGGCATCGACGAGAACACGGCCCTCGTCGGCCGCGACGGCGCGTGGCAGGTGATGGGCGCCGGCCGCGTGACCGTCTGGCGGGGTCGTCGCCGGACACGCCATCACGACGGGGAGCTCGTGCGCTTGTAGCGCCAACGACGACGCCGGCCCCGTTGCCGGGACCGGCGTCGATCGTGTGACGAATCGCTCGGTCAGGCCGAGCGCCGCGGGTCAGACCGCCTGGACCTCGCGGAAGCAGTCGGAGCAGTAGACCGGCTTGTCCTGCCGGGGCCGGAAGGGGACCTGCGCGGCGTTGCCGCACTTCGAGCAGATGACGGCGAAGTACTCGCGCTGGGGGCGATCGTCGCCGCGCTCGTAGCCGCGGGGACCGCCGATGTCGCGCACGTCATAGCCGTAGCCGGACGACTCGCGAGACGCGCGTCGTGAAGCGCGGCAGCTGGGGCAGCGCTTGGGATCGGACGCGAACCCCTTCTGCGCATAGAACTCCTGGTCGGCGGCGGAATGGACGAATTCGATGCCGCAGTCGGCACAGGTCAGGGTTCGATCAGCGTAGGACACCCGAAAGACCTCCAAGGAGCGACGAGAGACCCTCGTCCCGATGTTGGCGGTGTGCCTGGTCCTCGGGGGCAGGGCGTGGTCGCTGGCGCGAGGTCGGGGGCCGGGCGCCGACAACAACGACCCAGATGCTCTGCCGTAGGTCCCTGTGGGCCGGGGGCGCACCGTGATGCCCATCAAGCCTACCATAGGGTCCCGATTCGGCCGGTCAGCGAAGGTGCCCTTCGGCCGTGCCATCCGAGATGGCACAATGGCGACGGAGTCTCAGCCCGCGGGCGAGGGCATCAAGGGGGCTCCTCGCTCGCACCACGCCGATGGACAGAAGGAGGTCGAGCCCCCGAGATGCCGCGACTGCTGCACATGGCCGACGTTCACCTTGGCGCACGCCATCATGACCTCGGCGACGCAGCAGCGACCCAGCGCGAGCGCCAGTTCGACGCCTTCAAGCGGGCCATCGACCTCGCCCTCGCCGAGCACGTCGACGTCGTGCTCGTGGCGGGCGACCTGTTCGACTCCAACCAGCAACCTCGCCGCTCCGTCGAACGGGCAGCCGCCGAGTTCGGGCGTCTGGCCGCGGCCGGCATCCGGACCGTCGTCATCCCCGGCACCCACGACGTCTACGACCCGGCGTCGATCTACCGGGTCCACGACCTGCCGGCCCTGGCCGGCCAGAAGAACGGCGGCGACCTCATCGTCCTGCTGACGCCGGAGCGGCCCGAGGTCGTCTACCCATCGCTCGACCTGGCCATCTACGGGCGAGTGGCCGCCACGAAGCGGATGGCCGCCAGCCCGCTGGCCGGTTTCTCCGTCAAGGACGACACGCAGGCGCGCTGGCGGGTCGGGCTCATCCACGGCTCGCTGCGCATCGAGGGCAAGGTCGAAGCCGACGATGTCCTGTTCACCGATGCCGAGGTCGCCGCCTCCGGCCTGCACTACCTCGCCCTCGGCCACTGGCACTCCTTTCGCCAGGGTGTCCAGGGCGACACGACGTGGGCCTACGCTGGTGCGCCGGAGCCCGTCGCGCTCGACCAGGACGGCGCCGGACAGGTCCTCATCGTCGAGCTCTCGGAGCGGGACGGTCACGAGTACGTGGCCATCGGTCAGCACGCCATCGGCCGCACGAAGTTCGAGCACCTCGATGTCGATGCCGCGGCCGTCGCCAGTCAGGTCGCGCTCATCGAGTCGCTGCGTGCGTCTGCTGACCCGGATCTCGTGCTCGACGTCCGCATCGTCGGCGTCCTGCCCGACGAGCTCGAGCTCCAGGAGGAGGAGATCGAACGCCAGCTGGCGCCAGGCTTCTTCCGGGTCCGTGTCCGGTCGCGCGCCGTGCCGGCCGAGCCGGAGGGTGTGCCACCGCCGCCCGACACGATCGTCGGGGCGTTCATCCGCGACCTCGAGGAGCGCATCGTCGCGGCCGACGCCGCGGGCGATGCCGACGGCGCCCTGGAGATCCGGGAGTCGCTCCGGCTGGGTCGCATCCTGCTCGCCGACCCGACCTCGGTCACGGTCGCCTGATGCGCATCCAACGACTCCAGCTGCGGGACCTCCAGCGCCACCACGAGCTCGACCTTCAGCTGGCGCCCGGCCTGACCATCGTTCGCGGGCCGAACGAGGCCGGCAAGACGACCATCGAGCGGGCCATCGAGGTCGGGCTCTTCCGCAAGTGCACGGCTGCCGGCCAGGACATCGAGGCGCTCCGTCGCTGGGGGGCCGCGGCCGATGCCGCACCGACCATCCGGCTCGAGTTCACGGACGACGATGGGACGGCCGGATCGCTGGCCAAGACGTTCGCCGGCGCCAAGGGCACGGTCGAGCTGCGGTATGGCGACGAGACGGTCACGGACCCCGCCGAGGTCGAGCGGCGACTGGCCGAGATGACCGGCATCCCGTCCGAGAAGTTCTTCCGCTCCACGGCCGCCGTGCGCCACGAGGAGCTGGCCGACCTCGATCGCGACGAGACCGTCCTGCGCGATCGGCTCCAGGAGGCGATGAGCGGCGCCGATCGTGGCACCGGTGCGGCGCGCAAGAAGCTGGCCGATGCCGTCGCCCGCTACACCGCTCAGGGAGCCAAGAACCCGGGCGTCATCAAGTCGCTGACCGACGCCACGACCACGCTCGAGTCCAGCCTGCGCGATGGCGAGGCGGCCCTCAGCCGGCTCGAGGAGGAGCGCGCGGCACTGTCACGGGCGCGTGACGCGCTCGTCGCCGCGGATCAGCGGCTCGAGGTCGAGCGCGAGGCGCTCAGCGCCGCCGAGCGGGCGGTCGCGCTCAAGACGCGCCAGGATGACGCGCAGGCGCGCTACGAAAAGTACCGTCGCGCGGCCGAGCTGCGCGATGACATCGAGGCACGCGAAGCCAGCCATCCATCGCGCATCCCCCTCGTCGCGCTGCGTGCCGCGGTCGAACGGATCCGCGATCTGGAAGCCAAGATCTCTGGCTTCCGGGCGGAGCTGGCCGAGGAGCCCGATCTCACGGCCTACGACGTCGGCGCGCTGCCGACGCCCGAGTGGCGACGGCCGGCGATCATCGGCTTGGTGCTCACGGCGCTGGGTGTCGTGCTCGCGGTCACCGGCACGCTCGGGCCCATCGGGCAAGTGCCGCTCGTCGCCGCACTGGCCATCACCGGCGTCGGCGTCGCACTGGCTGTCCTGGCTATCGTCCGTCGTCGACGGACGCTCGATGTCGGTCGTCAGAACGTGCTGCGCGACGAGCAGATCTCGCGCCGCCTGCGCGGTCGCTCGGAGATCGAACAGGCGATGCACGACGCCGAGGCCAAACGCGTCCAGGAGCTCGCCAACATCGACCTCGAGGACCTGCCCGCCGCCGAGGCGCTGCTGGCCCAGGAGACGGATCATGTCGCCGCCATCGACCAGGCGACGGCCGAGCTGCGCGGGCTGCTCGCGGGCGAGACGCCATCGGACGACCTGGCCCGGCTGCGGGACACGGCCGCGAACGACGTCGAGCAGGCGCGTCATGCGCTGGCCGGCATGGGCGACGTCGGCCAGGATCCGCAGCGCGCGCTCGACCGCTCGTCATCGGCGGTCCGGCTGGCGACCGGCGAACGGGAGCGCTGCCTCACGGCGTCGGCCGAGGCGGAGGGTCGCGTCAAGGCCAACGACGTCGACGCCGAGCAGGTCGCCGCTACCGCGGAGCAGCTGGCCGTCGCTCGTGAGCGCCTGATCGCCGCCGAGCGGCGCCTGCGCATCACCCGGGGCACGCTCGATGGTCTCGACCGGGCGGTCGAGGGGACGATGAAGAAGGCCGCCCGCTTCCTCGAGAAGCGCATGGCCGGCGACGTCGCCCGCATCACCGACGGCCGCTACCGCCGCGTGCGCGTCGACGAGAGCGAGCTCACGTTCACGGTCTGGTCGATGGAGCGCAGCGACTGGGTCGACGTGCGCAACCTCTCGCAGGGCACGCTCGACCAGTTCTATCTCGCGGCGCGGCTCGGCCTCGTCCGTCAGGTCACGCGTGACCGCCGCCCGCCGCTCATCTTCGACGATCCCTTCCTGACCTTCGACGACGAGCGCGCCACGCAGGCGCTCGAGCTGATGCGCGAGACGGCGGTCGACCACCAGGTCATCTACCTGACCTGCTCCGACCGCTACGACGCCATCGCCGACAAGGTCATCGTGCTCGACGCGCCGGCGGGACGAGACACCGAAGCCGAGGGCTCGACCGAGGCCGACGTCGCCATCGCAGCGGTCGCCGACGGCTGAACCCACTCGGCATCGCGTTCGGCCTCCTGTCGGCCGCGACATGGGGCGCCGCCGACTTCGCGGCCGGCCTGGTCACGCGCCGCCTGGGTGCCTTCATGACCGTCGCCTTGACGCAGACCGTCGGCCTGGCCGGTGCGGTCAGCCTCGTCGTCGCGACCGGCGAGCCGATGCCGGTTTCGAGCGCCCTCGCCTGGGCGATCGGGGCGGGTGCCGTCGGGCTCCTGGGCGCGAGCGCCTTCTATCGCCTGCTGGCCGACGGGCGCATGAGCCTCGGCTCGCCGATCGTGGCCGTCATCGGCGCCGGGTTGCCGGTCCTCGTCGCCTTCCTGCTCGGCGAGCGGCTGCCGCCATCGGATGTCTTCGGCATCGTGCTGGGCCTGCTGGCCGTCGTCCTCGTGTCCATCCCCGCCCGGTCCGCGACGAGCCACGATGGTCACCTCGACCGGCGGCTGCTCCTGCTGGCCGGGCTGGCCGGGACCGGCATCGCGTGCTTCTATCTGTTCGTCGATCGGGCCGCGGCCGACGGCGCCGGGCCGTGGTGGATCCTGGCGGCGGCACGCGGCATGACGGTCGGCCTTGTCATGATCGGGCTGCTGGCCGCGCGGCCGGGCTGGCCCGACGTCCGCGGCAGCGTGGCCATCATCATCGCCATCGGCCTCGGCGACCTGATGGGCAACGCCTTCTTCGTGCTTGCCAACGCCCAGGGGGCCCTGTCGGTCGCCGTCGTCCTCTCGTCGCTCTACCCGGTCACGACCATCCTGCTCGCGCGGATCATCCTCCACGAGCGGTTGCGCGGTGGACAGTTGGTCGGCGTCGCGGCCGCGCTCGCCGGCGTGGTGCTCATCGCCATCTGAAGCCAGGCACCCGGTGGGCTACCCTGCAACGATGCGCAACCACGACCGACCACTGATGATGCGCGGGGTGGCCGGGCGATGACGACGACCCAGTGGCGGACGCTGACCTACGTCCTGGCGGTGATCTTCCTGCTGCTCGTGGCGATCGTCCTCGCCATCATCCTGAGCCGGACGGGCGGCGGCCAGGAGCCGGATGCGACGGTGGCGGTGGCGACCGCGACGGCCTCGGCAAGCTCTGGCAGTGACGCGTCCGCCTCGGCATCGCCGCTCGCCACGCCCTCCGGTGGCCCGTCGCCATCCGGACTGGTGAGTCCGACAGCGAGCGGCGCGGTCCCGCCGGCGCGCGCCATCATGCGTGGTCTGGGCGTCGACGACCCCGACCGCCCGGAGGCGACGCCCCGGGTCATCGTCTTCACCAGCGAGGGCGGCGGCGATGTGACCGCGAGGCTGCTGGCCGCGAGCGGTGGCAGGGTCGAGCTGTGCATCTATCCGGGCACGCTCGCCAAGCCGCTCGGCGATCGGGCCTGCCTGCGAAGCACGGGCGGGACGCTGACGGGCCATGCCCAGGGCAAGAAACCGTTCACCTGGACCGTGACCCTGGCAGGCGTGAGGGGCGGCACGACCCCAGCCGCCGACGTGCGCATCGACTGGCCGACCACGGCGCCGCGGCTGGAGCTGGTCGACGTCCGGCTCCAGGGCACGGGCGTCGAGCCGTACGACAGCGTGCACGTCGATCTTGGGCCGCGCCCATCGGCCGGAACCTTCCACGTCGCAGCCGACTGGAGCCCACAGGACGGCGTCGCCGACGAAGCCTATCGAGCGACGATCACGGATCGGGACACGGAACGGATCCTCGAGCAGGCAGAAGGCACCGGGTCTGCTGCCGAGCTGAGCACGGACCTTGCTGCCGGGCAGCGTGCGGCATTCGACCTCACGCTCACGGAGCCGCTCATCGTCGGATCGGTCCTCGCCGACCTCGTCCTGACCTGGCCCTGAGCGTCGCACCCGGCGCTAGCATGTGGCGATGCTGACGCTCGAGACGATCAGGCGGGCGCCCAAGGTCCTGCTCCACGATCACCTCGACGGCGGCTTGCGGCCGGCCACGATCATCGACCTGGCGGCGGAGTACGGCTACGACGGGCTGCCGACGACCGACCCCGGCGACCTGGCGACGTGGATCCGTCGCGGCGCCGACCGCAAGTCGCTCGAGCTGTATCTCGAGACATTCGCCCACACGGTGGGCGTGATGCAGGAGCGCGACGCCATCGTGCGGGTCGCCGCCGAGTGCGCCGAGGACCTCGCCGCCGACGGCGTCGTCTATGCCGAGGTGCGCTACGCGCCGGAGCTCTCGACGGACCGCGGCCTGACGCTCGACGAGGTCGTCGAGGCCAACCTCGAGGGCGTTCGTATCGGCACCGAGCGGGCGGCCGCCGCCGGCCAGCACATCGTCATGAAGGTCCTGTGTACCGGCATGCGCCAGTTCGCACGGTCGACTGAGATCGCCCAGCTGGCGCTGCGTTGGCGCGACCAGGGCGTCGTCGGCTTCGACGTCGCGGGACCCGAGAAGGGCTACCCGCCGACGCGCTACCTGGATGCCTTCGAGGCCATCCGCGGCGAGAACTTCCACATCACCATCCACGCCGGCGAGAGCTTCGGCCTGCCGTCGATCTGGGAGGCGCTCCAATGGTGTGGCGCGGAGCGGCTCGGGCATGGTGTGCGCATCGTCGACGACATCACCGTCGGCGACGATGGCGCGGTGCACCTGGGTCGGCTGGCCGCCTTCGTGCGCGACCGGCGTGTGCCGCTCGAGATGTGCCCCACGTCGAACGTCCACACCGGGGCCGTGGCCACGTTCGCCGACCACCCCATCGACCTGCTCCGGCGGCTCCGTTTCCGCGTCACCGTCAACACCGACAACCGACTCATGAGCGGGGTCACGCTGTCGTCCGAGTTCGCGGCCATGGCCGAGACGTTCGGCATCGGCCTCGACGAGATGGAGTGGCTGACGCTGAACGGCATCAAGAGCGCCTTCGCCCCCTTCGATGAGCGGCTCCGGCTCATCAACGGCACCATCAAGCCGACCTACGCGGCCCTGCGCGCGGAGGCCGCCGCGGTCGTCTGAGGGGACCGGACGGCGGACGTCGCCTCCCGGCAGTCAGGAGCTCGGCCGGCCGGCCGCCGCGCGGTCGATGATCCAGGTCGCGTTCGATCCGCGCGCCAGCTGTGCCGGCAGGCGCGTCACATCGAGCTGCCCGTCGAGGACCTCGGCCACAGCGGCCGCCTTGGCCCCGCCGGTGACCATCACGAGCACGGCCCGGGCGGCGGCCACGAGACGCGGGTTGAGCGTCACCCGGGCGACGTACGGCTCGACGTGGCTCGGGGCGGGCACGTCGACCACGAGCGGTGCGTCTGCTGCGAGGGCCGGGCTGTCGGGGAAGACCGAGAGGATGTGGCCGTCGGGCCCCATGCCCAGCAGGACGAGATCGAAGACCGGCAGGCCGTCGTCGGCCGGCAGGCGCTCTCGTAGCCGAGCCGCGTAGGTCACCGCGACCCAGGCTGCGTCGTTGCCCAGCTCGGTCGCCTCGTCGATGGGGAAGGGATGGATGCGTCGAGCATCGAAGCCGAGGCCGCCTTCGACGTCCAGGATGGCCGCCGCCCCGCGCACGTTCGAGCGCGCATCGCCGGATGGCACCAGCCGTTCATCGCCCCACCACACCTCGACCAGCCGCCAGTCGAGGGCCGCCCGGCGGGCTGGCTCGCGCAGCGCGTCGTAGAGCGCGCCGGCCGTGGAGCCACCGGTCAGCGCCAGGTGAGCCGCGCCGCGCGACTCGACGGCCCCGCCGAGGATGGCGACGACGCGATCGGCGGCCGCCTCGGCCACGGCTCGGGCATGGGGGACGACGATGAGCCGGGCCACGGCTCAGCCGCCGAGGAGCGCCACCGCCGCCATCAGCGACCGATGGAGCAGGCGATCCTGGCCGCCGTGATCGAGCGCCTCGCCGACGTACGGGGCTTCGCCGAACGCCTCGAGGCGGCCGGCACGCCGGGCGACTTCGGCACCCGACCAATCGGCGGTCGCCAGGAGGTGATCGGCCTGCCGGGTGACACGAGCACGAACGTCGTGGCCGCGCTTGCCGAGCTCCATCTCGACGCGCACGAGCGAGCCCGGAGTGCGCAGCCGGCGGTCAGAGCCGCCCGTCACGGGACGGACCTCGACACGGACCTCGCCGCGCTCGGACCGCAGGGTGGCCGTCAGATCCTCGCTGCCTCGTCGGTGGGCCAGCGGGCTGGTCACGCTCCAACCGAGCAGGGCGGCCAGCCAGCCGGCGTAGAGCGCGGGCTTCGAGAGCCGCAGCTCGTCGCCCGGCCGGAGGACATCGAGGCGCACCACGCGCGCGCCGGCCAGCTCCGGTGCCAGCAGCGGATGATCGAAGAGCTCGGCCAGCAGCTCGCGCCAGAGCGTCAGGCGCATCCAGCCGATGTCGTGGACGATCGCCTCGCCCGCTGAGCAGATGGTCGCCAGCGCCGACAGCCGGGCAGCAGCTTCGCCATGGAAGGAGCCCGTGTCGACGAGCAGCCGGTCGCAGGTCCGCAGCAGGCCGATGAAGCGATGCCTCCCGATGGGCGGATCGTCCGGCCACCAGAGGACGACCGGCAGGTCATGGATGAGCAGCGGCCGGACGAGCTCGGCGAGGTGGACGTCCATCTCGCCGCCGGTGCGCAACAGGATCTGTTCCGTGCACGTCTCCGCGCCGCTCCGCTCGGACAGGCGGCATTGCGCGTAGATGGCGGCATCCATCCAGGCCGGACCATCGGGGTCGCCGGGGGCGATGACGAGGGCGCGTGACGGGTGCCGCGACGAGAGCTCGTTGATAGCATCCAGCGCTCGCTCGGCCGTCTCGGGGCGCTCGGCGACGACGACGAGCGTGAGCACGGACGTGCGCATGCGGACGCCCACGTCGCCCGGCTCGTCGAGCCGTCCGGCGAGACGAGGGTCGCCGCGCGCAGCGGCGAGCTGCTGAGCCGAGAGGTGCGCCTCGTGCGACTCGCGCGCGGCGGTGCTCCAGATCCGAGCCAGCTCGGACTCGATGCCGGCCACGGTCGTGGCCCGCGCGGTCCACCGTCGCGCCCCGCCGACCATGCTCAGCTGCCCGCTCACCTCACAGCCTCCGCCAGCGCCGATCGTCCTGCGCCAGGAGTCGCTCGGCCGCCTCAGGACCCCAGGTCCCCGCCTCGTAGGGATGGACCCGTAACCGCTCGTCGTCAGCGGCCGCCACATAGGCGGCCTCGATGGGCGCCACGATGCCCCATGCCGCCTCGACCTCGTCGGCCCTTGTGAAGAGCGAGGCATCGCCGAGCATGGCATCGAGGATGAGCGTCTCGTACGCCTCCGGCGCCTCCGTCGAGAACGACGTTCCGTAGGTGAAATCCATGTTCACGCTGCGCACGTCGAGCCCGAGCTCCGGCACCTTGGCCGCGAAGCGCAGCAGGATGCCCTCGTCGGGCTGGATGCGCAGGGCCAGCAGGTTCGGCTCCGGGTCGGTCGTCGTATCGCGGAAGAGCATCAGCGGCGGACGCTTGAACTGGATGGCGATCTCCGACGCTCGCTTGGGCAGCCGCTTGCCGGTCCGCAAGTAGAACGGCACGTCGGCCCAGCGCCAGTTCTGGACCTCGAGACGGAGGGCGACGAAGGTGTCGGTCCGAGAGTTCGGCGCCACCTCGGGCTCGTCGTGATAGCCGGCGACCTGGCGGCCGCCGATCCAGCCCGCGGCGTACTGCCCGCGCACGACGTCACGGCTGACCCGCTCGACGTCCCAGTCCGGCTCCACGGCGCGCAACACGCGCAGCTTCTCGTCGCGCAGCGCGTCGGCCTCGAAGGCGATGGGCGGCTCCATCGCCACCAGCGAGAGCAGCTGCAGGACGTGGTTCTGCAGGATGTCCCGCGTCGCGCCGGCCTCTTCGTAGAAGGCACCGCGCCCCTCGACCCCGAGATCCTCGGCGACCGTGATCTGGACATGATCGATGTAGCGCCGGTTCCAGACCGGCTCGAAGATGCCGTTGCCGAAGCGGAAGACGAGGATGTTGCGGACCGTCTCCTTGCCCAGGTAGTGATCGATGCGATAGACCTGCGACTCGTCGAAGACGCGCAGGACATCGCGGTTGAGCGCCCGGGCGCTGTCCTGGTCATGGCCGAACGGCTTCTCGATGACGATGCGCGCCCAGCCGCCGCCGCGCTGCTCCCGCTGAAGCCCGACCTTGCCGAGGTGCTCGACGATGCCGGCGTAGGCCGACGGCGGCGTGGCCAGATAGAAGAGGCGATTGCCGCGCGTACCGCGCTCGGCGTCGATGCGATCGAGGCGCTCGGCCAGGTGGCGGTAGGCAGTCGCGTCGGCGAAGTCGCCCTGCTGGTAGTGGATGCCCGACGCGAAGTCGTCCCAGAGCGCCGGCTCGATGGGCAGCCGCGAGTGCTCGGCGACGGCCTTTGCCATCTCGTCGCGGAACGACTCGTCGGTGAACGGCCGTCGCGCCGTCGCCAGGACGGCCGACTGCGGTGGCAGGAGGCCCGCCCTTCGCAGGTTGACGAGCGCGGGCAGCAGCCTGCGGTGTGTCAGGTCGCCGGTCGCTCCGAAGATGACGACCGTGCACGGCTCGGGGACCTTCTCCAGCCGGAGGCCCTCCCGAAGCGGGTTCTCGAGGCTCTTGCCGCGCGAACCGCTCCGGCCGTCCGTCCGGCGGCCGGTGGCTGGCTCGGCCCGCCCCGCCGCGGTCGACTTCGTGCGGGTGGTGGCCATCAGTCGGTCTTGACGGCGTGCCCGCCGAATTGCTGGCGAAGCGCCGCCAGCACGCGTGCGCCGTAGCTCTCGTCCTGGCGGCTTGCGAAGCGGGCCAGGAGCGACAGGGTGATGACCGGCGCCGGCACATCGAGCGCCATCGCCTCGGCCACGGTCCAACGCCCCTCGCCCGAATCGGCGACCCAGCCGCGGATGTCGCCGAGGTCCTCGCCGTGCTCCTCGAACGCCCGCCCGGCCAGCTCCAGGAGCCACGATCGGATGACGGTGCCGTGCTGCCAGGCCTTGGCCACGGCCTCCAGGTCGAGCGGGTACTCCGAGGCGTGAAGGATCTCGAAGCCCTCCGCATAGGCCTGCATGAGCCCGTACTCGATGCCGTTGTGGACCATCTTGGTGTAGTGCCCGGCGCCGGGAGGTCCGGCATGGACGTAGCCGCCTTCGGGGGCCAGCGCGTGGAAGATCGGCTCGAGCGGCTCGACGTCGGGGCGCTCGCCGCCGACCATCGTGCCGTAGCCGTTCTGGAGGCCCCACACGCCACCCGAGATACCGGCATCGACGAACCGCAGCCCGCGATCCTTGAGCAGCCCATGGCGTCGCTTGGAATCGCCGAAATTCGCGTTGCCGCCATCGACGATCCAGTCGCCCGGCGAGAGGACGGCCGCGAACTCCACCATCGTCGCCTCGGTCGCCTCGCCGGCCGGGACCATCAACCAGACGATGCGCGGCGCCGGCAGCATGGCCACGACCTCGTCGGGCGTGAACGCGCCATCGAGGCCCTCGGCCATGATCTCGCGCGTCTTCTCGGGGCTCCGATTGAAGGCCACCACGCGATGCCCGGCACGATGCAGACGCCGGGCCATGTTGCCGCCCATGCGCCCGAGGCCGACGATGGCGAGATCCACGATGCGAGCTCCTTCCGCCGATCAGCTGACGAGCGAGGCGATGAGGGTATCCAGCCCGGCGTCCGGGTCCTCGCCCAACTGGATGCGCACGACCGGCAGGCCGCGCGCGTCGAGCGACTGGGCGTCGCCGAGCGACTGGGCGTCGATGAGCATGCCGAACGTCTGACCCGATCCAGGGATGAGGATGTCGTCAGCGTGGGCGCCGACGAGCTGGATGAACAGGCCGTCGGCCGGTCCGCCCTTGTGGAGCTGACCGGTCGAATGCAGGTAGCGCGGCCCGTGGCCGAGCGTCACCGCGGCGCCCGTCCGCTCGCGGATGACCTCGCGCAGCGCGGCCAGCCGGACGTCGCGGTCGGCGTAGCGGGGCAGATACGCCTGGATGGCGACGTACCCGTCCGGCGCCAGCAAGGCGAACTGGTCGGCCAGGACCTCGGCGGCTGCATCCGCGGCCTGGGCAGCGTCGGTCGGCGCGTGTCCATCCCTCAGGGCGGCCAGGACGCGCGCCGTGGCTGCCTTGGCGACCGCGACGTCGGGCTCATCGAAGGGGTTGATGCCCATCACGGCGCCGGCCACGGCGGTCGCGAACTGCCAGCGGAAGAACTCGCCGCCGAGGCCCTCGCCATCCGGGATGACGAGCTCGATGACGGGGTGGCCGGCCGCCGCGATCGCATCGATGGCGCCGTCGGTCTCGGCCCGCCAGTCGCTCGCCGACTCGCGAGAGAGGCGGACGAAGACGCGATCCTCGCGGTATCGGTCGGGCGAGGCGAGCGGCTCGCCGACGACCGGCAGGATGCCCTGGCCATGCTTGCCGGTGCTCTCGGCGACGAGTTGCTCGAGCCACTCGCCGAAGCTCGCGATGGCCGGCTCGATGACGAGCGTGAGCGTGTCGCGGCCGCGGCCTGCCAGCGCGCCCAGCGTCGCACCGAGGGCCACGCCGGGGTTGCCGGCGTCGGGCGCCTGACACGCCTCGGCCATCTCGGCGGCTTCGGCCAGCAGCGCACCGACGTCGAGGTCGAGCAGGGCTGCCGGCACGAGGCCGACGTAGCTCAGCGCGGCGTAGCGACCGCCGATGTCAGGCGGGTTGAGGAACACCGCGCGGAAGGCGCCGCTGTGGGGGATGCTGTCGACGGGCTCCTCGGGATCGCTCACGGCGACGAAGTGGTCGCCCTCCTCCTTGGAGCCGATCTCGCGGTGGGCGTCGTGCTCGAGCGCCCAGAAGTGGGCCAGGAAGGCCAGCGTCTCGGTCGTCGTGCCCGACTTCGAGGCGATGATGTAGAGGCTCGAGCCGGGCGGGAACGACTCGGTCGCCAGGGCGACGGTCTCGGGGTCGGTCGAGTCGAGGACGCCGACCGGGATGCCGGCGGGACCCATGGGATAGGCCGTGCCAAGGACCTCGGGCGCAAGTGAGCTGCCGCCCATCCCGCACACCAGGGCCCGGTCGATGCCCGCCTCGCGGATGCCGGCAGCAAATGCGCGCAGGTCGTCGGCGTCGTCGTGGAAGTGTGCCGGCGCGTCCAGCCAGCCGAGGCGCTGCCCGATGGCCAGACGGACCTCTGGCTCGTCGCTCCAGACGCTCGCGTCGTGCTGCCAGATCCGCGCCGCCCAGCCGTCGTTCACGGCCCGCTCGATGGCCGCGTCGACCGTCGGTCGGAGGCCATCCGGGATGCGGAAGCCCTCGGTGGTGGCGGCGTCGGGCATCGCGGTCTCCTCTTAGCCGGCGGGGGCGTCCGGTCCCGACCCGGTCGGTGGCGCCGTGTGCGGATCGGGGGCTGGTGAGACGACGCCGCGAAGCGAGCCGGTCAGGACGGCACGGGCGACGCGGGCGACCTCCTCGGGCGTGAAGCCGAAGTGCTCGAAGATCGTCGCCGCCGGCGCCGACGCGCCGTAGCGCTCGACGGCCATCATCGCGCCATCGTGGCCGACCCAGCGATCCCAGCCCAGCGAGACGCCGGCTTCGATGCTCACACGCCGGACGACCTCGGGCGGCAGGACCATCTCGCGATAGGGCGCCGGCTGCGCCGCGAAACGCTCCCAGCAGGGCATCGACACGACCCGCGTCCGGATGCCCTCGGCCTCCAGCAGCGTCCTGGCACTCATGGCCAGCGCGAGCTCGGAGCCGGTCGCGATGAGGATGAGATCGGGCTCGGCGATGCCGCCCTCGTCCGCCTCGGCCTCGGCCAGCACATACGCACCGCGGGACACGCCATCGGCGGCCAGCTCGGCCGTGCCCGGCAGGATGGGCAGCTTCTGGCGGGTCAGTGCGAGCGCCACCGGACCGTCCGACCGCTCGATGGCCGCGCGCCACGCGGCGACGGTCTCGTTGGCGTCGCCGGGTCGCATGAACCAGAGGTTGGGCATCGCCCGGAGCGCCGCGTAGTGCTCGACCGGCTGGTGGGTCGGGCCGTCCTCCCCGAGGCCGACCGAGTCGTGTGTCCAGACGTACGTGACCTCGAGGCCGGACAGCGCCGCCAGGCGCACCGCGCCGCGCATGTAGTCGCTGAAGTTCAGGAACGTCGCCACGTACGGGTGGAAGCCGCCGTGGTAGGCGATGCCGTTGGCGATGCCGCCCATGGCGTGCTCGCGCACCCCGAAGCGGATGTTCCTGCCGGCCACGTCCGCCGACAGGTCCTCGGCACCCTTGATGTCGGTCAGGTTGCTCTCCGACAGATCCGCGGACCCGCCGAACAGCTCGGGCAGCGCAACGGCGATGGCCTGGAGCGTCTGTTGCGAGGCGTTCCGCGTGGCCATCGCGTCGTCGGCGCCGTACGTCGGCAGGCTGCCTGCCCAGTCGGTCGGTCGGCGCCCGGCCAGCCGGCGCTCGAGCTCGGCCGCCGCGGGTGGGTCGATGGCGGCCAGCGCGTCGACGCGCGACCGCCAGGCGGCCACGAGGTCACGGCCTCGCTCGACGACCGACGCGAACCGTTCGCGAACGTCGTCGGGCACGAGGAAGGTGGCACCGGGATCCCAGCCATAGGCTTGCTTCGTCAGCCGAACCTCGTCCGGTCCAAGGGGCTGGCCATGCGCCTTCTGGGAGTCCTGCCGATTGGGCGACCCGTAGCCGATATGCGTCCGGACGGCGATGAGGCTCGGTCGCTCGTCGGCCTCGGCAGCGCTGATGGCAGCGCTGATGGCGTCGAGATCGTTGCCGTCGGCGACGCGCTGGGTCTGCCAGCCATAGGCATCGAAGCGGGCCGGGACGTCCTCGCTGAAGGCCATCGCGGTCGGTCCGTCTAACTGGATGCCATTGTCGTCGTAGAGCACGATGAGCTTGCCCAGCCGGAGGTGGCCGGCGAGGCTCGCCGCCTCGGCCGCGATGCCCTCTTGGAGATCGCCGTCGGAGCAGATGACGTACGTCCGATGGTCGATGACCGATGTGCCCGGACGATCGAACTCGGCCGCCAGCCGGCGCTCGGCGATGGCCATGCCGACGGCGTTGGCGAAACCCTGGCCGAGCGGACCGGTCGTCGCCTCGACGCCGGCGGTGATCCCCCACTCGGGGTGGCCGGGCGTGCGGGACCCCCACTGACGGAAGCGCCGCAACTCGTCCATCGGCAGGTCGTAGCCGGTCAGGTGGAGGAGGGCATAGAGGAGCATCGAGGCGTGGCCGGCCGAGAGCACGAAGCGATCGCGATCGGGCCACGTGGGGTCGGATGGCGCATGGCGCATGAAGCGCGTGAACAGCAGGTAGGCCATCGGGGCCATCCCCATCGGGGCGCCGGGATGGCCGCTGTTGGCGGCCTGGACCCCGTCGATGGCGAGGGTCCGGATGGTGTCGATCGAGAGCTGATCGAGGCTCTTGGCCGTCGACTTCACGGCAGCTCCTGCGGAGGAGGGGAGGAGGGGCGTCCGACCTATCATAGTCGGCGCCCGTGGACCCCCTTGGCCGACCCCGGATCGTGACGCTCGGCGACCTCATCGCGGACGTCCTCGCGCTCGCTGGGTCGCCCGTCAGCCGGGCGACCGATACGAGCGGGCACATCCTCGTCCGCCAGGGCGGCTCGGCCGCCAACGTCGCCCGTGAGGTCGTGCGTGCCGGCGGTGCGGCCACGTTCATCGGCGCCGTCGGCCGCGACCCGTGGGGAGGACAGTTGACGCACGCCCTGCGTGGCGCTGGCGTCGATGTCCACGTCGTCGTGCGGCCGCAGCCGACGGCACGCATCGTGGCGCTCGTCGAGCCCGATGGCGAGCGCACGTTCGTGACCGATCGCGGGGCGGCCGACGAGCTGCGGGCCGGGGACGTCCGGATCGCCTGGCTTCGCGGCGCTTCCGCCCTCCATCTGCCCGCCTACTCGCTCTTCCACGGTCGCCCGCTGGCCGGTGCCGCTCGACGAGCCGCAGGATCGGCGAGGTCCGGCGGCGGCGCCGTGACCGTCGATCTCGCATCCAGCGGACCGATCCTCGCACTCGGTGCTGCGGAAGCGTGGCGACGCGTCGCCGACGTCGAGCCCGATGTCCTGTTCGGCAACGCCGCCGAGACGGCGGCCGTCCTCGACGGGCGCCCCGAGACCGACCTGCTCCGCCTGGCGCGGATCGTCGTCATCAAGCTCGGCGCAGCTGGCTGCCGCGTGCTCGTCAGGCCCGTGCCTGCTGATGGCCCCTCGGCGCGGGCGAGTGCGCTGCCCCGGGTGCTCGCTGTCTCGACGCGATCCCTGGAGTCGCGCGACACGACCGGCGCCGGCGATGCCTTCGCGGCGGGCTTCCTCGTCAGCTGGCTCAGAGCGCCAGGCGAGCACCGCCACTCGGCGACCGTCCTGCGCGCGGCGGCCCGTGCCGGCCATCGGGCGGCATATCGCCTCCTGCGCACGGCCGACCGCGCCGCGATCCTGGCCTAGGGGTCAGCCTGCCGTCGGCCCTGCAGGTCGGAGGTAGCGCACGAACCAGTCGAGCATGCGCTGGTGCCGGTCCTTGCGTCGATCGGGCCGGCCGGTGACGGAAAAGGTGTGGCCGCTGCCGGGATAGAGTGCCAGCTCGACCTCGCGGCCGAGCGCCCGGAGCGTGGTGAAGAGCTGGAGGTTGTCGCCAGGTGGGCAGCGGTGATCGTCCTCACCCTGGAGGATGAGCAGCGGTGTCCGGATCCGGTCGGCCAGGCGGAGCGGGGATTGCTGCCACAGCCGCTCGACACCAGCCGGTGAGGTCGGCTCGGCCATGCCGGCGCGTCGGTGGAAGTCCGGCCCTGAGTCGGACAGCGCCCACGTCGATCGCATGTCTGCCACACCGCCATCGCTGACGGCCGCCGCGAACCGCCCGGGATGGGCGCCGATGAGCCAGTTCACCAGGTACCCCCCGTACGACAGTCCGATCAGCCCGACGCGTTCGCCGTCGGCCAGCCCGGCGTCCACGAGGTGGTCGACGACGGCCATGACATCGTCGTCATCGACCTCGCCCCACGCCTCGCTCTGGGCCCGGAGCCAGTCGCTGCCGTAGCCCGTCGCCCCACGGATGTTCGGAGCGGCCACGAGGATGCCAGCCTCCACGAGCATTCGCATCTCGAGCCACGGCGACGGCCCCCAGGCTCCCATCGGACCGCCATGCAGGTCGATGACCAGGGCCAGCGCCCGGTCGCCGGCATCGGGCGGCGAGTGGAGCCATGTCTCGATGGGCCCGCCCGGGCCAGGGATGGTCAGCATCCGGCCGGGCGTCGGTCGGTAGCGCCGCTGCCAGCTCGATCCGAAGCGGCTGCGCGTGCGATAGACGCCCTCGCGCGCCTCCATGACCTCCATGGCGCGCGTGCCGAGCGCGCCGACGACCGCCACGCGGCCGTTCGCGACCGCCGCCTGATAGCACACGCTGTCGCCGCCGGCGAGCGGGGCCGCCGGACCTGGCGCCCCGGTCCGCGGGTCGAAGGCGAGACGCCATGGTCGGCTCCGGCCGCGGTCGCTCAAGACGGCGATGACCGCATCGGCGTGCCCCGATGCATCGACGCTGAAGAACGGTCCCGGTCGCTGCCACGAGGTCCAGCCCGTCATGTCGCAATCGAGCCACGAACCGTGCGGCAAGTCCGCGTCGGGCGCCAGGCGGATGGGTGTCCCGGAGCCGTCGGATCGAGCGAGGAAGACGTGCGGCCATGACCAGTCCGGCGCACCCGGAACGTCGCTGCCGGAGATGGCCAGCCAGCGACCGTCGGGCGACGGCATGACGGCATCCGCGACGCCGTCGCCCAGCGCCAGTACCTCGATCGGCAGCGCCGGTGTGTCGTCGCTCTCGACGGCGCCGATGCGGTAGACGCGTGGCATCGGGTAGAGATCGGCGTCGGGGGCCATGGCCGCGGTGAACACGAGCGAGCGGCCGTCCGCGTCCCACTCGGGCGACTGCACGTCGAAGTCGCCATGCGTCAGGCGCCGCGGCCGGGCGCCGCGTCCGACGTCGACGACCGAGAGGTGCGTGCGGTGATCGAGGAATCCGACGTCGTTCCATCGGAACGATGCCTGGCGGATGACCCGCACGGTCGGTCTCCGGCCACGAGGCGTGAGGCCTTCGACGAAGCGCGCCGGTCCTGCCCAGCCCCAGAAGCCGACGCGCCCGCCATCTGGCGACCAAGCGAAGCCCGACACGCCGTGGGCCTCTCGTGTCAGGTGACGCGTCCGCTGGTCACGGGCGCGCTCGCGCCGGGAGACAGCGACGACGTGGACCTGCGGCGCCGACGACCTGCCGGCGGCGAGGTAGGCGATGTGCCGGCCGTCCGGCGACCAGCGCGGGTGGTTGGCGTCGGTGCCGGGCACGAGCAGGCGCCGCGGCGGGCCGCCATCGAGGTCCACGAGCAGCAGGTCGCGCACGTAGTCGAGCCCGCGCACCCGACGGCGGACGACGACGGCTGTCCGGCCGTCCGGCGACAGATCGAGCTCCTCGAGCACGACCTCGGCGTCGACGATGTCCGGCGTGACCGGCAGGCGAGCCTGCGCGTGCTCCACGGCGGCCGCGCCGGATGACGGCTGCGACGGAGCGGCTCCACCCCGGCGGCCTGGCATGGGCGCAGCGTAGCGGCCGCGGGGCCGGGTACGCTAGGCCCCGATGATCGAGGGTCGAGCGTGGCCGTGACCGAGGTCCTCCGGCTGGGCCGTGAGGTGGCCGACGCGCTGGCCGCGCGGCGACCGGTCGTGGCGCTCGAATCGACGCTCATCACCCACGGCCTGGCAGCGCCGCGCAACCTCGAGGCCGCGCGGGCCGCAGAGGCCGCCGTGAGGCACGAGGGCGCCGTGCCGGCGACCATCGCCGTCCACGACGGTCGCTTGGTCGTCGGGCTGAGCGGCGACGAGCTCGAGGCGCTGGCCGCCGCAGGCACAGTCGAGAAGGCGTCCCGCCACAACCTCGCCGCGGCGCTGGCGTCGGGCGCCTGGGCAGGCACCACGGTGAGCGCGACGATGATCGCCGCCCGCCTGGCGGGTATCCGCGTCTTCGCGACGGGCGGCATCGGGGGCGTGCACCGTGGTGGCGAGGCGACGCTCGACATCTCGGCCGACCTCGACGAGCTGGCGCGGACGCCCGTCGTCGTCGTGTGCGCGGGACCGAAGTCCATCCTCGACGTGCCGAGGACGCTCGAGGTCCTCGAGACGCGTGGCGTGCCGGTGGTCGGCTTCGGTGTCGACGAGCTGCCCGGCTTCTTCGCCCGATCGAGCGGCCTGCCGCTCCACGTCCGCGTCGATTCGGCCGTCGAGGCGGCCGCGCTCGCCGCCCGTCACTGGGCGCTCGGGCTGGAGACCGGCATCCTGGTCACGGTGCCGGTGCCTGAGGCGGCGGCGCTGACATCCGCCGAGGCCGAGGCGGCCACGCAGAACGCGATCAGGGACGCCGGTGCTGCCGGCGTCCACGGTCCGGCCACGACGCCCTGGCTGCTCGCCCGCATCGCCGAGCTCACCGACGGCCGCTCGGTCGTCGCCAACCTGGCGCTCATCGAGCACAACGCGACCATCGCCGCTCGCATCGCCGTCGCCATGCAGGATGGCTAACATCTGTTAGACGAACCTCTTCCATCCGGCCACGGACGGTGCTAGCATCTCGGGGCGCGTCGGGATCGGCGAGCGCCGCGCCATGACGAGATCCCGACTCGACCTCCCGGGCGCATGCCCGACGGACGACGACCGCGTGTCGCCGCGCCACCCGACCGACGCTTCGCCCGGGTCCCATCACCGCTAGCGAGAGACCACGTCCGTGTCACTTCCGGGGCCAGCCCACGCCATCACCGCGCCGGCCATCGAGGCCCGTGGCGTGACGCGCGTGTACTCGGCCAAGCCCAAGGACGTGACCGCACTGGCCGGCGTCGACCTGCACGTCGAGCCGGGCACGTTCTTCGGTCTGCTGGGACCCAACGGCGCCGGCAAGACGACGCTCATCAAGATCCTGACGACGCTCCTGCTACCGACGACCGGCACGGCCAGGGTCTTCGGCTTCGACGTCGCGTCTGACAGCAAGAAGATCCGTCGGATCATGAACATGGTCGCGGGCGGCGAGCAATCCGGCTACGGCATCCTGACCGTGCGCGAGCAGCTCTGGATGTTCACCCAGTTCTACGGCCTCGGCCAGCAGGCCGGTTGGCGCCGGGTCGACGAGCTCATCGAGGCCGTCGGATTGGAGGAGCAGCGCCTCCAGCGGGTCTCGGCCTTGTCGACCGGCCAGCGCCAGAAGATGAACCTCGCGCGCGGCCTGCTCAACGACCCCTGGATCCTGTTCCTCGACGAGCCGACGCTCGGCCTCGACGTCGCCGCCGCGCGGACCGTGCGCGAGCTCGTCGTCGCCTGGCGCGCCGCGGTGCCCGGACGGACGGTCCTGCTGACGACGCACTATATGGCCGAGGCCGACGAGCTGTGCGAGGACATCGCCAGCGTCGACCATGGTCGGATCCTCGCGTCGGGCTCGCCCGACGAGCTCAAGCGCCGCGTCCAACGCGAGTCGATCTTCCGGCTCGAAGTCGACCGACTGCCGGCCGGCCCAGCGTCGTTGGCCGGGCTGCCCGGCGTCGTCCATGCGGTCGGTGCATCGGCAGCCGACGCCGGCGCCGCCGTCGACCGCCAGACGGTCGTCGTCAACCTCGCGCTCGAGGACGACGCCGCCCTCGGCGGGGTCGTCGGCGCGCTGGGCAGCCTGGGCGCCCGCATCGTCGGCCTCCAGAAGTCGGAGCCCAGCCTCGAGGACGTCTTCGTCGAGCTCGTCGGCCGTGGCTTCGACGACGACGCTTCCGCCGAGCCGGACGATCGGCCACCGGCGGCGCCGCTGGCGATGGACGAGTCGACCATCGACGTCGAAGAAGGGGGCCCGGTCGGGTCGGAGACCGAGGTCGAGGCGCTCCGGTGAGCGTCCTCGCGCCGTCGGCGCCGCGCAGTCCGCAGGCCGATGCGGCCTGGGATCGTCGGCAGGTGCTGCTCAACAACCTGCGCTCGGTCGGCGGCCGTGCCTACCCGCGCGTCTTCGGCATGCTCCGCGAGCCGTCCTGGCTGTTCTTCGAGATCGCCCTGCCGTTCCTGACCATGTCAGCGTTCGTGTTCGTGTATCGAGCGCTCGAGGCGCCGGAGGACTACATCGGCTTCGTCGTCCTGGGCGGCGCGCTGGCGGCCTTCTGGCTGAACGTCATCTGGATGATGGCGGCGCAGCTCTATTGGGAGAAGGACCAGGGCAACCTGGAGCTCTACTTCGCGTCACCGGTCGACATGATGAGCGTGCTCCTGGGCATGGCCGTCGGCGGCCTGATCATGAGCTCGACCCGAGCGGCGGTCATCCTCTTCGTGGGCGCCGTCGTCTACGGCGTCACGTTCAGCGTCGAGCAGTGGGGTCTCCTGCTGCTTGTCTTCTTCCTGACGCTGACCGCGCTCTATGGCCTGGGCATGATGCTCTCGAGCCTCTTCGTCCTCTGGGGCCGCGAGGCGTGGCACCTGACGCAGCTGCTTCAAGAGCCGGTCTACTTCGTCTCTGGCCTCAACTTCCCGGTCGGCAAACTGGGCATCGTCGGGGCGCTGGCCATCGCGACCATCCCGCTCGCCGTCGGGCTCGACGCCATGCGCCAGCTCGCCTTCGCGGGGACGATCGGCCCGACGGGCACGCCGTCGCCCGAGATCGAGGCCCTCATCCTCGTCGCCATGACCATCGTGTTCGTGCTCCTGGCACGCTCGATGCTCCGGACGCTCGAGCGTCTGGCGCGCGAGCAGGGCCGGCTCTCGGCTCGTTGGCGGTGAGGCCATGACGACCGCCGCGACCACGCCAGCCAGGTCCCTCGACTTCGACGCACGGCGCGCCGATGGCAACGGCCTCATCGACAGCACGCGCGCCTTCGGCACCGCGGCCAAGCTGGGCTGGCAGATGGAGGCGAACTGGACCGACCCGCTGCTGTTCTTCATCTACTCGGTCGCCAAGCCCATCGCCAGCGCGCTCATCCTGGTCGTGATGCTCACCGTCATCGCCGGACCGGGGGCCAGCGAGGCGCGCGCGTTCCTCATCGTCGGCAGTGCGCTGTGGGCGTTCGTCATGAGCGGCGTCGCCGGCCTGGCCTGGTCGGTGCTCGACGATCGCGAGCGCTATCGCATGCTCAAGTACATCTACGTCAGCCCGAGCGACTTGCGGATCGTGCTCATGGGCCGCGGCGTAGCACGCATCGCCATCGGTGCCATGGGCGCCGTCATCGTGCTCGCCTTCGGCGTCCTCTTCCTGGGCGTGCCGTTCTCGCTTGCGGCTGTCGACTGGCTCATCCTGAGCGTCGACCTCGTGCTCGGCCTGACGGCCATCGTGGCCATCGGCATCATGCTCGCTGCCGTCTGCCTGCAGACACGCCAGGAGTCGTGGTCCTACCCGGAGGCGGTCGCCGGCGCGCTGTTCCTCGTCGTCGCGGCCGTCTTCCCGCTCTCGGTCCTGCCCCTGCCCGTCCAGGGCATCGGGCTGCTCGTGCCGCTGACCTGGTGGCTGGAGGGCGTCCGTCAGGCCGCCTTCCCGGGCAGCCCGACCGGCATCGGTGGCGAGGGCTCGTTGTGGCTCCAGCTGACCGGCAGCCAGGCGCCCGACGCGACCACGATCGTCCTCGTCTTGCTGGCCACGACGCTCGTCGTTACACTCGCCGCGTTGGTCGTCTTCCGCTGGAGTGAGGCGCGGGCCAAGGACCGCGGCCTGATCGACCAGACGACCGGCTCCTGAGGGAGACCGCATGCGCATCTACGAAGGCAGCCCGCGAACGGACTTCGAGGAGGTCCTGCGCTCGATCGGCGCGTTCCTCGACCAGCGCGGGATGCGCGAGATCCTGCTCGTCGAAGTCCCGGACGGGTTCGTCGTCCAGGGACTGGCCATGGCCGTCACCGAGACGACCGGCTGGAACGAGAGCATGGGCACGTTGCGCAAGGAGACCCTGACCTTCTTCGACGACGACATCTCGCGCTTCATGGACGAGGCCGCGGCCCGGCGCAAGGCCGGACTGCCGGCGCCTGACTTCAGCGCTGCCGGCCATTACGAGCAGGCGCTCCGGGTCATCGGGCGCTACATGGACGAGCAGAAGCCACGCGACATCTTTTTCTTCGAGCAGGACGGCGCCTATGTCCTCCGCCTGCTCCAGCACGCCGCGTCCGGCAACCAGCACACGCTGGCCGAGTTCACGCGCGACGACATCGACCGGCTCGTGTCCGAGGGGCCTGCCCTTCGCGACGACAAGAAGGAAGCCGCCAAGTCCACCTGATCGACCGGAGGTAGCAACCATGAAAGCTCTCAAGATCGTCGCCGCTGCGTTGGGCATCACGTTGGCCACGCTGGTCATCCTGCCGCTGCTCGTGCTCACCGGCCTATTCGTATGGCTGAAGCTGACCGAAGAGGCGGACGAGGAAGCGCTCGAGCTGGAGGCGGAGGCCGTCTGAGCTCCGCGCCAGCCCCGCGGCCGACGGGATCGGCCGCTCCGGCCTCGCCTCCATCGGGGGCCGGATCCGCCGCCGCACGGGACCGTCGCCTCGCCGAGGTGGCGGTCCTTGGTGTCATCCTCTTCTGGGGCTTCAACTTCGTGGCCATGAAGTACCTCGTCGGCCTCCTGCCCCCGGTCTCCATCTCGTTCTTCCGTTTCGCTATCCCGGTCGGCTTCCTGCTGCTCGCGACGCGGCTCCGGGAAGGCAGCATCTGGATGCCGCGACGGGACCTGATCACGATCCTGCTGCTCGGCGCGCTCGGCTTCGGGCTCTATCAGGTCCTCTGGTCGACCGCCCTGCGCTCGACCGGGGCAGGCGAATCGGCGCTCATCGTGGCCGCCACGCCGGTGCTCACCGCGCTCGTGGCGTCGCTCGCCGGCACGGACATGCTGACGCGCGAGCGGATGGCCGGCATCGCCGTCTCGATGATCGGCGTCGCCATCGTCGTCGCGTCGGGCCGTGCCCTGAGGTTCGATGCCGGCCTGGTCGGCCCGGCGTTGACGCTCCTGGCGTCGGCGGCCTGGGCCGTCTACGTCGCGGTCGGTGCGACCATCCTGCGCCGTCACTCGCCGCTCAAGACGACGTCGTGGGCGATCATCGGCGGACTCTGCGTGATGGCGCCATTCGGGCTCATCCCGCTCATCGGCTTCGACCTCGGCAGCGTGCCGCCGGGCGCCTGGGCGCTGCTGCTCTTCTCGGCCGTCGTCTCGGTCGGCGTCGCCAACGTCATCACGCTGCACGGGGTTCGACTGCTGGGACCGACCCGGGTGACCAGCTATCAGTTCCTGACGCCGTTCATCACGCTCGTCCTGGCCGCACTCCTGCTGGCCGAGCCGATCTTGCCGGGCCAGGTCGCGGGCGGCCTGGTCATCGGTCTCGGCATCCTCATCGCACGCGGCGACGCGCGGCGACTGGCGCTCGGGGCGCTCGACCGAGCGCCCAGCTGGGCCGGACGGTGAGCCGCGCGCCGGCGATCCCGACCTTCGACCCCGACGGGGCACCGGTCAGCTTCCTGATCGACTACGACGGGACGATCTCGAGCGTCGACGTGGGCGACGAGCTGATGCGCCGTTTCGTGCCCGATGCGGCCACGGTCGCAGCGAGGGATGCCGACTACGACGCCGAGTTGGTGGGCTCGCGCGAGCTCATGCGCTGGGACATGGAGGTCCTGCCACGCGACCCCGGGCTGCTGCGGGGTACGGCCGCGTCGCTGCCCCACGATCAGGCGTTCCCGAGCTTCGTGGCGGCCGTCCGGGCAGCCGGGGCCGCCGTCGAGATCGTCAGCGACGGACTCGGCTTCTACGTCGAGTCGAACCTCCGGCAGCTGGCCCCCCACCTGGCGGACCTGCCCATCGCGAGCAACGACAACCGCGTCGACGGCCCCGACGGCATGACCTTCCCGTATGGCCACCCGGCTTGCTTCGTGTGCGGGACGTGCAAGCGCGAACGTGTCCGGGCGCATCAGGTCGGTGGTCGGGTGGTCGTCTTCATCGGCGACGGCACGAGCGACCGCTACGCCGCACATCACGCCGACGTCGTCGTGGCCAAGGACCAGCTTGCCGCCTGGTGCGCCGAGGTCGGTCGCCCGTACCGCTCGTGGACTGACTTCGATGAGCTGACGACGTGGGCGACCGACGCCTTCGCGACCGGCGTGCTGCCCCGCCGACGTGGGGACCTCGATGCGTGGCACGCCAGACATGGCCGCCCGCCGCGCGACTTCGTGTGCGGGCCGGAGGTCTGGGGGCCCGGGCGATCCGTGCCATCGACGCCGTGAGCACACCGGCGGCTGTCGATCGGCCACTCCACCTCCGCCTCCGGCGACCGACACCCGGGCTGCTCGCACTGCCATGGGGTGCGCCCCTACGACGCTGGCCGAAGGGATCGGCGACCTTCCGACGACTGATGGTCGGGCCGTCGCGCCACGCGGTCCGCTTCGCGGTCATCGACGGCGACACCGTCGCCCTCAAGGAAGAGCCCATCGACGTCGCGCGGCGTGAGTACGACGCGTTGCGCGAGATCGAGGCGCGCGCCCTGCCGGCCGTGCGGGTGATCGGCATCGCGGAGCGACCCGAGGACGGCACGGCCATCCTGGCCACCGACTACCTCCGTCACTCACTCCAGTACCGGCGGTTGATGGCGCGCGTGCCGCTGGTCGCCGGTGGCTACCGCGACCGACTGCTCGACGCCATGGCATCGCTACTCGTGGACCTGCACCGAGCCGGCGTCTTCTGGGGTGATTGCTCGCTCGCCAACACGCTGCTTCGGCGCGACGGCGATCGATTGCAGGCCTATCTCGTGGATGCCGAGACGAGCGAGATCCACCCCCGGCTCTCGGACGGCCAGCGGGCGGCCGACCTTGACGTCCTCGTCGAGAACGTCGCCTTCGGGCTGGCCGACCTGGCGGCGTCGCAGGGTCACCCGGAGGCGATGGACGAGCAGGCTCTGGCTGCCTCGGCGGTCCGTGGCCGGTACGACGACTTGTGGCAGGAGCTCTTCCGCGTCGAGACCATCGCGGTTGGCGATGCGTTCGCCATCGAGGCCCGGGTGCGGCGCCTGAACGAGCTCGGGTTCGCGGTCGAGGAAGTCGAGATCGAGCCGGGCGGACGCGAACCGGCCAGCGCCAGGCTGCGGGTCGTCGTGTCCGAGCGGGACTTCCATACGCGCGAGCTGCGGCGTCGCGCGCGCCTCAACGCGCTCGAAGGACAGGCCCATCTGCTGCTCCACGACATGCGCGAGTACCGTGCCTGGCTGGCCGCCTCGACCGACCGACCGGTGTCGCGCGAGGAGGGCGCCGAGCGCTGGCGGCGGGAGCGCCTCGATCCCTCGCTCGCGCGCCTTGCGCCGGTCATCGGTCCAGATCGTGACCCGCTCCAGGCCTACTGCGACCTGCTCGAGCACAAGTGGCTGCTCTCGGAAGCCGCCGGACGTGACGTCGGTTTCGAGGCAGCGTTCGCGTCGTACCTCGACAGCGGAGCACCCGCCCCGGAGACCGCGCGGCCGACCGTTCGGCCCCTGGCCAAGCGCGCCTAGCGCCGCCCACGCTCGAAGGCCTCGTCATCGCGCGCGAGGTGGCGTGGGACACTAGCCCGCGTCCCGGCATCTCCCTTCCATGACGGACATCGCCGTGCAGGACGTCCCGCGATCGACGCGACGGTCCGCCTCGCCGCCGTTGGCACTCGCTGGTGGATGCTCAGCAGCGTTGCGGCCTGCAGGTGAAGCCTCGCAGTACCGTGGGCGCCAGCGGCGAGTCCATGCATGCGCCGGTGCGCCCGGTCACCGAGGAATCTGCATCCGGTTGCGCCTTCCGGTACCATTCGAAAAACCCCGGAGGAACTGACCCATGGCGAAGTATGTCTTTGTGACCGGAGGGGTGACCTCCTCACTCGGCAAAGGCATCACCGCCGCCAGCATCGGCCGACTGCTCAAGAGTCGGGGCCTGACCGTCAGCATCCTCAAGCTCGATCCCTACATCAACGTCGACCCGGGGACGATGTCGCCCTATCAGCACGGCGAGGTCTTCGTGACCGACGACGGCGCCGAGACGGACCTCGACCTGGGCCACTACGAGCGCTTCATCGACGAGAACCTGACCCAGCTCAGCAACGTCACCACGGGGCGCATCTACCAGGCGGTCATCGCCAAGGAGCGCCGCGGCGACTACCTCGGCGGCACCGTCCAGGTCATCCCGCACATCACGAACGAGATCAAGGAGCGCGTCCAGCGGGTCGCCCGCGATGGCCGCGCCGATGTCGTCATCGTCGAGGTCGGCGGGACGGTCGGCGACATCGAATCGCTGCCCTTCCTGGAAGCCATCCGGCAGCTTCGCAAGGACGTCGGGCGGACGAACGTCGTCTACATCCACGTCACTCTGCTGCCGACGCTCGAGGCGACAGGCGAGCTGAAGACGAAGCCGACGCAGCACTCCGTCAAGGAGCTGCGCGGCATCGGCATCCAGCCCGACGTCATCGTCCTCCGCTCCGACTCGCCGGTGCCGGACGAGATCCGCGAGAAGATCGCCCTCTTCACAGACGTGCCGACCGAGGCCGTCATCACGGCCGAGACGGCCGAGACGATCTACGAGGTGCCGCTCCTGCTCGAGGCGCAGGGCCTCGGCGAGATCATCGTCCGTGATCTCGGCCTCGACGCGCAGCCCGCCGACCTGACCGCCTGGCGTGCCCTCGTCGAGCGCATCAAGGCGCCCAAGCCGGAGCTCGAGGTCGCCCTCGTCGGCAAGTACATCGAGTTGCCCGACGCCTACCTCTCGGTGACTGAGGCGCTCCGCCATGCCGGCTGGGCGGCCGATCGCAACATCCGCATCCGCTGGGTCGACTCCGAGGCGCTCACGGCCGAGAACCACGAGGCTCGATTGGCCGGCGTGGCCGGCATCGTCGTGCCCGGCGGCTTCGGCCATCGCGGCATCGAGGGCAAGGTCATCGCCGCGCGCTACGCCCGACTCCAGCGCATCCCGTACCTCGGGCTCTGCCTCGGGCTCCAGTGCGGCGTCATCGAGGTCGCTCGCGACCTGGCCGGCGCGGCCGGCGCCAACTCGACAGAGTTCGACCTCTTCACGACCGATCCGGTCATCGACTTCATGCCCGACCAGCGCGACATGGAGGAGAAGGGCGGCACGATGCGCCTGGGTCTTTACCCGGCCAAGCTGACGCCCGGCTCGAAGGCCGCCGAAGCGTACGGCGCCGAGGTCATCTACGAGCGTCATCGTCACCGCTTCGAGGTCAACAACCGCTACCGCGACGCGCTCGAGACGGCCGGCATGGTCCTCTCCGGCCAGTCGCCGGATGGCCGGCTGGTCGAGATCGTCGAGCTCGCCGACCATCCCTGGTTCGTGGCCAGCCAGTTCCATCCCGAGTTCCGGTCGCGGCCGGATCGACCGCATCCGCTGTTCGAGGGCTTCGTGGCGGCCTGCATCGCGACATCGGCCGAGCGATCGCCGCGGACCGCCGCGTCGCGCGACGGCACGGTCGCGGTGGAGGCCCCATCGGCCGCCGGTGTCACCGAGTCCGTCCCCAGCGTCTGAGCCACTCCCGGCCTCGAGTCCGGCCGGCCTGTCCGGTCTGGCCGGTCGGGCGCTCAACGGCTTCGGCACCTCGATCGGCGTCGGCGCCGCGCTCGGAGCGGCCGCCTGGGTCTCCGATCAGCTGACCTGGCCGTACGGCCTGCTCATCCCGGCCAACGCCATCGGTGTTTGGCTGGCCGTCGCCTTCGCCCTCGGCGCTTCGGCCAGGACGCTGCCCACGGGGGCTCTGCGCGGGCTGATCGGCCTGCTCAGCGCGGTCGCCGCGTACTACCTGCTCATCGCGGTCCTTGGCGACGGGTTTCGGGCCATCGGCGCGTCACACGCGGCGACGGTCTGGGGCACGGTCGCCCTGATCGCCGGGCCGGTGCTTGGCGCGGCAGGTGCGGTCTGGCGCTACGGACAGGGCTGGCCGCGGGCGATCGGGGTCGCCATCCTGGCTGCCGCGCTCATCGGCGAAGGCGTCGTCTTCGGCGCCGACCGTCTGCTCCGCTTCGACCAGCTGACGACCGATCCGGGCGCCATCCTGCTCGCGGTCGAGGTCGTCATCGCCGCCGTGCTGCCGTGGGTGCTGCTGCGCCCAGGGGAGCGGCTGCGCGGCTACACGGCGACGGTCGTGCTCGCCGTCGTGGCGGTCGTCGCGCTCGGCCCGGTGACGACCATCATCCGGGAGTGGGCCGACCGGTTCTGACGCCCGTCGGCGTAGAATCCGCGAGCGCCGCTCGGTCGTCGCGCCCGCCCCGCCCAAGGAGCCATCAGTGAAGATCTTCCTGGACACCGCCGATATCGAGGAGATCCGCATCGCCGCGCGCTGGGGCGTGCTCGACGGGGTGACCACGAACCCGACTCTCTACGGCAAGGTCGGTGGCAGCTACGAGGACATCCTCACGGAGATCTGCCGCATCACGCCCGGCCCTGTCAGCGCCGAGGTCGTGGCCGAGGACGTCGAGGACATGCTCAAGGAGGGTCGGGCGTTCGCGAAGCTGGCGCCCAACATCGTCGTCAAGGTGCCCATGAGCGAGACCGGGCTGGAGGCCATCGCGCGCTTTGCCGAAGAGGGCATCAAGACGAACTGCACGCTCATCTTCTCGGCCAACCAGGGCCTCCTCGCGGCCAAGGCCGGCGCGTCGCTGCTGTCGCCGTTCGTCGGTCGCCTCGACGACATCAACCAGGACGGCATGGAGGTCATCCGCGAGCTGGTCGGCATCGTCGAGCTGCACGGGCTCGACACGGAAGTCCTGGCCGCGTCGATCCGCCACCCGCGCCACATGACCGACGCTGCCCTGGCCGGCGCGCACGTGGCCACGCTGCCGTTCAAGGTGCTCAAGCAGATGGTCCATCACCCACTCACCGACTCGGGCATCGTCCAGTTCCGGAAGGATTGGGAGCAGGCCCGCGAGGCCGCCGCCGCCAAGGCCTAGTCGATGCCGTCGACGCTCGACAAGACGTTCGTGGGCGTGCTCCACAAGAGCCATGGCAAAGGCGGCTGGACGTACGTCGTGGCCGACTGGGCCACCGAGTTCTTCGGCACGCGCGGGCTGGTCAAGGTCCGCGGCACGGTCGACGGACAGCCCTTCCAAAGCTCGTTCATGGCCCTCGGCGACGGCACGCACATGCTGCCCATCAATGCCGGTCTTCGCCGGCTCATCGGCAAGGGCGATGGCGACTCGGTGACCATCCACCTCACGGAGCGGCGCTGACAACCGCCGCGCGCCGTCGATCCAGAGATCAGCTCGGGCGTACGTCCGGATCGGGCAGCACGATGTCGCGCACCGCGCCGATGAGGTCGTGATATGACCGGATGAATGTGCGCAGGGTCCGGGCGGTCGCGCCGAAGCCCTGGAATTCGTCGATGGTCAGACCCATCGGGTCGTAGGCGCGCTCGAAGTCCGGGAGCCGCTCGAGCAGATCGTCGACGAGGCGCGGCTCCACCGGCTCGTCGATGCGATCGACGGGTGTGATGCCGCTGGCATTGAAGCGCACCTGCCAGGCGTGCGGCAGGGTCAGGATGACGTCACCGCCGACGAGCTCCGTCCAGTGCAGACGATGCCGGTAGGCGGCGGCCAGCAGTCGGGCGCGGTAGCCGCGCTCCCGGAACACGGCGTAGGCGCGCTTGAAGACGGCGATGCCGGCCCAGTCGAGCGCATCCGGCTGGACGACGATGCCGTCGCGTTCGACGAGCACGCGCAGCCAGTCGTCGACGCGGCCCATCATGATCGTGCAGACCGGCGACACGGAGCCGGCGTCGCCGCCGCCGGCCACCAGTGCATCCAGGCCGCGCTCGACGGCCTCCGCCACCGCGATCGCCTGGGCGACCGTGAAGCAGACCGTGGCGTTGATGCTGATGCCCGCCGCGGTCGCCGCTTCGATGGCCGCGATGCCGGCCGCGGTGGCCGGGAACTTGACCTGCATGTTGGGCGCCAGCGCCGCGAACCGTCGGCCCTGCTCGAGCATCAGCTCCGCGTTGCCATGGTTGGCCGGGTTCGTCTGGATCGATAGGCGGCCCTTGCGGCCGCCCTCGCGGACGAAGACCGGCTCCAGGATGCCCGCGCCGCGGGCGGCCATGGCCTCGATGAGCGCCCAGGTCAGGTCGGTCTCGGTGGCCGAGGGCTCGACCATCGCGCGCTCCGCGACCCACGGCTGCCAATGCGCCCGTTCCTTGCCCAGGACCTCGAGCACGATGCTCGGGTTGGACGTGGCGCCGGTGGCACCTCGGGCGACGGCGTACTCGAGCTCGGCGATCGCGCACGAGTCGTTCCAGTAGTCGGTCGGTCGGTCGCTGACCGTCCGCGACATGGGACAGTCGACGAGGGCCGCTGAGGCCAGGCCGGTCATCCGTCACTCCTGTGTGGTCGGTATCCTAGTCGACGATCGATGACAGACGAGATCCTGGGCCAGTTCCTGGGCGACGACGCCTTCCCGGTGACCTGGGATTCGGACGTCGAGCGGGACTTCTTCTGGGTCTACGACGACCTCCACATCCCGCACCCGGTCAGCCCCATGTTCTTCGACATCGGCGGCTGGTGGCTGAGCTGCGATCACATGTTCCGTCGCTTCGGGACGCCGTTCGCCGTCGACTGGCTGGCAAAGGCCGTCAACGGCTATGTCTACACGACCGCCATCCCGGCCGACCCCGACCTGCACATAGAGGGCACCGAGTACAGCGCCCGCTACCAGGCTCGTGTGCCGCGCGACGCCGCCTTCGCCTCGACCATGGGCGCCTACCTCGACACCGTCCTCCCAACGTATGGCAAGCACTTCGCCGACTGGTGGCGCGACCGCCTGGTGCCAGAGATGCAGCGCAACTTCGCGTACCTCGAGGCGCGCCTCGACGAGGTCGAGCGCATGGACCTGGCGGAGACGGCTGTCCTGCTCGAGGACGCCATCGACATCCACGATCGGCACTGGAAGATCCACTGGATGCTCAACTTCGCGCAGCTCTCGGCCACGCTCGACCTGCGGGCGGTCATGGAACGGGCGCGCGGCAGCGTCGACGAGGGGCTCCTGGGACGGCTCCAGAACTCGGCTTCGGACCGCAACTGGGACTCCATCGAGGCGCTCTGGCGGATGAAGAACGAGGTCCGCGACGACGACCAGCTGCGGGCTGCCTTCGCGCCCGAGGACACGGCCGAGATCCTGGCCGCCCTCGTGGCGGGCGAGCGCGGCCGCCGGTTCCTGGCCGAGCGCGTCGAGCCCTACCAGCGCGAGTTCGGCTGGCACGCCGTCTGGAGCCACGAGTTCATCTTCCCGACCGTGCGTGAGCAGGTGGAGCCGGTGCTCGAGCTCGTGCGCGGCTACCTCGCCACCGATTACGACTACCCGACGGCCATCGAGGCCATGCGGAAGGACATCGAGGCTGCCTCGCAGGAGATCCTCGGCGGCCTCTCGGGCGCCGACCTCGACGCCATGCGAGCGGCCAACGAGGTCAACCTGCGCATGGCGCCGCTGACGCCCGACCACCACTTCTACATCGACCAGGGCGCCAACGCCCACCTCCGCCTGGTGCTCCTGACGGTCGGCCAGAAGCTCGTCGAGCTCGACCGTCTCGACGAGCCGGACGACGTCCTGTTCCTGCGCTACAACGAGCTGCGCGCCCTCATCGGCAGCGCCGACGCCATCGATGCGCGCGGGCTCGTCGCCGTTCGGCGGACCGAGCGCGACGCCCAGCAGCGCCTCCAGCCGCCCGATTGGATCGGCACCGCGACCGCCGCGCAGCTGGCCTTCCCGTATCTCGTCAACTGGGGCTACCCGGAGCGCTTCCACCAGATCCAGTCGGAGGACCTGCGGCTGATCACCGGCATCGGCGCCTCGCCCGGGGTCCTGGAAGGCACCGCCCGGGTGGTCCAGACCATCGACGAGTTCGACCAGGTCCGCGACGGCGACATCCTCGTCTGCCAGATGACGAACCCGGCCTGGGTCGTGCTGTTCACGAAGATCGCCGCCCTCGTGACCGACACCGGTGGGCTGACTTCGCACCCGGCCGTGCTCTCGCGCGAGTTCGGCATCCCGGCCGTCATCGGCACGTCCGTTGCGACGCAGCGCATCGCGACCGGCGACCGGCTGCGGGTCGACGGGAGAGCCGGCAAGGTCGAGATCCTGCGCGAGGCGGCGTCGGGCGCGTGACGAGCGTGGTGCTGAGCGAGGAGTTCGTGGCAGGGCCCGCCCGGCTGCGGGTCGACGTCCTCGGCGGCCCGCCCATCGAGCACGTCCTCGATGACAAGAGCTTCCTCGACTACCGCCTGGCGGACGTGCACATCGACCCGGCGCCCACGCTCGCCGAGCCCGATATCGTCTGGGATCGCGAGGCCGGACGGAGAGCCATCGACTACGACGACCGACGGATGACGTTCTCGGGCGACTGGCCGGCGGGTCCCATCCAGAAGGTCGTCGTGGCCATGCTCGCGCTGCGGCTCGAGAACCTCGGGCTGCATCCCTTCCATGCGTCGGCCGTGCGCTACCGCGACAGGACGATCCTCTTCCTGGGCGGCGAGTCGAACCACGGCAAGTCGATGGGCCAGATCGAGGCCTGCCGGCGCGGGGCGATGCTGGTCTCGACGGAGACGACGATCATCGACGAGTCGGGCATCGTCAGGGCGGGGTCGAAGTCGCCGTTCCTGAAGAAGCGCACCGAGGGCACCGAGCGGGCTGACAAGGCGGCGCCCGAACGCGGCGTCGAGAAGTTCTTCGGCGACATGCCGACCTGGGCGCTGTACACGGAGCCGAGCGTCGTCGACCTCGTCGTGGTGCCCGCGATCGACGGCAACTTCGACCCCTCGAGCGCCGAGATGATCCCCTTCGAGCGCCAGTTCCAGACGCTCCACTCGCTCCAGAACTACTTCCTGCTCAACGAGCTGCTGGCGCCCGGCATCCCCATGCCCATCGTCGACACGACCGAGCGCCGGGCGGCGCGGGCGGCCTTCGTCGCGAGCTTCGCTGAGCGGCCGTACGTCTTCGTGCGGGCCGCCAACCCGCAGGTGCTGCTCGACGAGGTCGATGCCGTGCTCCGGCCGGCCTGATGCGCGCGTTCGCCTACGAGCGACCGACCGACCTCGACGCCGCCATCGCGACGCTGGCCCGGCATGGCGACGACGCGCGGCCACTTGCCGGCGGGACCGACCTCATCATCCGTCTGCGCGATGGGACCATCCGGCCGCGACTGGTCGTCGACCTCAAGGGCATCGCCGAGCTCGACGACGCCATCGCCGAGCACGACGGTGGTCTGCGCATCGGAGCACGGACCATCATGACCGACATCGCCGCAGATCCGCGCATCAGGCGCGACTACCAGGCGCTGGCCGAGGGGGCGGCGGTCGTTGGCGCGGTCCAGATCCGCAACCGGGCGACGCTGGCCGGCAACATCTGCAACGCCTCGCCGGCCGCCGACACGGCGCCGGCGCTGCTCGTCTTCGGTGCCGTCGTCGTCGCCGTCGGGCCGGCGGGCGAGCGGCGCATCCCCATCGACGCCTTCTTCGTGCGTTCCGGCGTCACGACGCTGGGCCCAGAGGAGCTGGTCACGGCCATCGAGCTGCCGCGGTCCGCTGCCCCAAGAGGCTCGACCCACGTCCGGCGGACCCGCCGCCGTGGCCACGACCTCGCCTCGGTCACCTTGAGCTGCACCGTGTCGGCCGATGGCACCGTGACCATCGGCTACGGCAGCCTCGGACCGCGGCCCATCCTCGTGACCGACGACTCGGGTGTGCTGGTCGATCCGGCGGCCCCCGAACGGGCGAAGCTGGAATGCCTCGACGCGCTCTTCGTCGACGCCAGCCCGTCGCCCCGGTCGCTCCGAGCGAGCCCGGACTACCGGCTGGCGATGCTCCGTGTCCTTGCCCTGCGCGCGATCGCGAAGGCCGCAGAGCGCCTGAACCACGCCGACGGCGCATGACGCCGCGACCCATCGCGCTGACCGTCAACGGGCAGGCTCGCGCGCTGACCGTCGCCGCCCATCACACGCTGCTGGAGGTCCTGCGCGACGACCTAGCGCTGACCGGCTCGAAGGCCTGCTGCCTGGTCGGCGAGTGTGGGGCGTGCACCGTGCTCGTCGATGGTCGGAGCGTCGACGCCTGCCTCGTCCTCGCGGTCGAGATCGACGGGGCGGTAGTCACGACCGTCGAGGGCCTCGCGACCGACGGACGCCTCGATCCGCTCCAGGCCGCGTTCCTCGAGACCGGTGCGGCGCAGTGCGGGTTCTGCATCCCCGGCCAGCTCGTCTCCGCGCGGGCGCTCCTGGCCGCCAACGCGCATCCGACTCGCCACGAGGTCGAGGACGGCCTGGCCGGCAACCTCTGCCGCTGCGCGGGCTACGGCCAGATCGTCGAGGCCGTGCTGGTGGCCGCCGGCGAACGTGGCGCGGCCCCTGGGGCCGGCGGATGACCGCCGCCGACGGCATCGGCGCCTCACCGGCCAGGGTCGGCGGCCTCGATCGGGTGACCGGTCGCCAGGCCTACGTCGCCGACATCCACCTCGAGGGCGTCCTCGAGGTCAAGCTCGTCGCCCTCGACTGCGCTCGAGCACGCATCGTGGGCATCGACGCCAGCGCCGCGCTGACTGTCCCGGGTGTTCGCTTCGTCATGACCGCCGACGATCTGCCGCAGCCGATGCCGCGCTTCGGGCCGCAGTGGCAGGACCGACCGGTGCTCGCCGTCGGCGAGACGCGCTACCACGGCGAGCCGGTCGCCGCGGTCGCCGCCGCGACGCTCGATGCCGCTGAGGAAGCCGCCGCGCTCGTGCGCGTCGACTATGAGGAGCTGCCGGCCGTCACGACCATCGCCGCTGCGCTCGAATCGGGCGCCTCCCTCGTCCAGGACCCCGCCCTCCGAGCCGGCGACCCGCTGGCGGCGACGAACATCCTGCGCGAGCACGACTACGGCTGGGGCGACGTGGACGCCGTGGGTGCGGACGCCGAGGTGGTGGTCGAGGGCACGTACGCGTTCCCGATCGTGACCCAGTTCGCCATCGAGCCGCACGGCTTCATGGCCGCGCCGGACGGGGATGGCATCGCCATCTGGAGCTCGATCCAGCATCCCAATTGGCTCCAGCGCGTGGTGGCCGGCGTGCTCGGGCTGCCGCTCGCCAAGGTGCGCGTCTTCGCGCCCGACCCGGGGGGAGGCTTCGGCGGCAAGCAGCACGCCAAGTACGAGCCGCTCGTCGCCTTCATGGCTCTCAAAGCAGGCCGGCCTGTGCGGCTCGTGCTGACGCTCGAGGAGACGTTCCAGGCGGTCCGTCGGGGCGCATCGGAGATCCGCGTCCGTTCCGGCTTCCGCACCGACGGTGCCCTCGTCTTCCGCGACATCGAAGCCGACTACCTCATCGGCGCCTACGCCGACATCGCCGACCGGACGGTGGCCAAGGGCAGCTACACCGCCAACGGCCCCTACCTCACGCCGGCCGTCCGAATCCACGCCCGGAGCATCCTCTCGAACACGACGCCTTCGACGGCATTCCGGGGCTTCGGCAATCCCCAGCAGATCTGGGCCGTCGAGTCGAACATGAACGAGGCGGCTGGCGTGCTTGGCATCGACCCGCTCGCGCTGCGGCTGCGCAACCTGGCCGGCCACGGTGATCCATTCATCCCCGGCGACACGCCGGCCGACGGCGCGTGGGCGACCACCGTCGAGCGGGCCGCCGAGCTCATCGGCTGGAACGGCCCGCCAGGGCCGGGGGCCAGCGAGGGCCCCGTCGTGGCTGAGAAGCTGGCGGTCGGGCGCGGGCTGGCGGTCGGGCTGAAGTCCGGCCCCACCACCGGCCTCTCCTATGCCACCGTCCGCATGCTGGCCGACAGCAGCGTCATCATCCATGCCGCCACGTCCGACATGGGCCAGGGTGCGCGAACGATCTTCGCCCAGATCGCGAGCCAGGAGTTGGGCGTGCCGCTCGACTGGATCTCGGTCGTCATGGGCGACACGGCGACCGTGCCCTACGACCAGCAGACGTCGGCCAGCCGCTCGTCCGTGCTCATGGGCAATGCCGTCCTGGACGCCTGCCGGGCAGTGCAGGCGAAGGTGCGCGACATGGCAGCGCGCCTGGAGTCGGTCGACGCAGCGGCCGTCGAGGTGGCCGACGGCGAGGTCCGCATCGGCGAGCGCACGTGGCCGCTGCGTAACGTCCTCATCCGCGGCCTCGGCCGGCTGGGTGGCGAGGTCATCGGCCTTGGCGAGATGCGCAAGGAGGCCGACCCCGACCACCCGCTCGGCGGGACCGCCGCGTTCTTCGAGTTCAACTGCACGGCTGTCGAGGTCGCCGTGGACCGCGAGACGGGCGACGTGTCCGTGCTGCGCCACGTCAGCGTCTCCGACGTCGGCCGGGCGATGAATCCCAGCCAGGTCCGTGGCCAGGACGAGGGCGCCGCGATCATGGGCCTCGGGCACACGCTCATGGAGCAGATCATCTACGACGACGCCGGCCGGATCCGCAACCTGGGCGCCATCGACTACCACATCCCCACCAGCCTCGACCTGCCGACGGAGATGGAGACCGCGATCATCGAGCACGAGGACGGGCCGGGTCCCTACGGCTCGAAGGGTATGAGCGAGGGCGCGCTGCTGTGCGTCGCCCCGGCCGTGGCCGCCGCGGTCCACGATGCGGTCGGCGTCACGATCCGGGACCTGCCACTCTCGCCGGAGCGGGTCTGGCGGGCGCTCCAGGAGGCCTCGCCGAGCGAGCCGCCCGGCGCGTCGTGACCCACGCCTACGCCCTGGATGCCCTGCCGGCGATGGCGTCTGGCGATCTGCGTGCGCTCGTGGGTGGCAAAGCCGCCGGCCTCGCCGTCATGTCGACCGAGCTCGGGTTGCCAGTGCCGCCCGGCTTCGTCATCACGACCGACGTCTGCCGCCTGTTCCTGGCCGATGGCTGGCCGGCTGGCCTCGACGACGAGATCCGGGCTCGGATGGCGGCTGTCGAGGCGACCGTCGGGCGCCGGTTCGGCGATCCCGGGGACCCGCTTCTCGTCAGCGTCCGGTCCGGCGCGCCGGTCTCGATGCCCGGCATGATGGACACCATCCTCAATCTCGGCCTCAACGATGGGACGACGACGGGTCTCGCCCGCGCGAGCGGCGACACCACGTTCGCCGAACGCTGTCGCGAGCGCCTCACGTCGAGCTTCCGCGCGATCGTCGGCATCGAAGCCCCGGACGACCCCTGGCAGCAGCTGCGGCTGGCGGTCGAGGCGGTCTTCGGCTCGTGGCAGAGCGATCGGGCGGTGGCGTATCGGGCGAAGGAGAACATCCCGGACGGCCTGGGCACCGCGGTCACGGTGCAGGCCATGGTCTTCGGGAATCGCGGCACGACCTCCGCGACCGGCGTCCTCTTCACGCGCGACCCGGCAACCGGCGAGCCGACCCTCTACGGCGACATCCTCTTCGACGCCCAGGGCGAGGACGTCGTCGCCGGCACGCACGCGACCGAGCCCATCGCGGTCCTCGACGAGCGGCTTCCCGCGGTCGCCGCCGAACTTCGGGACCATGCCGCGCGGTTGGAGCACCACCTCGAGGACATGTGCGACATCGAGTTCACCATCGAGGATGGGCGGCTGTGGATGCTCCAGTGCCGCGTCGGCAAGCGCAGCCCGCAGGCCGCCTTGCGCATCGCTCTCGACATGGCCGAGGACTCGACGTTCCCGCTCACGCGAGCCGAGGCCGTCGAGCGCGTCGCCGCGCTGCTCGCGAACCCGCCGACGACGACGAGGGAGCGCGGCGGCGCCCTGAAGCCGCTCACGACGGGCATGCCGGCCTCGCCAGGCATCGCCAGCGGCCCCATCGCGACCAGTCCCGAAGCCGCGCTCCTGGCGGCCGACGAGGGGAGGGCAGCCATCCTCGTCCGCGCGGACACGTCCCCGGACGACGTGCCCGGCATGGCCCGCGCCGCCGGCATCCTGACATCGCGCGGCGGTCTCGCCAGCCACGCCGCGGTCGTTGCTCGAGGCTGGGGGATCCCGGCCGTCGTCGGCGCGGCCGAGGTGGCGGTGCACCACGACACGGTCGTCGTGGGCGATCGGACGTTCCAGTCGGGCGAGATCATCACCATCGACGGCAGCACCGGTGACGTCTTCGAAGGCGCCATCCCGGTCAGTCGGGACGTCGTGCCGGAGGCCAGCCCGCTGCTTGACTGGGCGACGGAGCTCGGGATCCCGATCCCCCAGGGCGCACCCGACATCGCGCGGATAGCGCCCGATGTCCAAGCCTTCGCCGACGCCGGCGCTTCCGACCGGGCTGCCAGCCCGGACGCCTGTCTTCGAGCCGTCGCCGTCAAGGGGTTCGCTTCGGTGCAGGCGATCGCCGACGCCGTCCTCTCGACGCCAGACGTCGTCCAGCCGGCAGTCGACCGACTCTTGAACGATGGGCTGCTGGCGATCGTCGCCGACGCCTTCCGACTGACGGACGCCGGCACGGCCCGCGCGGAGGCCTTGCGCGCCGAGGACCAGGCGGCCTGGGGCCTCGAACGTGCCAACGCTGCGCTCGATGCCTTCCTCGGCCTCGACCACCGGATGAAGGACACGGTCACGGCCTGGCAGGTCCGCGACGCCGCCGCGCAGAAGCTCAACGACCACGCCGACCCGGACTACGACCGACGGGTGCTGGCCTCGCTGGCGGACCTCCATGCCGACGCGGTCGCCTGGCTGGCGCCGCACGAGGTCGGCTGTGCGCGGTTGGGCGACTACGGCGTGCGGCTCGGGCGCGCGCTCGAGCGGGCGCTGGCGGGCGATCAGCGCTTCGTCGCCTCACCTCGCGTCGACAGCTACCACGGCATCTGGTTCGAGCTCCACGAGGACCTCATCGGGCTGGCCGGTCGCACCCGCGCGGACGAGGTCGCCGCCGGTCGCGCCTGACCGTCGCGCGACTCGAACGCAAGGATCGGGCGCCGTCGCGTGTTGAAGCCCACCGCTCGAAATGAGGCCGCCGTGGCGCACGGGAGCGACTCGTCACCCGGCGAGGGCGACGCGGGGCCGCGTTGCCTTCCGTGCGCGCAGCAGTGGAGGAGCGGCTAGCCTTGGCCCATCCGTATGACGGAGTTCCCAGGTGAAGACCACCACCGTCGAAGCCGCGGAGCACGGCCGCTCGCCACTGGGAGCACATATCCGCTTCCTGATGGATGGGCCCCACGGCAACATGATCCACTCGACCGTGCCGCCGGGGATGGTTGGTCGCGCCTGCCACTTCCGGACGATCGACGAGTACTGGTATGTCCTCTCGGGTGAGGGAGAGATCTGGCGCCGGGCGCTCGACGGCCGTGAGAGCACCACCCGGCTGGTCCCTGGCGTGTGCATCGATATCCCGCTCGGCACGGCCTTTCAGTACCGCTGCACCGGGAGCGCGGCCCTTGTCTTCACCTGCACAGGCCTACCATCGTGGCCGGGCGACGACGAGGCCGTGATCGTGGACGGGCCGTGGGTGCCCTGTGTGGACCCGGAGCCCGGGGGCCAGCGCTCGGATTAGGCCGACCGACCTTCCAGCCGCCGACTTCCCTGGGAACCAATCCCGAAGCCCGCGCACGCGACGTTTCTCGCACCCGCGCCAGAGTCCTCGCAAGCGGGGGCGTAAGCTCCCAGGAAACGGAGATGCTGGCTCCAACGAGCGGGAGAAGAGGATGGCCGAGTCGCGGATGCCGTCGCTCAGTCGATGGCGGTATGGGATGCATCCCCAAGCGGCCCAGATGCAAGTCAGCTCCCTTGGGCGCGTCTACCTTCAGCTCGGCGAAGCGCTCCGCCTGGAGATGACGAACGCCGGCGGAGAGGCAGATGGCGTCGTCCATCTCCAGTACTACATCGCCACGCAGCTCGGACCGTGGGCGCTGTGGCTCTCGTGTCCACAGGAGGACGTCGCCGACTGCGAGGCGTCGCTTCGGGATCTCACGCCTCCGTTCGAGGAGGGGCAGCAGACCTAGCCCCCAGCTTCCGCGCACCGGGCCGCCCGGTCGAGTGCGACCGGACGATCTACGATCGACGCCCCACCCGACCACCGAGGAGGCGCCGCCGATGTACACGGCCACCAAGGACCTCATGCTCCCGGCGACCGTCACCGGCTCGTGGCCGCGGCCGCGCTGGTACGACGGCGGCCTGTGGGGCCGGCCGCTCGACACGGCGCTTCTCGACGTCCGCTTTCGCGAGCAGTTCCTCGATGCACACGCCACCGTCATCGCCGACCAGCAGCGCGCCGGGCTCGACATCCTGACCAACGGCGACTACCACCTCGACGAGGACTTCGCCGGACGCTCGTGGCACCACTACCCGCTCCAGCGCTGGAAGGGCCTCGAGCACGAGGAGCTGCAGTACGAGCGCTCGCGCGACCGACTGCTCGAGTTCCCGCCAGGGTCACTGATGAACGAGATCGAGACGACGTGGCGCTGGCCGCGCGTCGTCGGCAAGGTCGAGCACGACCCCCGCAACCCGCTCGAGTACGCCAAGCTCTGGCGCATCGCCCAGGCGCGCTCTGGCTCCGGCAAGCCGGTCAAGTTCGGGACCTGCTCGTCGCAGGTGCTCTCGATCTTCCTCGACAGTCACACGCCCGAGTACGACCTCGAGGACAAGAAGCAGCTCATCTGGGACATGGCCGGCGCGATGAACGTCGAGCTCCGCCAGCTGGCGGCCGCCGGTGCCAAGGTCATCCAGATCGAGGAGCCGACCATCCACTTCGTGGCGGCCTTCTATCCCGACCAGAAGGAGCTGCTCGACTTCCTCGTCGACGCCTTCAACCACGAGGTCGAGGGCCTCGACGACGTCGAGCTCTGGATCCACACCTGCTGGGGCAACCCGAACATGCAGAAGGTCTACACCGGCGAGTCGTATGAGCCCTCCATCGACATCTATCTCAACCGGCTCAAGGGCGACGTCTGGACCGTCGAGGCGACCGAGAACGAGCTGGCCGAGATCGAGCTCTTCAAGCCCTATGCCAGCCGGCTTCAGAAGAAGGTCGCCGTCGGTGTCGTCAACCACCGCACCCTGCAGGCCGACATGGCGCCGACCGTGGCCAGGCGCGTCAGGCGCGCGCTGGAGGTCATCCCGGCCGACAAGCTCATCCTCTCGACCGACTGTGGCTTCGGCCGGCAGGGCTTCAATCGGACCGTCGCCTTCTACAAGACGACGGCCATCGCCCAGGCGCGTAACGTGGTCCTCAAAGAGCTCGGGCTCGAGGAGCGCTACGTCCCGGCGGCCGACCCATCGCTCCAGACCGACGTGCTCCCGGACCGCGAGCCCCTGACCCACCTGCCGTCACCGTGGACGTAGCGGCCAGTCGGGACGAGTCGAGCCAGGGGAGCGCCGTGGACCACGACGACCTGGTGCGGATGCTCAAGGCCATCGCGACGGCCTTCGACGAGCATGATCTCGACGCGATCATGACCCACTTCGCCGAGGACGCCGTCTTCGATGCGCCCCGCGGACCGGACCCTTGGGGCACGCGATTCGCCGGCCTGGCGGAGATCCGGCAGGGCTTTGCCGGGCGCTTCGCGGGCATCCCCGACATCCGCTACCGGCAGGACGAGCACTTCGTCGACGGTGACCGCGGCGCATCCGAATGGACGCTGTCCGGCACCACGACCGACGGTCAGCGCATCGAGGTCAGGGGCTGTGATCTGTGGACCTTCCGGGACGGTAAGGTCCTCAAGAAAGACTCCTTCTGGAAGATCGTCACCCCCGGCTAACGGCGAGCGTTGACATGGGCCTGTGCGCGGGCCGGCCGGTATTCATGACATAGGCGGTCCGCATCTCCGTCCAGCATGGGCGCAGAGCAAGCAACATGCGATGCGGCAGGCTGGGTGTGCGCCCGAGACGAGATGAGTATTGGAGTACGGTGTTCTCATGGCCACTGCCGCGAGCATCACGATCGTCCCCGCCAACGAGGCGAGCTGGCCGGACATCCAGGCCATCTTCGGAGTGCGCGGCTCGTCGGCCGTCTGCTGGTGCCAGCGGTACAAGCTCAAACCGAAGGAGGCCTTCGGCAAGGTCCCCGCGAGGGATCGTGCCGCCCGACTCCGCGAGCAGACGCACTGCGGCGATCCGACATCACCCACGACGAGCGGCCTCATCGGCTTCCTCGACGGGGAGCCGGTCGGCTGGTGCGCGGTCGAGCCGCGGCCCGCGTACTTCGGACTCGTGCGTGTGTTTCGGGTCCCGTGGGAGGGGCGGTCGGAGGACAAGTCGGACGCCAGCGTCTGGTCGGTCACGTGCATCCTCCTGCGCGCCGGCTTTCGTCGCAAGCGCATCAGCTATGACCTCGTGCGGTCGGCGGTCGGCTTCGCGCGGGATCGTGGCGCCCGGGCGCTGGAGGGCTATCCGAGGATCACGCAGCCTGGGCAGGACGTGACCTGGGACGAGATCCACGTCGGGAGTCGGGCCATGTTCGCCGCGGCCGGATTCAGCGAGGTCAACCACCCGACGCCCCGGAGGGTGGTCATGCGCATCGACTTCGAGGCGAACCACGCGACGAGCGCTGTCGCTACCCGGCACTGAAGAGGAGGTCCACCCGATGGCATCCGCACCGATCATCCTGGTGCCTGGCTTCTGGCTCGGCGCCTGGGCGTGGGACGAGGTCGCCGGGATCCTGCGTGCCGGTGGCCACGACGTCACCGCCCTGACGCTGCCCGGCCTCGAGTCCATCGACACCGACCGATCAGCCGTCACCCTCGCCGATCACATCGACGCGATCTGCGACGCCGTCCAGGCTGTGCCTGCACCGGTCGTGCTCGCCGTCCACAGCGCCAGCGGCTTCTCCGGCTATGCCGCGAGCGACCGGATCCCTGACCGCATCGGGGCCATGGTCTACGTCGACACCGCGCCCGGCAAGGGCGCCCTGGAACCCGACTTCGAGGGCGTCGACAAGCCCATGGATTGGGAGTCGATCACGGAGGAGGAGAACCTCGACGGGCTGAGCGAGGCGCAGCTGGCGACGTTCCGCGAGCGTGCCGTACCGGAACCCGGTGGCATCTTGCGCGAGGCTGCCGAGCTGACGAACGACGCACGCATGGACATCCCGAGCACGTTCATCTGCACGGGCTTCACGGCTGAGGCGTACCAGAAGTACGCCCGGGAGAACGACTGGGCGTTCCTGGCCGGCGTCGGAGAGCTGCGCAACACCACCTGGATCGACCTCCCGACGAGCCACTGGCCGATGTGGTCGCGGCCCCAGGAGCTGGCGACGATCATCGGCGACGTCGCGAGGGCGCACGGACCGTCCTGAGCTGATCGCGTCTGGGAACCACGGTGCGGCGGCTGGCGTCTGGCCGCCAACAGGCCTGGCTTCTCACACCCGACCCAGAACGAACAAGGAAACCCGCATGTCCCTCTCTCCCATCGTCAACGCGCGCGCCGCTCGTGCGGCGCTTGCGATCTCTCTGCTGGTGCTCGTCATGCTGGTGACGGCCGCGTACGCTGGCTCGCAGGATCCCATCCCGGTCGAGCCCGACGGCGGCATCGGCGGCGAGGTCGTCCTCCCGGTCGAGCCCGACGGCGGCATCGGCGACTGACTCCACCCTTCGACCCTCCCCTGGATGCCCTCGGCTTGTGCCGGGGGCATCACCGTCTCCGCCGCCCTGTACCGCGCCCGTGGACGGCGGCGGATGCTACCGTGCGCACGATGAGCAGATCCAGCCTCGACGACGCCTTCGGCCACCACATCTGGGCGACCCTGACCCTCATCGATACCTGCCTCGCCTTGACCCCGGAGCAGCTCGAGACGAACGTGCCCGGCACGTACGGCTCGATCATCGACACGATGCGTCACCTCGTGGGCGGCGACGCCTCGTATCTCGTCGCGCTGACAGGGGGCCGCTGGCCGGCCATCGACGAGGAGGTCGAGAAGGGCATGAGCCTCGCCGAGCTGCGGGCGGCCATCGAGGCCGACGGACCGGCCTGGTCGGCGCTTCTGGCGCAGGACCTCGATCCCGACACCGACGTCATCCGCTACCGCGAGGATGGCAGCGAGAGCCACGCGCCGATGGGCATCCGGCTCGCCCAGGCGGTCCACCATGGCACCGACCATCGAAGCCAGATCTGCACGGCGCTGACGACCCTGGGCATCGAGCCGCCGGCCATCGACGTCTGGGACTACGCCTGGACGGACGGCCGGCTGTCCGAGACCGAGCCGACGTCCTGACGCCGACGCTGATGGTGGGACCGTGAAGGCAGCTGTCCGAGACAGCTACGGCTCGGTCGATGTCGTCCGGCTCGAGGACGTCGAACCACCGACCCCCGCCGACAGCGAGGTGCTCGTGCGGGTCAAGGTCGCGTCGGTCAACCGGGCCGATCTCGATGGGCTCGGCCCGCGACCGGGCATCACCCGGCTCTTCCTCGGCATCAGACGGCCGCGAGAACATCGCCTTGGCTGCGATGTCGCTGGCGTCGTGGAGTCGGTCGGCGCGAACGTCACGCGCTTCCGGCCGGGCGACACGGTCTTCGCCGATCTCTACCCTTATGGCCAGGGGGCGTTCGCGGAGTTCGCCTGCGCACCGGAGAAGGCGTTCCTGCGGGTGCCGACCGGGCTGGCGCTCGACGAGGCGGTGACCCTCCCGCACTCGGCCATCCTCGCGCTCCAGGGGCTTCGGCTCCGTTCGGGGCGATCGATCCGTCCCGGCGACCACGTCCTCATCGACGGCGCGTCGGGCAACGTCGGCCCCTTCGCGGTCCAGCTCGCGAAGTCGATGGGCGCCGAGGTGACCGGCTCGTGCAGCCCGGCCAAGATGGATCTCGTGCGCTCGGTCGGCGCCGACCACGTCATCGACTACACCACGGTCGACTACACGCGGGCCGACGAGCGCTACGACTGGATCCTCGATGTCGACGGCCATCACCCGATGCTCCGCTGCCGGCGGGCCCTCAAGCCGGGCGGCGCCTACGTCACCATCGGCGGGTCCAACGCGACCCTCCTCGAGGCGCTCCTGCTGGGGCCGCTGCTGTCTCTCATCGGTGACCGCTTCCTGGGCCTCATGATCTGGTGGAAGCCGTTCAAGGCCGCGGACGTGGCCACCCTGACCGAGCTCATCGCAGCCGGCACGCTGCGGCCCGTCATCGACCGCCGCTTCCCGCTTGCCGCCGTCGTCGACGCGCTGCGCTACGTCGACGACGGCCACGCCCGCGGCAAGGTCCTCGTCACCGTCTGACGTCAGCGCCGCCCGCGCGCCTCCGGGCGCGGCGGCTGGGAAACCAGCAAGCTGGTATGCTGGCGTCATGAAGATCACGCTCGACCTCCCGGCGGACCTCTACCGCGCGATCAAGGTCGAGGCGGCGCGGGGGGATCGGAGCGTCCGCGACGTCGTGGCCGAGGCGCTCGAGGGCTGGCTGGAAGCCGGCGAGGCGGCGGAGGACCGCGCATCGGCCAAGGCCGCGCTCGAGGAATATCGGCGCGAGGGTGGGGAGTCGGCGGAGGCCTTCTTCCGGCACCTCGCCGCGGAGACGCGGGCGGCCTACGGCGAAGGGGAGTGAGGGACCGGCCGCGCTACCGGGTCGAGCTCGCCCCCGCCGCTGCGCGTGAGCTGCGTCGATTGCCGCCCGGTGACGCGGCGAGCCTGCGCGGCCCGATCCTGGCCCTCGCGCTCGACCCACGGCCTCGGGGCACGCTCAAGCTCAAGGGCACCGACCTCTGGCGCCTGCGGATCGGTCAGCTCCGGATGATCTTCCTGGTCGATGATGTTGCGCGCCTCGTCGTCGTGCTCCGCGTCGCGCGCCGGTCCGAGCGCACCTACCGAAGCGGCTGAGGCAGCCTCGAGTGGTCAGCGGCCCCTGGCGTAGCCCGTCGCGATGAGCTTGTCCCAGAGCGAGCCGGCGTTGTTGTTCTGGATGTGATCCATCATGTAGCCCTGCCCGACGTCGACCGGCCCGAACTGGTCGTCGAAGCGGACGCGGGCGATGGTCTCCTCTCGTGTCCAGCCCTTGGCCGCGGCATCGGCCACGGCCGCCTTCCATGCCAGCAGCACGGCACGCTGGGTGAGGACGTAGTCAAGCGTCACGACCGGCCCATGGCCCGGGACGACGTGATCGACGTCGAGCTGGCGGATGCGCTCGAGCGCCTCGATCCATTGGTCCACATTGGACGTCATGAGCCACGTCTGGCAGCCGCTGAAGATGGTGTCGCCGGTGAACACGGCGCGCTCCTCGGGCACGTGGATGGCCAGCTGGCCGGGCGTGTGGCCGGGTGTCCAGAGGCAGTGGAAGGTGTGGTCGCCGACGCGCAGCGTCAAGTCGCCCGTGAACACGAGGGTCCCCTTGTTGGGGTCCTCGTAGTAGACATCGCGGTCGGGGAGGATCGAGGCCGCGTCGGGGTCGTCGGTCGGGATCGCTTCCAGCGCGTAGGCGAACGGGTCGAGCGCCGCGTTGGGGTCCATGAAGTTGTCGTACAGGCCCTGGTGGTTGACGACCTCCACGCCTTTGAACCAGTAGTTGCCGAAGATGTGGTCGACGTGGTGCTCGGTGTTGATGAGGTAGCGGATCGGACCGTGGGACTCGGCGGCGGCGCGCATGGCCACGGCCATCGTCGGCAGCTGCGGCGTATCGATGTGGACGACGCCATCCGAGGTGACCACGAAGCTCGGGTTGCAGCCGCGCAAAGTCGTCGTCGTGTGGATGGCGGCGCCTACGCGCTCGAGCTCGAGGGTGGGGGTCGGCATGTCAGGGGTCTCCGGCTATCGGCGACGCGGTCGGCAGGCGGGCGTCATTGGGTCGCGGTCAGGCCGCCGTCGATGCCCAGCACCTGGCCGGTCACGAACGACGCCGCATCCGAGCACAGGAAGATGGCGGGGCCGACGAGATCGCTGGTCTCGCCCACCCGGCCGAGCGGGATGCGCCCGACGACTCCGGCCTTGAAGGCAGGGTCCTCCAGCAGCATCGCCACCTGGGGCGTGTCGACGAACGTTGGCATGATCGCGTTGACCCGGATGCGGTGCTTGGCCCACTCGGTCGCCCACTGCCGCGTGAGCGAGCTGATGGCGCCCTTGGCGGCGACGTAGGCCGAGTAGCCGGCGTTGATGCCCAGGTTCGCGCGGACCGACGAGATGTTGAGGATGGCGCCGCCCTGCCCGCGCTCGATCATCGTCGAGGCGACGGCCTGCGTGGGCACGACCGTGCTGCGCACGTTGAGCTCCATGATCCAGTCCCAGTCCGCGCGTGGGTAGTCCTCGGCCGGGTGAAGTGCTCGGCCAGCGCCACCACCGACGGCGTTGACGAGGATGTCGATGCGCCCGAAGCGCCCGACGACCTCGTCCACCATCCGTGCGCAGTCGGCCTCGCTGGTCACGTCCGCCGTAACCGCCAGGCCATCGCGCCCCAGGGCCTGCACGAGGTCCAGCGTCGTGTCGAGCGTCGCCGCCGTCCGACCGACCACTGCCACGCTGGCGCCAGCGCCGGCCATCGCCTCGGCCAGCGCGGACCCGATGCCACCGCCGCCACCGGCGATGAGGGCGACGCGCCCGTCGAGGCGAAAGGTGTCCAGGGGTCCCACCGTCCTATCATCGGTCGTCCGGCGCCCGCCCGCTCGCCGCCGGGACCGTAAGATTGGGGCCATGGCGCTCGACCTCGACGGCCTCATCCCGGCCACCGTCCTGCCGATGCACGCCGATGGCCGGATCGACGAGGGCGGCCTGCGGTCGTACATCGGCTGGGTCGCCGCCCAGGGCCCGGTCGCGCTGGCCATCAACGTCGACACGGGCGAGGGCCCGCACCTCAGCCACGACGAGAAGGTGCGCGTCCTGACCGTCGTGCGTGAGGTCACCGCGCTGCCCATCGTGGCCGGCCTGGCCGGGCCGTCGACCGAGGCGGCCGTGCGTCAGGCGCGGGACTTCAAGGCTGCCGGCGCGGACGCGCTGCTCGTCTTCCCCATCCCGGCCTACCTCAGCGAGCCGCTCGATGTCCGCGTCCCGGTCCGCTACCACGAGGCGATCGCCCAGGTCGGGCTACCGATGATCCTGTTCCAGCTCCAGCCGGCGCTGGCGGGCCTGAACTTCGCGCCCGACACGCTCCGGGCGATGGCCGCGGTGGATGGCGTGGTCGCCATCAAGGAGGCATCGTTCGACGCCCGGCGGTTCGTGGACGTGGCCAACCTGCTGGCCGACCTGCCGCGACCGATCACGCTGCTGACCGGCAACGACAACTTCATCCTCGAGTCGTTCGTGCTCGGTGCGACGGGTGCGCTCATCGGCTTCGGCGCGGTCATGACGCGCGAACAGGTCGACATGATCGAGGCCTGGCGATCGGGCCGCATCGACGAGGCCCGACGGCTCGGCCGGCGCGTCCAACGCCTCGCCGATGTCGTGTTCGCGGCGCCGGTCGGCGACTATCGGGTCCGGCTCAAGGAGTGCCTGCGCATCCTCGGCGTGCTCGAGGCTGCCCACGTGCGCCCGCCGCTGATGCCCATCGATGACGCCGAGCGGGCGCATCTTGCCGACGTGCTGGCCGAGGTCGGCCTGCTCGAGCCCATCCGCGCCTAGGTGCCGGCCGTGTCGACCGAGCCCGCCGACGTCCTCATCATCGGCGCCGGAGCATCGGGCGGGGTCGTCGGACTGCGACTGGCCCAGGCCGGCTTCTCGGTCGTCTGCCTCGAGCAGGGGGATTGGCTGGACCGAGCGACGTACCCAGGCGACAAGCTCGACTGGGAGCTCAAGGCTCGCAAGGACTGGGCGACCAGCCCGAACATCCGCGGCCTGCCGTCGGACTACCCCATCGTCGAGGACGACACCCCCGTCTCGCCGCTCATGTACAACGCGGTCGGCGGCTCGACCATCATCTTCGCCGGCGCCTGGCCTCGCGCCCTGCCGTCCGATTTCCGGGTCCGCTCGCTCGACGGCGTGGCCGATGACTGGCCGATCGACTACTTCGAGCTGCTGCCCTACTTCTATCGCACGGACCGGCAGTTCGGCGTCTCAGGGCTGCCTGGCGACCCGGCCTATCCCCCGGATGCCGAGGACGCACCGATGCCGCCCCTGCCCATCGGCGCGGCCGGCCTCAAGATCGCACGCGCACACACCAAGCTGGGCTGGCACTGGTGGCCGGAGTTCAACTCCATCAACTCGACGGCCTACGACGGCCGCCGGCCGTGCGTCCAGCGGAGCACCTGCCAGTCGGGCTGCAACGAGGGCGCCAAGGCATCGACCGACCTCACCCACTGGCCCAAGGCCATCGCCCTCGGGGCGACGCTCGTGACCGGCGCTCGCGTGCGCCGGATCGAGACCAACGAGCGCGGGCTGTCGACCGGCGCGACGTGGATCGACGGCGACGGCGCCGAGCACTTCCAGCCGGCCAAGGTCGTCGTCCTGGCCGCCAACGCCATCGGCACGCCGCGCTTGCTGCTGCTCTCGGCCAACGCGCGCCAGCCCGACGGGCTGGCCAACTCGTCCGGGCTGGTCGGCAAGCGCCTGATGATGCATCCCTTCGCCAACGTGGCCGGCCTCTTCGAGGAGCCGCTCATGAGCTGGCAGGGTCAGTTCGGCGATCTCATCGAATCGCTCGAGTTCTACGAGACCGACGAGCGCCGCGGCTTCGTCCGCGGCGCCCGCTGGGGTCTCGCGCCGACCGGCGGACCGATCAACACGGCGCTGCCCAGCCGGGCCGGCGAGCAGGCCTGGGGTCCGGGCCACCACGCGCACGTCCGGACGCACCTCGGCCACGGCGCCAATTGGGGGCTCTTCGCCGAGGACCTGCCCGACGAGGCCAACCGCGTGACCCTCTCGCCGACGGTCACCGACGGGTCCGGCGTGCCGGCACCGGAGATCCACTACACGATGGCCGACAACGCGCGGCGCATGCTCGACTTCCACATCGAGCGGGCCAAGGAGTCGATGGACGCCGCGGGGGCGTACAAGATCGAGGTCGATCGGCTGATGCGCTACTCCGGCTGGCACCTCCTGGGCACGGCGCGCATGGGCGACGACCCGACGACGTCCGTGCTCGACAGCTGGAACCGGACGCACGACGTGCCCAACCTGTACGTCGTCGACGGCTCCTGCTTCGTGACCTCATCGGGCGTCAACCCGACCTCGACCATCGTCTCGATCGCGCTCCGGGCCGCCGATCACATGGTCGAGACGCGCCTCGAGCAGCGGGTGCCGACGTGAGCGACGCGGCGCCGCCCGCCACGGCCTCGGTCGACCCGGTCGGCGCGCTCGACGCCGGTGAGCGGGCGACGTTGCGCGCCGTCGCCGCGTACCTGATCCCGGCCGCCCACGGGATGCCCTCGGCGGGCGAGGTGCTGACCGACGATCGCCTCCGGTTCGTGCTGGCGGCGAGGCCGGATCAGCTCGCGCCGCTGCGGGCCGCGCTGCGCGCAGACCTCGGTGACGACGTCGAGGCTCGCCTCGAGACGCTCGGTCGCGACGCGCCGGCGGACCTCGCTGCCCTCCAGCTCGTCGTCGTCGGCGGCTACTACACCGACCGCGACGTCCGTGAGCGCATCGGCTATCCCGGCCAGATGGCCATCACCGTCCGATCGTGGGAGTTCCCGGCCTATCTCGAGGAGGGCCTCATCGATGCGGTGCTCGCCCGAGGACCCGTGTGGCGTGATCCGGCGACCGGGCAGCGGGCAGTCTCGACCGAGGCACCACGCACGTACGCGGAGCGCTGGTCCGCGGCGGCCGGCGCACCCGAAGGAGGACGCGATGGCCACGACGGCGCCTGAGTCCACGGAGTCGGCCGCGCCGGGCTGGCTCGATCCCTTCCTCGCCGATTGGACGCCCGGCACCGGTGACGTTCGCGAGACGCGCGAGCCGGCGACCGGTCGCCCGCTGCTGACCCTCGTCCAGTCCACGCCCGACGACGTGGCCCGGGCCGCGGCGACGGCCGCAGCGGCGCAGCCCGGGTGGGCCGACACGAGCTACAACGAGCGCGCGGCCATCCTCCGGCGGGCAGCCGACATCTACGAGGCGCACCGACCGGAGTTCGGGACCTGGACGCAGCGTGAGACCGGTGCCGTCCACGGCAAGATGCACCACGAGCAGAACTTCGCCGCCGGCGAGCTTCACGCCGCCGCGACGATGCCCTTCCAGCCCTACGGCCAGCTCGTGCCGAGCGTCGTGCCCGGCCGGCTGTCGATGCTCCGCCGCGTCCCGGCCGGCGTCATCGGCGCGATCACGCCGTGGAACTCGCCGTCCGTGCTGGGCATGCGGGTCGTCGCCCCGGCCCTCGCCCTGGGCAACGCCGTCGTGCTCAAGCCCGACCCGCAGACGCCGGTCTGCGGCGGCGCGATGTTCGAGGCGGTCTTCCGCGAGGCGGGGCTGCCCGAAGGCCTGCTCCACGTCGTCCTCGGCGGCGCCGACGTCGGCGAGGCCATCGTCACCGACCCCAAGGTCAACCGGGTCTCGTTCACCGGCTCCACCGCGGCCGGCCGCCGTGTCGGCGCGCTGGCCGGCGAGCGGATCAAGCGCGTCAGCCTCGAGCTCGGCGGCAACAACGCCTTCGTCGTGCTCGACGATGCGGACCTCGAGGCGGCGGCGTCGGCCGGCGCGTTCGCCTCGTTCCAGTTCCAGGGTCAGGTCTGCTTCGCGACCGGACGCCACATCGTCCACCGCAGCATCGCCTCGGAGTACATCGGCCTGCTGACCGAGAAGGCGGCACGCCTCCGCCTCGGCGATCCCTATCGCGAGGACGTGGACCTTGGGCCGATCGTCAACCAGAAGCAGCTCGAGCGTGTCGACGGCATCGTCCGGCGGTCGGTCGATGCCGGAGCGCGAGTCGTCGTCGGCGGCACGTACGAGGGGCTCTTCTACCGTCCGACCGTGCTCACGGACGTGACGCAGGACTCGGCTGCCTGGCGCGAGGAGATCTTCGGTCCCGTCGCGCCGGTCGTCGTCTTCGACACCGACGATGAGGCCCTCGCGCTGGCCAACGACAGCGAGTACGGCCTGACGGGCGCCGTCTACTCCCGTTCGATCTCGCGCGGCCTGGCGCTCGCCCAGCGCTTCAAGTCCGGCATGGTCCATGTCAACGACCAGACCGTGAACGACGAGGCGACCATCCCGTTCGGCGGCATGGGCGCGTCCGGCACCGCGCGCTACGGCGGCCCCGCCAACTGGGACGAGTTCACCGAGTGGCAGTGGGTCACGGTGCGCGACGATCCCCGTTCCTACCCGTTCCCGTACTAGCGGCCGGCGTGAGCGGAGAGCTGGCCGGACGCGTCGTCCTGGTGACCGGCAGCGGCCGCGGCATCGGCGCCGAGGTCGCCGTCAAGGCGGCCGCCGAGGGGGCGGTCGTGGCCGTCCACTACCTGCGCTCGGCCGAAGGCGCCGAGGAGACGCTCGGCCGCGTCCGCGCCGAGGGTGCCGATGGCGCCAGCTTCGGCGCCGACCTGGCCGATGGCGCCCAGGCGGTCGGGCTGGTCGAGCAGGTGCTGGGCCGCTTCGGACGCATCGATGCCCTCGTCAACAACGCCGGCTTGACGCAGGTCGGCCCCTTCCTCGACATCGAGCCCGCGGAGTGGGAAGCCGTCCTGCGGACTGACCTGACGGCCGCCTTCCACACCTGTCGGGGCGTGCTGCCGTCGATGCTCGAACGGGGCAACGGCGCGATCGTCAACATCGCCTCGCGGTTGGGGCAGATCGGGGTACCCGAGACGGCCGCCTACAGCGCGGCCAAGGCCGGGCTGCTGGGGCTCACCCGCGCCCTGGCCCGCGAGTTCGGGCCACGCGGCATCCGCGTCAACGCCGTGGCGCCGGGCATGACCGTGACGCAGATGACGACCGACCTGGCGGACAGCGAGGAGGGCCGGCGGCGGCTGCGTGACATGCCGCTCGGACGCTTCGGGCGACCAGACGAGGTCGCCGACGCGGTCATCTTCCTGCTCTCCGATCGCGCGAGCCTGTTCCTCGGTCAGACGCTCAACCCGAATGCCGGGGGCTACATGCCGTGAGCCCGGCGAGCCGCGTGCGGTGAGCAAGGTGGTGACCGTCCGGGAGGCGGTCGGGCTGGTCGAGGACGGCGACACGCTCGTCATCGGCGGCTCGGGTGCCGGTCACGCGGTGCCGCAGCGTTTCATCGACGAGCTCGCCGCGGTCTTCCAGGCCGACGCCCGGCCGCGCGACCTGACGACGGTCCGCGTGGTGGGCATCGGCGACTTCGCCGATCGGGGCTTCTCGCAGCTCGGCCTGCCCGGGCTCATGCGTCGGACCATCGGCAGCAATATCGGCAACGAGCCGCGCCTCGGCGCGCTGGTCGAGGCCGACGAGCTGGAGGCGTACTCGTTCCCGCAGGGTGTCCTGTCACAGCTCATGCGGGAGATCGCCGCCGGCCGGCCGGGCCTCGTGACCCAGGTCGGTCTGGGTACGTACGTCGACCCACGCCAGACGGGTGGCAAGCAGAATCTGGGTACGACCGAGGACCTCGTGGAGGTCGTCACGCTGCGCGGGCGCGAGTGGCTGCTCTTCCATGCCTTTGCCATCGACGTCGCCGTCATCCGCGGCACGACCGCCGACGAGGACGGCAACCTGACCATGGAGGGCGAGGCGGTCCAGGCGGAGATGCTGGCCATGGCCATGGCCGCCCACAACAGCGGCGGCATCGTCATCGCCCAGGTCCGCGAGCTGGCGCCGCGCGGTAGCCTCCCGCTGCGCGACGTCAAGGTGCCGGGCGCCCTCGTCGATCACGTCTTCGTCGATGCCGACCAGTGGCAGACCTACATCACGCAGGACTCGCCCTACTACGCCGGCGCCGAGCGACGTCCCGTAGCCGACGAGCCGCCGCTGCCGCTCGACGTGCGCAAGATCATCGCCCGCCGGTCGCTGCTCGAGTTCCCGCCCGGTGCCATCTGCAACCTGGGCTTCGGCATCAGCCAGCTCATCGGGCGGGTGGCCTGGGAGGAGGGCATCACCGACCAGCTTGTGCTGACCGTGGAGCAGGGCATCTTCGGCGGCGTCCCGGTCGCGGGCAACGAGGGTGGCGCCGGCTTCAACTACCAGGCGATGATCGACCAGCCCGACATGTTCGGGTTCTACGACGGTGGTGGCCTCGACATCGCGAGCCTCTCGTTCGCCGAGGTCGACGCCGAGGGCAACGTCAACGTGCACGCCTTTGAGGGTCGCATCCGCGGTCCGGGCGGCTTCCCGAACATCAGCTCCCGGACCCCCCACATCAACTTCGTGGGCACGCTCACCGCCCAGGGCCTCGAGCTGGCCATCGACGATGGCGTGCGCGTGGTGCGCGAGGGCAGCGTCGGCAAGTTCGTGCCGGCCGTGCGCCAGATCTCGTTCAACGGTCGCCTCGCCCGTGAGCTGGGCCAGCAGGTCCGCTACATCACCGACCGCGCGGTCTTCGCGCTCGGCGACGACGGGCTCGTGCTCACGGAGGTCGCCCCGGGCATCGACGTCGAGCGCGACGTACTCGATCGGATGGGCTTCCGGCCGCGCGTGTCGGACGATCTGCGGCCCATGGACCAGCGGATCTATGCGACCGGACCGATGGGCCTGGCAGCCGACTTCGCGGCCCGGTCGGGCGCCGCGTGACACCGAGGGTCACGTGAGCGGCCTCATCGACCTCCAGCTCGGGCGGGTCGCCCACCTCACGTTCGTCAACCCGCCGCTCAACCTGGTCACGCGCGAGCTGCTCGAAGCGCTCGGCGCCGCCCTCGACGTGCTGGCCGATGCGGCGCCAGGAGACGTCCGGGCGGTCGTCGTGACCGGGACCGGCGAGCGAGCCTTCTCCGCCGGCTCACACGTCGGTGAGTTCGAGGCGCAACGCGGGCCCGAAGGCCGGGCTCGTCATGAGCTCGAGTCGGGCGCGGCCAGACGCCTCGCCGAGCTGCCGATGCCGACCATCGCCGCCATCGAGGGCAACGCGCTGGGCGGCGGCCTCGAGCTCGCGCTGTGCTGCGACCTGCGCATCGCCAGCGAGCAGGCACGCCTCGGCTTGCCCGAGGTGCGCCTGGCCGTGACGCCCGGCGCCGGCGGCACGCAACGGCTGCCGCGCGTCGTCGGTGCGGCCCGAGCGCGGGAGCTCATCCTGACCGGCCGGGTGCTGACCGCGGCGGAGGCCGAGCGCATCGGCCTCGTCAGCGAGGTCGTACCGGCCGGCACGGCGGTCGCGCGTGCGACCGTCATCGCCGAGGACATCGCCGCTCGCGGGCCGTTGGCCGTCCGCGAAGCCAAGCGGCTCATCGGCCTCGCGACCGAGGTCGACATCGACGCCGGTCTGGCGGCCGAACTCGACGCGTCCGATCGCGTCTTCGCCAGCGAGGACATGCGCGAGGGCGCACGCTCGTTCTTCGAGAAACGCGAACCGGACTATCGCGGACGATGAGGCTGCACACAGGCGACAGGAGGGATCTCGTCCATGGCTGATGTCGGACGCTTCGGGGTGTTCCTGCCCTCGTACATCTGGGAGGGCGACGGCCCGGAACGCGCTCGCGGCATCAAGTCGTTCGCCCGACGGGTCGAGGAGCTCGGCTTCGACAGCCTGTTCATCACCGACCACCTCCTGGCGGCTCGGCGCTTCTACTCGGTCAACTGGCTCGAGCCGCTCACCGCACTGGCCGTCGCCGCCGGGGCGACCGAGCGCGTCCGACTGGGGACCTCGATCCTCATCATGCCGCTGCGCAACCCGGTCATCCTGGCCAAGGAGCTGGCCACGCTCCAGTTCCTGTCCGAGGACCGCGTCATCCTGGGCGCCGGCGTGGGCTGGAACGAGGCCGAATACGAGGCCGTCGGGGTCCACAAGTCGGAGCGTGGCAAGCGGACCGACGAGATGCTCGACATCATGATGCCGCTGCTCGAAGGCGAGCGGGTCACCTATCAGGGCCAGTTCTACGCCGTGGACGACGTGTTCATCGAGCCGCGAACCGCGCAGCGGCCGCTGCTCTGGATCGGCGGCGGCTCGCAGCTGGCCGACCCCAAGTCGCCCGACGTGCCGAAGTTCGTGAAGTCGGTCAAGGCCCGGACCGTGAGGGCTGATGGCTGGATCCCCCGTCCCACCTGCCCGCCCCAGGACATCGCCCGCGACTGGCAGGAGCTCCAGGTCGCGATGCGCGAGGCCGGCAAGGATCCGTCCGACACGCTCGTCGCGCATGAGAACTTCCTGCACCTCGTGCTGACGAACGATCCGGTCAAGGCACGTGAGGAGCAGCACGAGGCGTTCCTCAAGGTCATGAGCAACGAGCGCGGGCCGAAGTACCTCGAGTCGGTCTACCTGTTCGGGACACCCGACGAGGTCATCGCCGAGCTCCAGGCGCGGATCGACGCCGGTGTCGAATACTTCTTCCTGCACACCATGACGCCCGACCCGGACCAGCTCCAACACTGGATCGACGAGGTCATCCCCAACGTCACGTTCCCGGCCACGGTCGGGCCGGTCCGTCGCCCGCCGTCGGCCTGGCGATGACCCGTCGCGTCGGCCTGATCGGCCAGCCGCTCAAGCGCCGGCACTCGCAGGTCATGCACGATGCCGCCTTCGCGGCGGCCGGCATCGACGCCCGCTACGTCCTCCTCGAGCTCGATGCCGACGAAGTCCCCGACGCCGTGACCGCGGCCCGGGGGCCCGACTGGCTCGGCCTCCAGGTCACGGCGCCGTACAAGCGCTTCGTCGCGGGCCTGTGCGACCGGGTGGAGGCCGACGCCGAGGCGATCGGCGCGGTCAACAGCGTGGCCACAGGCACCGACGGCGAGCTCGTCGGCTTCAACACCGATGCGCCGGGCTTCCGCGCCGGCGTGGAGCTGGCCATGGGTCGCTCCCTCGCCGGAGCCGATGTCGTGGTCGCGGGCGCGGGCGGGGCCGCCCACGCCGTCGTGCACACGTGCCTCCGCGCGGGCGCCGCGCACGTCGTCGTCGGCAGTCGCACCCTGGGGTCGGCCGAGGCGCTCGCGACGCGCTTCGCGGGTCTGGGCGGAGCTACGGTCGACGCCTTGACGCTCGGCGGCGCCGACTTCACGACCGCCCTCGGAACGGCCGACCTGGCCGTCAATGCCACCACCGTCGGCATGCTCGATCCAGGCATGACCATCGATGTCGGCGCGCTGCCGGCCGGCGCGACCGTCTTCGACCTCGTCTACGTGCCCCCGGAGACGCCGCTCCTGGCCGCCGCGCGGGCGCGCGGCCTGCGCGGGGCGAACGGGTCGGAGATGCTCATCGCCCAGGCCGCGGTCGCCTTCGAGCGCTGGACCGGGCGGGGCGACATGACCGATGTCATGCGCGCGGCCGTGGCGCCCCTGCTTGCCGACGTCGCCGCGCCGGCCTGACGGCGATGCGACTGGCGACGATCCTCGGCGACGACGGCCCGCGCGTCGGAGTCGTCCGCGACGACCAAGTCATCGCGCTGGAGCCGTCGGTCGGCATGCGCCGCGTCGCGGTGGCCGCCGATGCCCTGCCACGGATCGGTGACTGGGTCGAAGCCCAGCCGGTCGCTGCCTGGCGTCCGCTCGCCGGCGTGACGCTCGGCCCTGCGGTCCCCGACCCGGGTGCCATCTACACGGTCGGCCTCAACTACGACGGACCGGGCGCGGTGCCGCGCCCCGACGCCCCGCTGATCTACGGCAAGGCGGTCACCTCCGTCGCGGGGCACGGTGCGACGCTCGCCTGGGATCGGGCGGTGACCGATGACGTCGATGCCGAGATCGAGCTCGGCGTGGTCATGGGCGCGAACGGCACGATCTTCGGCTACACCTGCCTCAACGACATCTCGGCGCGCGACGAGGCACTCGACGGCGACCAGTGGCTGCTCGGCAAGTCGATGCCCGGCTTCTGCCCGGTCGGACCGTGGATCGTGACCGCCGACGCGTTCGACCCGATCGACGTCCGATTAACGTGCACGATCAGCGGAGCGCTGATCCAGGACGGCCGGACCTCGCACATGCGCCACGGTATCGCGGACATCATCACCTACCTTCGCCGGCACCTCGAGCTCCGGCCCGGCGATCTCATCGCCACCGGCACGCCGGTCCGGCTCCCGACGCCGCCGGGGCCCGGGCGTCGCCTGCGGGCGGGTGACACCGTGACCGTCACCGTCGAGGGCATCGGCGGCTTGACCACCCACATCGCCTGAGGAGGACCGCAGATGCCGAAGCCGCCGACCGTGTTCCTGGGCGAGATGACCACGCTCGAGGTCGAGGCGTTCCTCAAGGACCGTCAGAGCGTCATCGTGCCGACCGGCTCGACCGAGCAACACGGCCCGCATGGACCGCTGCTGACCGACGTCCTCGTGCCGCAGGAGGTCGCCCGCCGCATCGCCGTGCGCGTCGGTGCCGTCGTCGCGCCACCCATCAACTACGCGCTCTCGTACCCGCACGTCGGCTTCACGGGCGTCGTGCATATCCGGATCCCGACGTTCATGGCGCTCGTCGAGGACCTCTGCGTGTCGCTGGCGACGATCGGCTTCCGGCGCATCGTCTTCCTCAACGGCCACTACGACAACACGTACGCCATCGCCTATGCTTGTGCCGCCGCGGCCGATCG
>DATBSD010000137.1:0-40041 GCA_036559965.1 Candidatus Limnocylindrales bacterium
CGGGCGGGCGGCGGTGAGCCTGCCGAACGCGCTTCCGGCGGCGCGCGCGACATCGAGCTCGGCGGCCACGAAGCCCGGCGCCAGGCGGATGTTGATGAAGCCCGGCGGCGCGACCTCGACGGCCTCGACGACGTCGTCGCCGGCCGCCCCGATCGCGGCGGCCAGCACCATCGCCAGCTCGAGCGGCGGCCTGCGCAGCGGTCGGGCCAGCTTCATCGCCAGGTTGAGGGCGACGTCGCCATGCTCCGGCTTGGCGGGGTGTGCGACCTCGATCGCCGGGCGATCCGTGCCGCCGACGAGCGCCGGGACGTCGCCGTTCGCCTCGGCCGTCGCCCAGGCTCGCTCGACGAGCGTCCGGATGCGCTGGCGGATGGGCGGGCTGACAACGTCTGGCACCGGTCACGGCTCCTCGTGGTGGGTCGCCCGGAAGCGTAGCCCACGCACACCTCGGCGGCGGCTCGACGGCGCGGTGGCGGGTGCGGTGCCGCTCGTCACCATGATTCTGCGTCGGACGGTGCGGTCTGGTGCGGTCGAGTGACGATGAGGGCCTTGACGTGCGGAAGGGCGGGAGTACCTTCGTCCTAGCGGACGGCTGGTACCTTCCGCGCCTCGTGTCCGCAACGCCGGCACGCGAGACCGACATCGCACGATCGGTGCGGTGTCCCGACCGTGGGGTTCCCGAGACCCGGGTGGGGGCGAGCCGCAAGGTTCGCCCCCACCGTCTCCCCGGCGGTCAGGGAAGCTGGCGGAACGGGAAGAGCGCCAGGTATCCCACGACCATGAGCGCCAGGAATCCCCACGTCACGAACCTGGGCAGGCCCGAGCGCGCCAGCAGGAGCGCGACCGCGACGGCCAGCGCGGGCATCGCCGGGACCATGTAATAGAGGTACGTGATCCGCTGGGCGACGATGGCCAGCGCCACATACGGCAGGTACGTGGCGGCGGCCCAGGTCACCGCCCAGGTGGCCGCCCGATCGGCTCGACGCCAGGCCAGCCAACCGCTGAACAGCAGCCCCAGCGGTGCAGCACCGAGGAGCACCGGGTTGATGGCGCCGCGGAAGTTGATCGATACGTGGCTGCCGGCCGGCTGCCCCTCGACCGTCGTCGAGACGACCACCCGCAGGTAGTCGATGTGGCCCTCGTTGATGAGCCACTGCCAGGGATAGCTGGCGATGCCCGTCAGGCCGTCCGGCGCGCGCAGTGCGGATCCGAACGCGGCCATGTGCGCAAGGTGGCTGAGCGGGTCGGGGTAGGGGCTGAAGCGGAGGTCGAGCAGCCACAGCCCGGTCAAGCCCACGGCGAGATAGACGGCTCCGAGCAGGATCGTCGGGCGCAAGTCGTCGAATCCGAGGCGACGCTCGGTCTTCCATCGACGCACCAGCTCGACCGCCTGGAAGAGCAGCAGACCGACGAGCGCGAAGGCGCCCGTGAGCTTGACCATCGAGCCGATGGCCAGCGCCAGGCCGGCCCAACCCCAGTGACCGCGCAAGCCGAGCCACGCGCCGACGAGGACGGGCGCCAGGGCGAGCATGTCGAGGGTGCCGATCCGCGCGTGGACGAAGGTCAGGTTGTCGAGCGCGAGTAGCGCCACGGCCAGGAGACCCAGCCTCTGGGTCTGTCCGGCGGCGCGGACGATGCCGTAGACGGCGGCCAGGCTGACCATGCCGGCGAGCACGCTCGGGATCCGGTAGCCGACGCCGTTGTCGCCGAACACGAGCATCGAGAGCGCGATGATGGCCTTGCCCAGCGGCGGGTGCTCCTCGTTGGGATCGAAGCCCGCCAGGCTGCCCTCGTAATGGGCCCCGGCGGGGACGTCCCAGCCGAGGATGACCCTGGCGGCATTGACGTAGTAGGACTCATCGAAGATGAGCGACCCCTGCGGCAACCAGAGCCAGATGACGCGCAGCGCCAGAGCGCCAAGGAGGACCATCGCCAGGACCTGGGCAGGGTCGTGCAGCGTGCGACCGACGGCCGCCCGCGCGCCGGCGAAGGTCATCGCGGCACCGACATCGACGCCCATCCGAGACCGCCGCGTTCGCTGTCCATGGTCGCTCAGGATACCCAGCGGTGTCCGCCATCCGACGTTCTCGTGGCTGCGCCCCATGACGCAGGTCCTGCCTGGGACGCGGTACCGTGTTGCCAACAGGCAACCGAACCGGTGTCCGGTGATGCGGTCTTGTGTGGTCAAGGGAAGTTACCGCGACAAAAAGTACTGGACGGGAACGTGACCGACCGCGATACTTCCCACGGGTCACCTCGGGAGACTCCGGCTCACGTTTCGGGCTGCATGCACTCATCTCGACAAAGGGAAATGCCAGCGATGGACACAGCTACCAGATCAGGGTCGACGGCGACCCGCACCTCTTCGACACGGCGACGGCTCGCTTGGCTGGCCGCCGGCATGCTGACGCTCGGCGCACTCGTCGGGCCCTCGATGGGCACGGCTGTTGCCTCCGAGGACAAGGTCACCATCTGCCACGTCCCGCCCGGGAACCCCGAGAACGCGCACACCATCACCATCGCCGTTAGCGGGCTGCAGGCACATCTCGGCGACAACCCCGAGGGGCTGCACGGCGGCGACTCGTACGGCGAGTGCCCGGGCAGCGAGACCGCGACGACCGAGACCACGTCGGAGTCGAGCAACGAGACCGAGACGACCGGCACCGAGTCGAGCGTCGAGACCACGACGACCACGAGCGGCACTGAGTCGAGCGTCGAGACGACGACGACGTCGAGTGGTACCGAGTCGAGCGTCGAGACCAGCTCCACGACGTCCGGCGAGGAGCACCCCGCGCAGGGCACCCCGCCCGGCGGCGACCCGGGTGCGACCCTGCCGAACACCTCGACCGAGGACGGTCCGGGTGACGGCGGCGCCGGGACGCCCATCAGCCTCCTGCTCATCCTCCTTGCGGTCGGCGCAGCCGGCGTCGCGGGCCTCAGCCCGCGGCCGTCGAGGAACCGCCGCTAAAGCCTCCAGGGTCGATCCGTCGGCGCGGCGGATCGACGAGCGACAGGCGACGACGGACGTGGTCTCCCACGTCCGTCGTTCCATGTCCGCATCCCTGGGCGGCGCCCACCTGGCGACTGGGGTCGGCAGGATCACGCGAACCGAAGGTCCCGGCCGTCCCCAGGACCCATCGTTGCCGCTCGTCAACGAGATTCCGACCACGTGATGGGGACCAGTGGAGTCCGGTGTAGTCAGAGGCGAACGAAGGTCCTAGACAGGGTCCTGGGTCTCGCGGACACTCGACGTGGTCGCCACAGGCGATCCCGCGGATGTCCCGCGGACCACAGTCATCGCTCTCGGGAGGCGAATCCGATGGGACACCATCCTCCTTCACCCGCCGGCCGGATGGCTCGGGTGCGCGTCGCCGCCATCTCGGCGGTCGCCGCGGCCATGCTCCTCGCCGGCACCGTCGCGGCCCACCATGCGGAGATCGTCGCGTCGATGGATTGCGACGGCATCGTGACGTTCACCGCCACGGCGTGGGACGGTCCGACGGAAGCGACGCGGACGAACCCGGACATCGGTGTCTGGGTCTCGGTCGACGGCGGCGACTACGTCGAGCTGACGTCGGATGACTACCACTTCGACGCCACCAACGACTTCTCCTTCACCGACACGTACGATGCCGGCGACGCCGACAGCGTGACGGTCAAGGTTCACGAGCAGGCGAACTGGGCCAACGGCACCGGTCCTGGCGATCCTCAGACCGATACCGCGAACCGGCCGGACGACTGCGTCGAGCCGACGCCGGTGCCGACGCCGGAGCCGACGCCCGTGCCGACGCCCGTGCCGACGCCGGTGCCCACCCCGACCGACCAGTCGGCCGAGGGGACGCCTCCGCCCACGCCGACCCAGGGCAGCGAAGTCCCCGCCAAGGGCTCTCCTTCGCCGACCCTGCCGAGCACCTCGACCGACGAGCCCGGGCAGCCCGGTGGCGGCACCATCGCCCTGCTGCTCGTCCTCCTGGCGGCCAGCGCGGCCGGCATCGTCGTCCTCAAGCCACTGCCCAAGCGAAGTCGCTGACCGTCGGGGCGGCACTGCTGCCCTGATCCGAGCCAGCCTCCCGACAGCGGAATAGCCCCGCGAACGACGGACGTGACCCTGACCCACGTCCGTCGTTCGATGCCCGATCCCGCGCGACGCCCGGCCATCGGCCGGGCGTCGGGATTCAGCTCCCGACGCTGGCGGTCAGACCCGGCGCCGCCAGCTCCACCGGACCCTCGAAGGTCCGGCGCGCGATGTGCAGCGACGCCCGCGGTCTACCCTCGTCGAGGATGTGGGTCAGGATGAGCCTGCCGGCCCGGCCGTCGCGGGCGACGCCGGCGGCCTGCGCCGCGGTCATGTGCCAGGCGGCCTCGACGGGGGCCATCGCTCCCCAGGCGGCCTCACTCAGGATGGTGTCACCCGGCCGGACGAGCCGCAGGAGATCCTCTGGCCGACCGCAGTCGCCCGAGTAGACCAGGCCTGGCCCGTCGTCGATGCTGACGCGAAAGCCGTACGAATCGTCGGTGTGGGTGACCCTCGCGACCTCGACCGCCAGGGCACCGACGCGCAGCAGTCCCGCGCGCAGCGCTGGCCCCGGCAGTGGGTCGAGGAAGCCGGCGATGCCGTTGAGGACGTCGTAGCGATCCCTGATCCCGGCTGGGGCATGGAGGGCGACGCTGGCCTCGACGGCATCCGCGTACTTCAGGTAGTGGCGCATGGGCACGAGGTCGATGTGGTGGTCGGCGTGCAGATGACTGATGGCGATGGCATCGATCGACCTCGGCTCGCGTGCGGCGCCGAGCGACGCGAACGAGCCCTGGCCGAGGTCGAGGACGAGGCTGGTGCCGCCGCCTTCGACCAGGTAACAGGACGACGTGCGGCCACGACGGCGCGTGTATGCGGGCCCGGGACCGATGACCGTCAGGCGGAGTTCAGCCATGTCTGCCGGTCAGCGTACGGCATGCCGCTGTCGGCTGACCGACATCCCGTGCTGGGTCAGGTCGCCGTGGCGCCGGTCCAGCAGGTGCCGATCCGCTCGACCAATTCGGTCAGCGAGTCGACGACCAGGACGGCCTCGGCCGGAATCGAGCCGGTGATCACCCCGAACGGGCCTCGGCGGAGCCAGACCGGCCGCATGCCCGCGGCCGCCGAGGGCAGGACGTCGTTGTCCACCCTGTCGCCGACGTAGGCGACGTCGCCGACGTCGGGCCTGCCCATCAGCTCGAGCGCCCGGGTGAAGAAGGCTGGGTCTGGCTTGCGCACGCCCCAGTCGTCGCTCATCGCCATGACGTCCGGCGCGAAGCCGAGCGCCCGGAGCTGAGCGCTGCGGATGGCCGGCTGGTTGGCGACGATGGCCACGCGATAGCCGAGCGTTTGCAGCCCGTCGACGGCGGAGTGGGCGTCGGGATAGAGGTCCTCGGCAACGAAACCGGCGTAGCGGGCCTCCACCGCGTCCATGCGTGATCGCCAGTCCGGCCTCCCGACGAGCTCGAAGACGTGGCGAAAGTCCAGTCCGCGGTCGAGGACCGCACCGAAGGCTGCCATGAAGGTCAACCGGGTGATGCCGAGCTCGTCCGCCCACGTCGACCAGACCCGCGTCTCATCGATGAGCGTCTCACCGACGTCGAGCGCGACCCAGCGGGTGGGCATCGAGGAACCCATCATCAGATGATGCGCAGCTCCCGACCGGCGCTCGCGAACGCTTCGAGGCAGGCTTGCAGCTCGTCCCGGGTGTGCTCGCTGGTCACGATCGTCCGGATCCGGGCGCGGTCGACGGCGACGGTCGGGAAGACGACTGCCTGGGCGAAGACCCCACGCTCGAGCAGCAGCTGGCTGAGGCGGCCAGCCCGCTCGGAGTCACCGACGATGACCGGTGTGATGGGCGTCTCGGAGACGCCGGTGTCGAAGCCCAGCTCGGTCAGCCCGGCCTTGAAGACACGCGTGTTGGCCCATAGCCGCTCGATCCGCTCCGGCTCGGCCTCGAGGACGTCCAGGGCGGCCAGGCAGGCGGCCACGACGGCCGGCGGATGCGACGTCGAGAAGAGGAACGGGCGCGAGCGCTGGACGAGCAGGTCACGCAGGTGCTGGCGCCCGGCGACGTAGCCCCCCAGCACGCCGACCGCCTTGGACAGCGTCCCGACCTGGATGTCGACCCGTCCGTGGAGGTCGAAGTGGTCGACCGTGCCGCGCCCGTTGCGACCGAGCACGCCGGACGCATGTGCGTCGTCGATCATCACGGCCGCCTCGTAGCGTTCCGCCACGCTGCAGATGTCGGGCATCGGGGCGATGTCGCCGTCCATGCTGAAGACGCCGTCGGTGATGACGAGGATGTGATCGTACGCCCCCTTCTGGCCGCCCGTCGCGCGTGCCTCGCTGAGGACGCGCTCGAGTCCGTCGACATCGCGGTGCGGGAACACGGCCCGCGACGCCTTCGAGAGGCGGACGCCGTCGATGATCGAGGCGTGGTTGAGCTCGTCGGAGACGATCAGGTCGCGCTCACCGGTGATGGTCGGGATGACGCCTGAGTTGGCTGCGAAGCCCGATTGGAAGGTGAGCGTCGCCTCGACGTGCTTGAAGGTCGCCAGCCGCCGCTCGAGCTCTTCGTGCAGCTCCATCGTGCCGGCGATCGTCCGCACCGCCCCGGAGCCGACACCCAGGTCGCGCGTCGCCGCCAGGGCCGCCTCGACGAGACGTGGATGCGTGGCCAGCCCGAGGTAGTTGTTGGACGACAGGCTGATGACCGGTCGCCCGTCCATCGTGGTTTCCGGCGTCTGAGCGCCGGTCATCACGCGCAGCGGGCGGTAGAGCGAGCGGGCCTTGAGATCCTCGAGCTCGGCCGTCAGGTAGGCCAGGGGGTCGGGTCGCCGGGTCATCGCTCAGCCCTCCTGTGGCAGCAACACGACCTTGCCCGCATGGCCGGCCGCGACGAGGTCGAAGGCCTGCTGATATTCGGTCAGCGGCAGGCGATGGGTGATGATGGGCGACAGGTCGAGGCCCTCCTCGAGCAGCGCCGTCGTCCGGTACCACGTCTCGAACATGCGCCGGCCGGTGATGCCGTGGACGCGGATGCCCTTGAAGATGACCTCCTCCGAGAGGTCGAGCGTGACCGGCTGCGCATGCGTGCCGAGGAGGGAGATGCGGCCGCCGTTCGTGAGTGCCGCGAGGCCCTGGTGGACGGCCGACTCCGAACCCGACATCTCGAGCACGACATCGACGCCGTTGCCGTCGGTCAGGGCCCGCAGGCGCGCTGGGACGTCGTCACGCGCGTCGATGACCGCGTCGGCGCCCATGCGGCGGGCGAGCTCGAGCCGTTCGGGCAGGATGTCGGTGGCGAAGACATGGCGCGCGCCGGCCAGCCTGGCGACGGCGACGGCCATCAGCCCGATCGGGCCGCATCCGGTGACCACGACGTCGAGGCCGGCGATGTCGTCCACGAAGGCGGCGTGGACGGCATTGCCGAGCGGCTCCTGGAGCGCGGCCACCTCCGGCGTCAATCCCTCGCTCACCCAGGCGTTGGTCTCCGGGATGACCGCGTATTGAGCGAACGAGCCCGGCGCGTGCACGCCCAGGATGCGCAAGCGCTGGCAGATGTGCGCCCGACCGGTCCGGCACTGGTAGCACGTCCCGTCGACGAGGTGCGTCTCGGCCGCGACCAGCTCGCCGAGCGGCACGCGGCCGGCACCGGGTCCGTGGGCGACGACGACGCCGGCCATCTCGTGGCCGAAGATGAGCGGCGGCCGGACGTGCTCCTGTGCCCAGGCATCCCAGCGTTCGATGTGGACGTCGGTCCCGCACACGCTGGCCGCCAGGACACGCACCAGGACCTCGCCCGAGCCGGGCGTCGGGACGGGCACCTCACGCAGGCTGGCGCCGGGCGCGGCGTTCGCCTTGACGAGCGCCAGCATGGTGGCGGGAAGCCCGTCCATCCCGCTCGTATCCGCCGCGACCGCCTCGGCCATCAGCGTCGGTCGCGTGGTCGGAGGCTCATCGATCGGTCGCCTCGGTCAGCGGAAGCAGAGGCCGCGTTCGGGCGCCGATGGCGGATCGGTCCACTGCTCGGCGAAGGTGATGCCCTGCTGGACATCGAGCTCGTCGACGAGCAGCTCCCGATCCCAGGCCACGAACCCGAAGCGCGTGGCCATGTCGTCGAAACGCGCGACGAGGACCTTGTTGGGCACCCCGCAGGTCTGGGCGCCGGCGCTCGTCGGCGTCTCGTCGTAGATCTGTTGGAGCTTGGCCATCTCCTCGGCACTCGGGCAGCTGCTGCCGTCCTCGCCACAGCTGTAGAGGGCGAGCACGAAGCCGTGCTCCAGGTTGTGGATCCACTGCTGCGGCTGGATGGCGTCCTGTAACTGATAGAAGTCGCGCGGCGCAGGTGCCTCGCCGGCGATCGACCAGTGGCGTCCGCCTGCCGGCGGGCAGTAGACGTAGTCGATGACCTCGCTCGTGTCGCGCACGTGCGACGTGCCCAGGTCGGTGACCGGGAAGCCGAGTCGTTGGGTCGGCGCCGGGGCGATGGAGGCCGAGGCGTCGGGCGAGACCTGCGGATCGGGCGAAGGGGTCGCCGTCGGCACCGGCTCCACCGGGCCCGGGGTCAGCAGGCTGTCGCAAGCGTAGGCGCTCTGGGTCGATGACTGCACGAAGACGGCCACCAGGGCGACGCCGCCGACGATGGTGAAGCCGAGCAGCAGCAGGCCGCCATAGCGGTCGAGAAAGCTTCGCTTCGTCTGGGTCACCCGTCGCGTCCGGCGGCCGGCCCTGGCCGTGCCGCTCGGGCTGGTGGAGCCGGCGACGGCTGCCTCGGTGGCGCGTCGATCGCGCTCGCGTCTGGTCGGTCTGGCCACGGTGTCGGGACTTCCTCGCTCGAAACGACCGGGCGGCGCCGACAAACGACTCGACGACCCGGCTGGGATGGACGGTGGGCGGCGCACAGGGTACCGCAGACACGCCCGACGGGCGGCTACGGCTCCGTGAACCAGCCTCGTGCGCTCGGGCGGCTGAGCGCCCGGAAGAGGATGGCCGCCAGCGCGAGGGCGAACACGGCGCCAGGGATGCCCGCGTAGAGCCCGAGCACGCCGACGAGCGGGATGGTCAGGCTGGCCAGGCCGAGGGATAGCATCCAGGCCACCTGCTTGCGCTGGAGGACGAGCGTGAGCGTGAAGATGAGGTACGCCAGGAGAAGCATCCACAGCAGGCCGATGGCCGACACCGGGGCCTCGACCGCCTGGTCGACGACGAGCGGCAAGGTCAGGCCCAGGAAGGCCAGCACGACCACGGCATACGTCACGAAGATGCGCACGCCGCCGGGCATCGCGCGAAACGTCTCGAGCATGTAGGGCGATGGTAGCGCCGGTCCATCGCCGCGGCGCCCACGGCGTGCCAGGTCAGGCGGCTGCCTCGCGGCGAAGATCGCCCAGCACGGACTCGACGGCATCCGGCGCCAGGGCGGCCCCGGACTCCCGTCGCAACTGACTCGTGGCATCGTCGACCGAAAGCGCGGGCCCGCCCCGGCCGGCGACCAGCGCGTGGTAACGATCGACGACCGCGTAGAGCCGCGCGCCGGGCGAGAGCGACTCCTCGCGTAGGCCGTCGGGGTAGCCGCCGCCGTCCCAGCGTTCGTGATGGTGGCGCACGACATCGGTCACGGCGTCGAGCTCGCGGTAGGGCTCCAGCAGGCTGGCCCCGATGACCGGATGTGACGCCGTCATGGCGCCCCCGCTCGCCTCGGCACCGGACATCGCGGCGAGGCGCCCGATGTCGACGATGAGCGCGGCCGCGGCGACCGCCTCGGTCGCCTCGCGGCCCAGGCCGTAGGCAGGCCCGAAGCGCCGGCAGAGGTCGGCCACGATCTCGCGCTCTGAAGCCGCCACCGGATCCTGCGGTCGAAGCAGCTCGTGGAGGGGCTGGACGAGGGCGAGCACGTCGACCGGCGACCCGGGCGAGTCGGCATGCGCGGCGCCGGCCGTGCGCACGACCTCGTCGAGGCGGACGCGCAGGTCGCGCACGTGCGTCGGCAGATCGCCCGCCGACACGGCCCGGCCCTTGCCGAAGTGCTTGGCCACGAAGAGCGCCGTGTCGGCGATCGAGACCAGGTCGCGCGCGTCGGTCGCATCGTGGGGATAGGCGGCCGTCCCGATGCTGGCACCCACGCGGACGCCAGAATCGCCCGAGCGAAGCTGCGCGAAGCGGCGGAGGACCTTGCGCGCCACGGCCTTGGCGCCGATCTCGTCCGTGCCGGGCAGGATGAGCGCGAATTCGTCGCCGCCGTAGCGGCAGACGAGGTCCCCGGTGCGCACGCTCCGCCGCAGCCCGTCGGCGATGCGTCGCAGCAGGCGGTCTCCGGCCTGGTGGCCGAACTGATTGTTGTACGAGCGGAAGTCGTCGAGGTCGATCATCAGGACAGCCACCTTGCCGGCCTCGACCTCGTCGGCGAGCGCCTCCTGGAAGACGCCGTGATGCAGCAGGCCCGTCAGCGGGTCGTGACGCGCCGCCTCGCGCAACTGCTGATAGAGGATGGCGTTGTCGAGGGCGATGGCGGCGTGGTTGGCGTAGAGCTTGGCAAGGTCGAGCTCGCCGGGCTCGAACTGCCGGCCGATGCGGTAGAGATTGAGGGCGCCCATGACGCCGTTGGGCCCATGGAGCGGCGCCACGATGATCGACTCGTCATCGTCGTCGGGTGTCCCGGGCACATTCACGACGCGGGGATCATCGGAGGCATCGTTGACGCACTCCGCCTCGCCGCTCTGGACGACGGCGCCGGTGATGCCTGCCCCGAGCGGCAGCCGCGCCTTCATGATCTCGTCCGCGAACTGGTCGCGGGCGAGGACCGGCACGAGCAGGCCGGCCGCCTCGTCGACCCGATAGATCGTCAGCGTGTCATACGGCAGCACGGTCTCGAGCGTCTCGGCGATGGCCTCGAACGTCGCGTCGAGCTCGCGCGTCTGGAGCAGTCGCTCGGTCACGCCCAGGAGCAGCCGCTCGCCCTCGAGCTGGTGCTCGAGCAGCTGGCTGCGGCGCTCGAGCTCCTCGAGCCGGGCCGCGTTCTCGAGTGCCACGGCCGCCTGGGCGCCGAGGATCTGCATCAGGCGCAGATCTTCGGGCTCGAAGGCGTGGCAGCCGAGGCGCGAGAGCTCGATGACGCCCAGGACGCGCTCCTCGAAGACCATGGGCACGACGATCATCGATTCGTCGATGTCGTCGCTGCCCTCGATGTCCTGCATCCGCGGGTCGGCCAGGACGTCGGCCACGATCTCGGCCTGGCGCGCGAGCGCGATGGTGCCGCCGAGGCCCTCGCCGAGCTTGAGCACGACAAGCTCCGGTGTCTCGTTGGCGTAGTACTCGACGCGCGACTTGAGCGCGATCGCCTCGAGCGTCTCGCCGTCCGGCTGGAGGACGTAGAAGCGCAGGCCGTCGTAGTCGATGATGTCGCCGATCTTGTCGGCCACGGTCTCGCCGACGCCGCGCACGTCCCGCGAGCGGTTGAGCTGACGGGAGAGTGCCTCGATGCCCTCCAGGTGCTCGCTCCAGCGCCGGCTGGTGGCCAGCAGCCGGGCGTTCGTGAGGGCCGTGCCGGTCTGACCGCCGATGGCCATGACGCGGTCGATCTCGAGGGCCGAGAAGTGGCGCGGGCGGAGCGAGGCGATGGCGAGCATGCCGATGCCCTCGGCCTCGGCGACGAGGGGCACCAGCAGGATCGAGCGGGCGCCGTGCGTCGGCACGACCACGTCGCCGACGATGGCGTCGCCAGGCAGGTCGTCGATGACCACCGGTCGGCGATCCACGAGCACCCGATCGAGGCGCGGAGCGCCGTCGGCCGGGATGATGTAGTCGGGTGCCAGGCTGACCGTGCCGGCCGTGGCCAGCGGCACGAGCACACGTCGGCCGTCGCGCATCGCCGGCTCGAAGATGGCCACGACGTCGGCGTCCATGACGTCGCGCAGGCGCTCCGTCACGAGGCCGGTGATGGCTTCGACGTCAAGCAGCCCGGCCAGCTCGGCCGACAGGTCGGCGAGCTCGCTCAGCTCGCCGAGCGGGGCATGGTCGGGAGGACCGCCGGATCCCTCCTCGCTGCGCGCGTCCGGCGGCCGACCGGCCGTCGCCGCCAGGTGGTCGTCGAGGATGGTCCGCTTGAAGCGCCACGTCCGGCCGACCTTGGAGGCCGGCACCTGACCTCGTTGGGCGAGCCGATAGAGCGTCCGGACGGGGATCGCGAGGTATGCGGCGGCATCCTCGATGCCGATCCAGTCGTCATGGCCGCCCCCGACGGCGGGCCCGTTCATCGTCCTCATCGCACCTTGCTGACGCTGTGACACTGTTGATGACGCGTTGTTGCCACTTGTTGCCCAGTCTGGGTGGCGCCCGCGAGGAGCGTCGATAGGACCATCGTCCCGACGCTCGCAGACGGTCGGCTCGGGTTCGGGTGCGAGACCGGCTGCTCGCTATACTCCGCCCGCCGTGGACCTCCCCATCAGCCTCACCGACCCAGCGCTGACGTCCGCGCTGGCCCTCGTCTTCGACCTCGACGGCAAGGTCGGGCGGGCCATCGCAGCGCTGGGGCCAGTGGCCGAGCGTGACGTGGTCCTGCTCGACGGTGATGGTGGTCGGCGTCAGGCCGACCTCGAGTCGCGCGGCGCCCGCGTGCGCGCCACCGGCGGCCTCGACGTCGCGGCCCTGCCTGCCGCCTCGGCCGATGTGCTCGTCGGCTGCTGGAGCGGCCTCGGCCTCGGGCCGGCCGCCGAGCCGGCCACGCTGCGCGCCCTCGAGCGTGTCCTGCGGCCGGACGGTCGCTTGCTGCTCGTCGAGGACTACGGGCGCGATGACATCCGCGCGCTGGTCGCGGACCCGGCACGGGATGCGGCGCTCATCGCCGCCACCGATCGCCGAGGGCCGATGCTGACGGCCGGTTTCGGCGTCCGCACCCTCCACTGCCACTGGGCGTTCCCCGATCTCGCAGCTGCGGCACACCTGCTCGAGGCGCTCTTTCCGGTCACCGCCGGGCCGGTCGTGGCCGCGCTCCGGCGGCCGCGCCTCGAGCACAAGGTCGCCGTCTTCCACCGCTCCCGGTCGCCGTGACTACCCCGCAGCCCGTACGCCAGGCGCCGCCGCCACTCCTCCGCCAGGCGCAGCGACGCCGCATCGTGACGCCCTTCCGGGTCGTCGTCGTCCTCGCCATGGGCGGCTCGCTCGTGCTCATCGGCTACGGCCTCGTCAATCGGACCGCGAGCCAGATCCCCATCCTCGCCGCCGGCCTGGCCGTGCTCGGGCTGACGTTCGGCGCCCTCGCGGTCGCCTGTGTCGTGACCATCGTCCAGGCCGGCCGCGATGGTCGCTCGGCTCGGGCGTTCTGGGCGGCGCTGGGTGGCGGTGCGGCGGTCGTGGCGGCGGCCGGCTGCCTGGCAGCGGCCGTCGTCCTGGCCATGGTCTGGGGCTCGGCCACGAGCGGCTGAAGGCAGGCCCTTCGCTATACTCGGCCGGCCGTCGCGCCCCCATCGTCTAGAGGCCTAGGACGCCACCCTTTCAAGGTGGAGATCACCGGTTCGAATCCGGTTGGGGGTACCACCACCCGACTGGCTACAATCGCCGCCATGGGCAGGACCTTCCGGGGCGGGGCCATCCAGGGCATCCGCATCGCGACCGTCTTCAGCGACATCGACGCGACCGTCTGTGCCGGCTGCGGTCGCCCGATCGACATCACGCCGTTCCGCGTCTCGATCATGGATGCCGTGGCCGTCGAGAGCCCGCCGAGCTGGTCCACGAGCGTGGCCATCAACCCCGGGCCGCATCAGTTCCACGCCCAGCCGGCGTGCTTCTGGGCGTGGGCGACAGCGCGCGGCTACGTCGCCTGTGAGCTGGCCACCGTCCGCGAGCTCATGCGGCCGATCGCCATCCCCGGTCCGTCGATCCGCTGGGGCCTGTGCGACGGCGAGCACCGCGAGGCGCACGAGTTCCGTCCGACCTGACGATCGGGCACCATGCAGGCGGCGCTCATGCTCACGGGAGCCACGGCCGTCCTGGCGCTCGTCTTCGCGCTCGCCCTCGTCGACCAATGGTGGGAGCGTCGGCAGGGCTTCCAGATCGTGTGGGCCGCGGGCATGCTCTTCTACGGCCTGGCCGCGGGGTGCGAGGCACTGGCCATCGCCGGTGGCTGGAACGAGGCGCTCTACCGCACCTGGTACCTGACCGGCGCGGTCTGGACGGCCGGCTGGCTGGGGCTCGGGACGGCCTACCTGCTCGGTCGCACCCGCTTCGGCTACGCGTTCGCACTCGCACTGCTGCTCGCGGGACTGTTCACGTTCCTGACGCAGCGGCGCTACGACTACCCTGACGCCGGCAGCTCGGCCGTCGTCTACGTCATCGCCGCCGTCGCGCTCGCGCTGGCAATCGCCATCGAGACCTACTTCGTCGACGAGCACTGGCCACGGCTGGCCGCGCTGGCGGTCGTCGGAGTGACGGTGCTCAGCCTCGTGCTCATGGCCGGCGTCACGCTGCCGCCGCCCGGCTTTGCGGTCGATCCGGCGACCGACGTGCCGGTCGCCGACCTCTATCCGGGCACGCTCCGGCTGCTCACGCCGTTCATGAACGTGACCGGCGGCCTGGCGCTCATCTTCGGAGCCATCTTCTCGACCTACGTGTTCATGCCCAAGCGGCGGTTGCTCGCGTACTCGCTCGACCCCGAGCAGAAGTTCGACGAGTTCCTGTTCAACCTATGCATCGCGCCCATCGCCATCGCGGTCAACTTCGTGTTCTCGCTGCCGGCCACCTGGCGAGCCATCCGTGAGCGGCACATCAACAGTCGCGTGCCGGCGACCATCCTCATCGCCATCGGCGCGTTCATCCCGAGCCTGACCGACAGCCTCAACCGTCTCGATTCGACGGCCTGGTTCCAGCTCGGCAAGTTCCTCGGCGTGCTCTTCCTGTTCGCCGGCTTCCTCGTCTCGATCGAGGTCTTCCGGGTCGTGCGGGTGCCCTTCACGGGCATCGTCATCCGCGGCCAGCGCCACGAGCCGGTGCCGCTCGCTGAGGGCGGCGACGGCCGCTGAGCGCGGCGAGCCATCGGTCGAGGCGACCGATCGGAGCGCCGTCGTCGGGTCGCTGCTCGTGGTCGCGTCGGCGGCGTGCTTCGCGACCCTGGGTCCGATCTCGCGCGTCGCCTACGCCGACGGCCTGACACCGCTCGGCTTCGTCGTCTGGCGCGCCTTGTTCGGGGCCGTCTCGCTGGCCGCCCTGCTCATCGTCATCGGGCGCGCCGGGCAGCCGCTGCTCGGCCTGCGCGGTGTGCCCCGCCGGCAGTGGCTGATGATCGGCGTCGCGGGCACGGCCAGCGCGCTCATGAACTTGGCCGTGTTCATCGCCTTCGAGCGCATCAGCGTCGCCCTGGCGATGCTCGGCTTCTACGTCTACCCGGTCATCGTCGCCGTGGCCGTCGTGGCCACCGGGCGCGAGCGCCTCGACGCGGTACGCGTCGGCGCCCTCGCGCTGGCCATGCTCGGGATGGCCCTGGTCGTCCTCGGCCAGGTCTCACCGGCCGGCTCGCCCGGCGTCGACCTGCTGGGCTTCGCCATCGTCCTCGTCGCGGCCTGCCTCAACGTCGTCTACATCTTCGCCGCCCGAGACGGCTATCTCGCCCTGCCGGCACGTCAGGCGACGCTCGCCGTGCTCGTCGTGTCCGAGGCCTGGTACCTCGTGCTGGCGGTCGTCGCTGGACAGCTGGCGATCGTGGCCCTGCCCTTCGAGGAGCCCGACCTATGGCCCCTGCTGCTGCTCGCGGGCACGCTCGGCGCGGCCGTGCCGGTCGTCCTGTTCACGGCCGGCCTGCGCATCGTCGGTGGCGTGCGGACGTCGATCCTCATGCTCCTCGAGCCGGTCGTCGCGACGCTCCTGGCCTTCGTCATCCTGGACGAGGGTCTGGCGCCGATGCAGCTCGTCGGCGGCGCGCTGGTGCTCGCGGCGGCCGTTATCGTCGAGCGTCGCAGCCTGGGCGTCACGGGTGCCGTCGGTCGCCCGGCGACGGCCCCGCCGGGGAGCGGCTGAGCGGCGAGCCGCTGCGGGTCGTCCCGAAGGCGACGGTATACTGCGGCCCGCCGGGGCAGCCGTCCGGCCGTCCCCACCGGCACCGCGCCCGTCCGTCATCACCAGCCAGCGCCCGCCAACGAGGTCCGATGCGCGTCCGCAAAGCCGTCTTCCCGGCCGCTGGCTGGGGCACGCGATTCCTGCCAGCGACGAAGGCTCAGCCCAAGGAGATGCTGCCGCTCGTCGACAAGCCGGTCATCCAGTACGCCGTCGAGGAGGCGGTCAGCGCCGGCATCGAGCAGGTCATCATCGTGACCAGCAGCCAGAAGCGGGCCATCGAGGACCACTTCGACACGTCCTACGAGCTCGAGCACCTGCTCGAGGCGCGTGGCGAGATCGAGATGCTCCGGCGCGTCCGACACATCAGCGATCTGGCGCAGGTCAGCTACGTGCGCCAGAAGGAGCAGCTCGGCCTCGGCCACGCGGTGCTCGTGGCCCGCGAGCTGGTCGGCCACGAGCCGTTCGCGGTCATCCTCTCGGACGACGTCGTCGTCGCCGAGCGGCCGTGTGTCGGCCAGCTCATCCACGCGTACCAGGAGACGCACGCCTCGACGGTCGCCGTCATGCGCGTGCCCCACGAGGAGACCGGCCGATACGGTGTCATCGACCCCGATCCCGATGGCGACGATCATGGTGACGCCCGCCTCCACCAACTCCGCGGGCTGGTCGAGAAGCCCGACCCGGACGTCGCGCCGAGCGACCTGGCGGTCATCGGGCGCTACGTCCTGACGCCCAAGATCTTCGAGAAGCTGGAGCAGACACCGCGTGGGGCGGGTGGCGAGATCCAGCTCACGGACGCCATCCAGGCGCTGATGCAGGAGCAGTCCGTGTACGGCTATGCCTTCGAAGGGGTGCGCTACGATGCAGGCACGACCATGGGCTGGTTGCAGGCCTCCGTCGAGCTGGCGCTCGAACGACCGGAGATCGGCCCCGGGTTCCGGCGCTACCTCGCCGGGCTCGACCTGCACTGAGCCGCGAGGGAGCACGTGCCGCAGATCGGAGAGCTGCTGGGTGACCGCTACCGCCTGACCGAGTTGCTCGGTGAAGGCGGCATGGCGACCATCTTCCTGGGTCACGACACGAAGCTCGAGCGGGACGTCGCCATCAAGGTCCTGCGCCCCGAATACGGTCGTGACGCGGCGTTCGTGGCGCGCTTCAAGCAGGAGGCCAACGCGGCCGCCTCGCTCTCCCATCCCAACGTCGTCCAGGTCTACGACTACGGCACCGACGATGCCGGCCCCTACATCGTCATGGAGTACGTCGACGGACAGGATCTGGGCGAGATCCTGCGCGATCGCGGCTTCGTGCCCTCCGCGGCCGCGGCGCGCATCGCGATGCAGGTCGCCGACGGCCTGGCGGCCGCCCACGCGATGGGCATCGTCCACCGCGATGTGAAGCCGTCGAACGTGCTCGTGAGCGTCGCCGGTCAGGTCAAGGTCGCCGACTTCGGCATCGCCCGAGCGCTCTCCGAGGCCCAGCTGACGCTGCCCGGGCAGACGCTCGGCAGCGTCCGCTATCTGAGCCCCGAACAGGCCCGCGGCGAGGCGGTCGGTGCCGCGACCGACATCTACGCGCTTGGGCTCGTGCTGTCCGAGATGCTCACCGGCCGACCGGTCTGGACCGGAGACACGGCCGGCGCCGTGGCCATGGCTCGCCTGACCGAAGACCCACCCGCGCCGTCGTCGATCCGCGCCGATGTCAACCCGGCCCTCGACTCCATCGTCAAGAAGGCGCTCGCGCGTGATCCGGCGCAGCGCTTCGGTTCGGCCGGCGCCTTTTCCGACGCGTTGGGCCAGTTCCTCTCGACGCTACAGTCCGGCGTCGCCGGGCCGGCCGTCGCCGTCGCCGCCGGCGTCGCCGCGGGTGCTGCGATGGCCACGCCGATGGCCGACCCGACGATCGTCTCACCGGCCGTCGGCGTCGCGTCCGGTCCGCCTGGCGGTGACGACGACTTCGACGAGGGCGACGAGGGCGACGACCGCTGGACGTGGATGGCCGCCATCCTCGGGCTGGGCATCCTGATCCTCGCCGGCGCCGTGGTCTTCTTCTTCCTGATGGGTGGCCTGGGTGACGGTCGCGGCGGGGAGAGCCCGTCGCCGTCGGCATCAGCCGAGCTCGTCGTCGTTCCCAACGTCATCGACCTGCCGGTGGACGAGGCCAAGACGGCCATCGAAGGCGTCGGCCTGGTCATGGTCGTCGCCTCCGAAACGGTCGAAGACGCCGAGCGGGCACCCGGCACGGTCGTCGAACAGGATCCCGAGGCCGACACCGAGCTGCCCGTCGGCGGTCAGGTCGTGGTGACCATCGTGGCCGGACCGGGCGACGTGGCCGTACCCGTCCTGGTCGGCCAGACCGAGCCGGCGGCCATCGCCCTGCTCATCCAGGATGGCCTGACGCCGGGCACCGCGACCGAGGCCTTCAGCGACTCCGTGCCCGAAGGTCAGATCGTCTCGCAGTCACCGCAGGCGGGCATCATCGTGGCCGCCGGCACGCCGGTCGACTACGTCATCTCGAGCGGCCCGGAGCCGACCGAGCAGCCCACGGCGCCCCCGACACCGGAGCCGACGCCCGAACCGACGGCGACCCCGGTGGCGGACCTGACCGTCGGCGACTACCGCTGCCTGGCGTTCTCCGACGCAAAGGCCCAGCTCGAGGGCGACGGCTTCACGCTCGGCACCGTGATCAGCCCGCCGGGCTTCGATACGACCATGCCAGTGGGCGAGCAGGACCCGGCACCGGGCGCCGAGGAGCCACCGGGCTCGCGCATCGATCTCGTCGTCTACGACCCGGTCACTCTGGCGACCTGCCCGCCGTAGGGGTCGGCCTCCGTCGATCGCGACCTGGCTCGCGGCACGGTGGTCGTGACCATCGTGGACCAGCCATCGAACGGGCGTTCGTGATGGAGGAGCGTCCCACGGGGTGCTCCACGCACGGTTGCAGCCGCGCAGGGGCTTGCATCGGCAGCTACACTCCGCGCCATGGCGAACTGGCGCTGCCCGCATTGCGGCACGCCCCAGCCGGAGGCCGACCGGTGTTGGGTCTGTTCGCGCTCTTCGACGACCTGCTCGTCGTGCACCCACTACCGCCGTCCGGTCGCCGGCACCAGCGGCATCTGCGGCGCAGACCCCAAGCTGGCCATCGTGCGGGCCGACGAGATCCGCGCCTGCTGGGAGGATCGCCAGCTGCTCGTGCCGGCGGGTGACGCCAGCCGGTCCGAGCTGTTCGAGGTGGCGCCCCGGCGGGGCTGACGGTCAGTAGACCTCGAAAGCGTTCGATCCGGAGACCTTGCGGCCGTCCCGGAGCGTGACCGCCACGGTCACCAGGCCGGCGCCCTTGACGGTGCCGGCCTTGGGCAGCGTGAGCCGCCAGAGCGCGACGCCGCTGGCGTTCGTCTCGGTCGTGTAGGTCGACGTCGGCTGGCCTGGCGGTGAGAGGCTGAACACGACCGTCGCCCGCGGCACACGCTTGCCGCCCACGTCGGCGACGACCGCGCGGACGGTCAGGGGCTCGGGCAGGCGCGACGCCTTGACGCGCTCCGGGCTGACCGCCACGCGCGCCGTCAGCTTGCCGCTGCCGCGCAGGATGGAGACCGCCTTGGTCGTCTCGTTGCCGGCCGGATCGGCCGCCGTGATGGTCAGTGCATTCGTCCCGTCGGCGATGCCGATCTCGACCTCGAACGCGCCACCATCGCCGGCCTCCACGCTCGCCGAGCCACCGGTATTGCCGTTGCGGACGGAGACCGTGGCGCCGGCTTGCGTCTTGCCCTTCACGGTCACGACCTTGACCGCGGGCTTGACCCGGGAGTCGCTCTTGGGTGCCGAGATGGTCAGGGCCGGATCCTCGGTGTCGAGGGTCACCACGATGGGCACCGACCGCGGACCCTCGCCGTCCGGCCCGACGACGGCCGCGGCGATCTCGTTGACACCCTCGACGAGCGGCACCGCGGCGACCAGGAAGTCGGCCGTCGGCGGCACAGGCACCTCGTCGACCTGCTCGTCACCGACATAGATGCGCAGCGTGAACTCGCTCGAGCCGGCGACCCCGCTGGGCAGCAAGCCACGGAGGTCCCAGGCGTCGTTGGCCGTGTAGGGCACGTCGGGCTCCTCGAGGCGCGGCGCGGCGTCGGGAGCGGTGAGCTCGGTCACGGCCGGTGTCGGCGAGCCGGTCAGATCGCCGATGAGACCGCCGACGGAGCCGCCCAGCCCGGCCACCGCCGAGCCTATGGCACCGGTCGCCACGAGGGCGAACGCGCCGGCGAGAGCGATGACGGCCACGAACAGGGCCGCCCGGGCGGCGGATGGCAGTGCGCCGGCGGCCTCGACCTTTCGGTGGCGGGTCAACCGTTCGGCGCTCGGGGGGGCGTAGCGACCCTGGATGGGCGACCGTCGAGCGACCGGCGGCTGCTGGCGGCGGACCGAAGCGGCGCGGTGGTCCACGCGGCGCGGACGCTTGCTGGCGGTCATGCGTCGGCCATTCTCGCACGGCGCTGCGCGGCCAGCGTGCGGTGTACCCTGTGGGCCGTCGGTTCGGGGGGATCGAGGGAGGTTGGATGGAGTCATCGGCCCGTCGGCCAGCGCCGTCACCCGGTCAGCTCGGCCGTCGCCGCCCGCCACCACCTCCGCCGGGACCCATCGCGCGCGCCACCCCGACCGCGCTCGGGTTGCTGCCCGTCCGGACGGTCGAGTCGCTGCCGATGGTGCAGCGCACCGGCTTCGGGTTGCCCAACCTGCGGCGCAACGTCTGCCCGCACTTCTACATGACCGGCTTGCGTGGCGCCATCCCCATCCAGGCGCCGCATCTGCTCAAGGCGCTCATGCGGCAGGACGCGACCGTCAGCCGCTGTCAGCTGCGTGGCGGGGTCCACCTGGAGCAGGGCTATGTGGCGGACATCTGCCTCTCGCCGCGCTTCAACCAGTGCGTCTTCTACGAGGACGACCTGACGCGCAGCTGACCTCGTGACGAGGCGTCCGCCGGGCGACGAACCGGCCATGGTCGTGCCACCGAAGGCGCTCTCGCTCGATGACGCGGTCGCCGCCCTCCAGGCTCGGGGCCGCTTCGGCGTCCGCCTCGGCCTAGGCCGCATCCGCGCCCTGCTGCATGAGCTGGGCTCGCCGGAGTCGGGCCTTCGCGGGGCGCTCATCGGCGGCACGAACGGCAAGGGCAGCGTCCAGGCGATGGTCGGCGCGGTCCTCCTGGCCGGTGGCCGGTCGGTCGGCCAGACCCCCAAGCCTCACCTCGTGGACTACCGCGAGCGCATCGTGGTCGACGGTCGGCTGCTGGCGCCGGCCGACTTCGCGGCTGCGCTCCAGGCGGCCATCGCGGCCGACGAACGAGTGTCGCGAGCCACCGCGCCGGCGACGGAGTTCGAGATCCTCACGGCGGCGGCCTTCCTCGCCTTCGCCAGCGCGGCGGTCGACGTCGCCGTCGTCGAGGTCGGCCTCGGTGGCCGGCTCGACGCGACGAACGCCTGGGACGGCGGGGTGGCCGCGATCACGAACGTGGCCCTCGACCACGTCGAGCACCTCGGGCCGACCGAAGCAGCCATCGGCAGGGAGAAGGCGGCCATCATCAAGCGGGGCGATCTGGCCGTGACCGGTGCCGCGGGCGACGGCCTGGTCGCCATCCGCAGACGTGCCCGGCGGCTGGGCGTGGCGCTCCACGAGGTCGCCCTGCCGGCCGTGCTGGGCATGGATCGCGGCGGTCTGACGGTCGCCCTGCCCGACCTTGGCGCAGTCCGCGTCGGGCTCCTCGGGCGCCACCAGGCCGGCAATGCCGCGGTCGCCCTGGCCACGCTCGACGCGCTCCGCCGGGCCGGCATCGCCGACGCGACCGCCGACGAGATCCGCCAGGGGCTGGGCGGTGCTCGGTGGCCGGGGCGGCTCGAGCTGCTCGCGCTCGACGACGACGGCCGAGTGCGGCCGGCGATGCTCGACGCGCCGGTGCCCGGACGCCCGGATGTGTTGCTCGACGGGGCCCACAACCCGGCCGGCATGGCCGCCTTCGTGGCCGCGCTCGACGAGCTCCGCGATCACCTCTCGCCCGGCCGGCCGACGCTGCTCCTCGGACTCATGGGCGACAAGGATGTCGACGGCATCCTCGGTCCGCTCGTCGCATCGGCCGCCCTGAGCGGCGCGCGTATCATCACGACCCAGGTCGATGCGGCGCGGGCGCTGCCGGCAGACGATCTGGCCGTGGCCTGGCGGTCGCGGTGGAGTCGTGAGGGCCAGTCCGGGTCGACGGTCACGGCGGCCGGCCTGGAAGACGCGCTCGGGGCAGCGATCATGGCGGCGCGTGAGGCCGACGGGCCGCTCATCGTGGTCGGCTCGCTGTACCTCATCGGGGCCGTCCGTGGCCGACTGGTGACCGAGGACCACGAACCGACGGGGAGGCGCTGAACACGGGATGGCCGACGCGACGCCCTTCGTGAGCCTGCCGGTCGGCGCGGAGGTCGGGCTGCCGCCCGACCCGCCCGACGCCCTCGACATCGGCGGCCGGCGCTTCGCGTGGGGCGAGCGGACATACGTGATGGGCATCGTCAACGCGACGCCCGATTCCTTCAGTGGCGATGGGCTGGCCTCGAGCGCGAGCGACGCCTCATCGACGACGACCCTGGCCCAGGCCGTCCTGGCAGCGGGCAGCACGATGGCCGACGAGGGTGCCGACATCGTCGACGTCGGCGGCGAGTCGACGCGGCCCGGTCACCAGGCGGTCGACGCCGCCGAGCAGCGACGCCGGCTGGTGGACGGCATCACCGCCCTCCATGCCGCCCGGCCGGGGCTGCCGATCAGCGTCGACACCCGCGATGCCGGCGTCGCGGCGGCGGCCCTCGCGGCCGGCGCGGCGATGGTCAACGACGTGGCCGCCGTGACCGAGCCTTCGGACGAGCTCTTTCGCGTCGCTGCCGAGCACGGCGTGCCCGTCATCCTGATGCACGATCGCGCCGAGGCGCGCTATCGGAGCGTCATCGGCGAGGTCATCGCCGACCTCGCCCGCGCCATCGAGCGGGCGGTCGCCGCGGGGCTGTCCTGGGAGCGATGCATCGTCGATCCGGGCATCGGCTTCGGCAAGACCGCTGAGCAGAACCTGGCGCTGCTGCATGACCTCGCCGCCCTGCGCGTCCTCGGCCGGCCCGTCATGCTGGGTGCCAGCCGCAAGTCGACCGTCGGCCGTGTCCTCGATCTGCCTGCCGCCGAGCGGCTGGAAGGGACGATCGCCACGACCGTCCTCGGCGTCGCGGCCGGTGTCGACATCGTCCGAGTCCACGACGTGCGCGCGAACCTGCGTGCCGCGCGCATGGCCGATGCCGTGGTCCGTGCCGACGCCCGAGCCGCCAGGCCAGCCAGCCAGGAGCCCTCACGATGACGGACCGGATCGTGCTCAGCGCCATGCGCTTCGAGGGCCGCCATGGTGTCTCCGACGAGGAGCGGGCGACACCGCAACCCATCGAGGTCGATGTCGAGCTGCATCTCGACCTCCAGCCGGCCGGGTCCGATGACGACATCGCCAAGACGGTCGACTACGGCCAGGTCTTCGAGCTCTGCCGGGATCTGGTCGAGGCGACGAACTTCCGGCTGCTCGAGACGATCGCCGAAGGCATCGCCCACGAGATCCTGGTGGCGCATCCGGTCGACGAGGTCGTCGTCCGGGTCCGCAAACTGCGCGTGCCCGTGGGCGGCACGCTCGATCATGCCGAGGTCGAGATCCGACGCACGCGATCCACGACGACGAGGCGCCGACGCCGGCGTCCGACGCCGGGATGACGCTCGAGGCGCCGTGTCGCGACGGCGCCTCGAGTGGTTCCCCCAGTCGCGGGGTTCGAGCCGCAGCGGGTGGGAGGCCCGCGACGACGCTTCCATTCGGCCGGGCCACCGGCCCGGAGATCGCTACTCCAGGTCGGCCGGCCGCGTCCCCAGCGTGACCTCGAGCTCGACCGTCGCGCCGTCGCGCAGGACGCTCAGCGTGATCACATCGCCCGGCCTGTAGCGCACGAGGACGTCCTCGAGCGAGTGGCCGGCATCGATCCGCTGGCCTTCGATCTCCGTGATGATGTCCCCGTTCTCGACACCGGCCGCGGCCGCCGGGCCCCCGGCGCGGACGCCCTCCGTGCCGCCGTCGCCCGAGACCCAGGCGCCGTAGTCGATGGGCAGGTTCGAGGCCCGCTGGACGGTCGGCGTGACCGACGTGTAGCTGATCCCGATGAACGGTCGCGAGAGCGGCTCGCCGGCGAGCGCCTGGCGGAGGAGTGGCTTGGCGATCTCGATGGGGATGGCGAAGCCGATGCCCTGGGCACTGCCGGCCACCGCCGTGTTGACGCCGATGACCTGCCCCAGCGAGTCGAGCAACGCGCCGCCCGAGTTGCCGGGGTTGATGGCAGCGTCCGTCTGGATGAGGTTGCGCAGGCGGCGGGGCTGACCGGTCGCCTCGTCGTTGACGGTGATGGCCCGCCCCGTCGCGCTCACGACGCCGGTCGTGACGCTGTTCTCGAAGTCACCCAGCGGGCTGCCGATGGCGATGGCCAGCTGGCCGATCTCGAGCGTCGTCGAGTCGCCCAGTGGCGCCACCGGCAGATCGCTGCCCTCGATCCTGACGATGGCCAGGTCGGTCAGCGTGTCGATGCCGTAGGTCGAGCCCTCGAACTCGCGCCCGTCCTTGAGCTTGACGGTCACCGAGTCGGAGCCGGCGACGACGTGGCGGTTGGTGAGGATCCACCCCGCGGCGTCGTAGATGATGCCCGAGCCGACGCCCGTCGCCGGCAGGGAGAAGGGATCGCTCTCGGTCGTGTCAGCGAGGTCCCCCGTGCGCGACGTGATGGTCACGATGGCCGGGCTCACGGCGGCTGCGGCACGGATGACGGCCGACTCCTCGTCCAGCTGGACGGACGTCTGGGAGACGGGCTGACCGGTGACCGCGGCCGGGCTGGCAGCTGGCGCGAACGCGCCGGCGGCCTGGAAGACGAGGTACTGCCCGAACGAGGTGATGAGCGCGGCCACGAGCGCCACGGCCAGCAGCGGCCCGACGAGCGAGCGAGGGCGAGCGCCGTCGCGCTGTGCGCCGCCGGCGTCGGTCGACCTGGCATCGCCGCTCGCGACGACCGGCTCGAGCCAGTGATCGGGCGTGGCCGGGTTCGGCGGCGGAGCGGCCCACTGCGGGCGGCTCGGTTCAGCGACGGGCGAGTAGGTCGGACTGACTGGTGAGGCCGGCGGTGTGACACCGGTGCTGCCCGTCGCCGGGGCGATGGGCGGCTGGCCTGGCTGCTCTGGGGTGGTCATCGATACAAGACTCCGGAAGTCGCCGGGCGGATGGCGGGCTGCCCGCGGGTCGCAGAGCATGACCCGGCTCGGTTCAGTCCTGGACTCCGGCCGGTGAAGATACCGTCATGTCGCGCGGCAGGCTGACGGCGACGCGCGTGCCGGCGCCGAGCACCGACTCGATGGACACGCTGCCGCCGTGCATCTCGACGATGGACCGCACGATCGAGAGCCCGAGCCCGGAGCCAGCGCCGCGCTCCTCGTTGGCGCGGGTGCCGCGGTAGAACCGGTCGAACACGTAGGGCAGCTCGTCGGCGCTGATGCCCACGCCGGTATCGGCGACGACGATCTCGGCGCCGTCCGCTGTCGACGCCAGGCTGACCGTGACCGTGCCACCACGGGGCGTGAAGCGCAGCGCGTTCGAGATGAGGTTGGTCAGCACCTGGCCGATGCGCCGCGGGTCATGGCGCTGGCGGACCGGCGCCGGCGGTAGCTCGGCGACGAGCGCGACGCCCTTGCGCTTCGCGGCCGGCTCGGCCTGCGAACGGGCACTCTCGATCACGGCGCGCAGGTCGTCCGGCCGGAGCTCCAGCGCCACGAGGCCGGAGTCGAGCTTGGACAGCTCGAGCAGGTTGGTCGACAGCCAGTCGAGGCGGTCGATCTGCTGCTGGCTGGAGGCCAGGAACTCGTCACGCGTGGCAGGCTCGTCGACGGCGCCCTCGCGAAGCAGCTCGTTGAACGTGCGCAGGGCGGCGATGGGCGTGCGCAGCTCGTGGCTGACATCGGCCAGGAAGTCGCGACTTCGGTCGCGATCGCGGCGGATGAAGGTGACCGACTCCTCGAGCCGCTCAGCCATGCGATTGAAGGCATGGGCCAGCTCCGTGACCTCTGGAGCGCCATCGTCGCGCTCCTCGACGCGGGCCGTGAAGTCGCCCTCGCCGAGCGCCCGCGACGCTCGCGTGAGCCGCCGGATGGGCACCGTCAGGCGATCGGCGAAGATGGCCGAGACGACGACCGCCACGAGCAGCGCGGCGCTGGCGGCGACGATGAGCACGCCGACGAGGTTGCCGATGGTCTGCAGCCGATAGGTGTACGGCTGCGACAGCCGGAGTGTGAACAGGCGCTCCGGCACGCGGCCTTCGAACTGTGACCAGGCGGGGTCACGGACGAGGAAGGTCGTCGTCGTGCCGATGATCGCGTCGCGGGCCTGGCCGGGCTGACTCGCGGCCGTTGTCAATGGCACGTCCCAGGTCTCGATGGTCGGCAGCGGCTGCGTCGGCGCCTCGGACAGGGTGAGCACGACGTCCGACTGGGCGACCAGCTCGGTCAGCCGATGGAGCGTGCCGTCCTCGTCGTCGGGTCGTCCCAGCGCGACGAGCGTCCAGGCCGAAGCGCGCAGCGGATCGGAGGGCGCCACCACGGCCTTTGGATCGTCGCTCCCGAGCTCGAGGCTGTCGCGCAGCTGGACCTGGATGAGGACGCTCATCGTCTGTGCCCGCGCGGCCAGGTTCTTCTCCTCCTGTTGCACGAAGTACTCGTCGAGCAGACGTGGCAGCGAGATGAGCACGAGCGCGAGGGCGATGATGACGACCGCCGCGAAGGCGAGCGTCAGCCGCGCTCGCAGCGTCCGTGGCACGAGTGCGCGCACGGACCGGGCGCCTCAGCGCTCGGCGAAGGCGTAGCCCACGCCGCGCACGGTCAGGATGAAGACCGGGTCGGCCTGGTCGTCCTCGAGCTTCTCGCGCAGGTGGCTGATGTGCACGTTGATGGTCTTCTCGTCCTGGTCCAGGGCGTCGTAGTCACGGATGAGCTCGAGCAGTTCGCCGCGCGTGTAGACGCGGCCGGGCCGCGACGCGAGGTGGCGCAGGAGGTCGAACTCGGTGGCCGTCAGCGCGACGCGTCGGTCGCCGCGCTGGACGCGCCGGCGTTCGAGGTCGATGACCAGGTCGCGATGGCGGATCATCCGCCCGCCGCCGGCATCGGCCAGGTCGCCGTATGCCCGCCGCAGGAGGGCCTTGATGCGGCTCATCAGCTCGCGCAGGCTGAATGGCTTGGTCATGTAGTCGTCGGCGCCGATCTCGAGGCCGATGATCTTGTCGACCTCGTCATCGCGGGCGGTCAGGAAGAGGACCGGTGCTCGCGATCCGGCCGCTCGCATGCGACGCAACACCTCGAAGCCATCCATGCCCGGCAGGCGGACGTCAAGGATGATCAGGTCGGGTGCCTTCTGGGTCGCGAACTCGAGGCCCTCGTCGCCGCTCCGCGCGAGCGTCACGTCGTAGCCCTCCTGCTGGAGCGCATACTCGACGCCGCGAGCGACGGCGTGTTCGTCCTCGACGATCAGGATGGTCGCAGCCATGGTCGCGGCGCATGGTACATCGGGGACCATCTGGTACCATCCGGCCTCCAGTTCACCGATTCCCGCGCGCGGCTCGATGGCCGCCCCGCGATGCCCCGTGAGGTCCCGACCACCGTGAGCACCCGACCCGAACTCGTCGCGCAGCGCCGCGTCATCCTCGGCAAGAAGGTCGCCGACCTGCGCCGCGAGGGCATCCTGCCGGCCGTCGTCTACGGACACGGCGACGCCTCCGAGTCGATCCAGCTCGACGCCCGCGCCTTCGACGACGTCCGGCGGCACCATGGCCGCAACACGCTGCTCGACCTGACCGTCGACGGCGGCAAGCCGCGCCCGGTGCTCGTCCATGCCATCGCCGAGCATCCGGTCAAGCGCAATGCGGTCCACGTCGACTTCTACGTGGTGAAGATGACCGAGGAGATGACGGTCGACGTGCCGGTCGTCGCGACCGGGGAGTCGTTCGCTGTCGAGAAGCTCGGCGGCACGCTCCTCCACTCGCTCGACAGCGTCAAGGTCCGCGCCCTGCCGGCCGACCTGCCGCAGAGCTTCGAGGCCGATATCAGCGGCCTGGAGACCTTCGACGACGTCGTCCGCGCCGGCGAGCTGGCGCTGCCCGAGCGCGTCACGCTGGTGACCGATCCGAACGAGGTCGTGCTCCGGATGCAGCCGCCGCGCGTCGAGGAGGCCCCGATCGTCGAGGCGGTCGAGGAGGAAGAGGGCGCCGAGCCGGGCGCCGAAGGTGCCGCCGAGGGCGGCGAGGCCGAAGGCGACTCCGAGGAGTCCTAGGCGCTCGAGGGCCGACCGGCCATGGCAGTCCCCGCGACCGTCACGCCGGACGTCGCCGCCGTCGAGACGGTCGACCTCGTCAAACGATATGGGCGGACGACCGCCCTCGACGGGCTCTCGATGCGGGTGCCCGCGGGCGAGATCTTCGGCTTCCTGGGCCCCAATGGGGCGGGCAAGACGACAGCCGTCAAGATCCTCCTCGGCCTCGCCGGACCGACCTCGGGCACGGCCGCCCTGCTCGGCAAGCCGGCCGGCGATCGTGAGGCGCGCCGTCGGGTGGGCTACTTGCCCGAGCTCTTCCGCTACCAGGCCTGGCTGAGCGGCCGCGAGGTCCTCGCCGTGCATTGCCGTCTGGCCGGCCTGCCGCGCGCCGACTGGCCGTCGGCGATCGGTTCGGCCCTTGACGCTGCGGGCATCGCCGATCGGGCCGGCGATCGCGTGGGCGGCTACTCCAAGGGCATGCAGCAGCGCCTCGGGTTGGCCGTCGCGCTGCTCGGGCAGCCGGACCTCGTCTTCCTCGACGAGCCGACCTCGGCGCTCGACCCGGTCGGCCGGCTGGAGATGCGCACCGTGCTGCGCCGGCTGCGCGATCGTGGCGCGACCGTCTTCCTCAACTCCCACCTGCTGACCGAGGTCGAACGCGTCTGCGACCGGGTCGTCATCCTCGACCACGGCCATGTCGTGGCCGCCGGCCCACTCACCGACCTGCTCGCGGAGCGCCACCTCCGCGTGCGAGTGACCGGCCTGGAGCGACCGGCGGCGACCGTCCTTGATGGCTTCGGCACGCTCGAGGAGGCCGACGGCTGGCTGGAGCTGCGCGGCCTCGACCCCGAGCGTGTGCCGGACGTCGTCGCGGCGCTCGTCGCTGCCGGCGGCCGCGTGCATGCCGTCGAGCCGCGCCAGGCGACGCTCGAGGAGCGCTTCGCAGCGGCGGTCGGCGCACCGACGTCGGAGGCCGAGCCGTGAGCAACCAGCTCCTGGCCATCGCCTGGCTGACCATCCGCGAGGCGGCGCGGCGGCGGCTGTTCCTCGTGCTCGTGCTCATCACGGTCGCCTGCGTGGCGCTCTCGGCGTGGGGCTTCAGCCAGGTCCGCGACGCGCTGCTCTCGGAAGGTCTCGATGGCGAGCTCGACGCCGGCGGCCTGACCGGCGAGCTGGCGCTGACCTTCATCTACGCGCAGCTGCTCATCCTCGTGACTTTCATGTTCAGCTTCATATTGGCCATCAGTGCGGTCTTCATCGCGTCGCCGGTCATCGCCGGCGAGGTCGAGTCGGGCGTTGCGCTGACCATCCTCGCCCGGCCGGTCGGAAGGACCGCCTACCTGCTCGGCAAGTGGCTCGGCATCGGGCTCCTGGTGTGCGTCTACGCGGCGCTCTCGGGTATCGCCGAGCTGGCCGTCGTCGGCGCCCTGACGGGCTTTGTGCCGCCCGACCCGCTGCTCGCGCTGGCCTACCTGTGCGGGCAGGCGCTGGTGCTCCTGACGGTGACCATCCTGCTCAGCACGCGCCTCTCGTCGATCACCGCTGGCGTCGCCTGCCTGGCCATCTTCGGGCTGGCCTGGATGGGTGGCATCGTGGGTGGCATCGGCACCGCCATCGGGCAGCCGACCATCGGTCGGGTGGGCGACCTGAGCCGGCTCGTCCTGCCGACCGACGGCCTCTGGCGGGGCGTCGTGTACCACCTCGAGCCGCGCGAGATCCTGCTCATCGTCGACCAGGCCGGTGCGCTCACGGCGGCCTTCCCATTCGTCGTCGACAGCCCGCCGCCGCCTTCGTTCCTGGCCTGGGTCGTGGTCTGGTTCGTGCTCGTCCTGGGGCTCGCCGCCCTGAGCTTCCGGCGCCGCGAGATCTAGCCGCCGGCGAGGGTGGCGCCGGCCGCGCGGGCATCCTCGACCAGCCGGACGAGGGCGGCATCGTCGGTCGTCGACTCGGGCGCCAGGCCCATGACCCGGTCGATGCCGACCTCGCGATAGGCGCCCAGCAGGTCGATGCGCGGCGCCCCGGCCTGGCTGAACGTCGGGCGCCCGATGTTGACCGACAGGCGGAGCGTGGCCGGGTCGCGGCCGATCTCCTCACAGCGGCTGGCGATGACGGATCGCGCGTCACGGATCTCGTCCGGCGTCAGCCAGTCGAAGTTGAGCTCGTCGGCGTGGCGCGCCGCCAGGCGCCAGGTCACGTTCGGCCCATTGCCGCCGACGATGATGGGCACCCGCGGCTGCTGGATGCCGCGTGGCTCGTTGACCGCGTCGTCGACGGAGGCGTGCACGCCGGCGAACGTCGCCCGGCCCGGCGCCAGCATGCGGGTGATGACCTCGAGATGGTCGCCGAGCATGGCCAGGCGAGTCTTCGTGTCGGGGAAGCCGTAGCCGTAGGCGAGCCACTCGTCGGCCTTCCAGCCGGCCCCGATGCCGAGCTCGACGCGACCGCCGCTCACGACATCGAGGGTCGAGATCATCTTGGCCGTCAGGGCGGGGTTCCGGAAGCCGGTGCAGATGACGACATGACCGAGGCGCACGCGCGTCGTGCTGGCAGCCAGCGCGGCGAGCGTCGTGAACGACTCGAACGTCGGCTCGTCGTTCGGCACGGGGACTGTCTGGAAGTGGTCGAAGACCCAGAGTGACTCGACGCCCAGCGCCTCCGCTTGCCTGGCCACGGCCAGCGTCCGCTGCCACGCCTCCGATGGGTCCCAGCCGTCATACTCGCCCGTCCAGCCCTGCGGCACGATGACCCCGATGTCCACGACGATCGCCCTCCGTCCCGTCTCACGTGAGCCGACCCGCCGAGTATGCCCGAGCGGCCTATCGGAGCGGCCCGGGAACCGTGCTACGCTCCCGGCCGTCAGGCGACGGACCACGGTCCGCCGGGGGCGCCACCAGATCCTCGTCACGCATCACGGAGTCCACGCATGCGATCGAAGTTCCTGGCCGTGGCGGCCATCGGCGTCATCGTCGCGGCCGGTTGCGGCGCCATCGGCGCGGCCCAGGGCGGCACGCTCGACGGCGTCACCTGGCAGCTCGCGTCCTACCTCGAGGATGGCGCAGCCGTCGACGTGCCCGAGCAGGTCGCCGCGACGGCGACCTTCGCCAACGGGACGGTCTCCGGCACGAACGGCTGCAACGCCTACAACGGCCCGTACGTGGCGACGGGCAGCAGCCTCACGGTCGGCCCGCTGGTCTCGACGTTGATGGCCTGCGGGCCGGTCCAGAGCGCGCTCGAGTCCGCCTTCATGAGCCGCTTCCAGGACGCGGCGAGCTACACCTCGACGGCCACGCAGCTGACCGTCTACGACCAGACCGGAGCCGCCACGATGACCTTCGCCCCACAGCCCGCCATCACGCTCGGTGGCACGCTCTGGAACGTCGTCAGCTACAACAACGGTCGTGAGGCGACGGTCAGCGTGGCTATCGATTCGAGCATCTCGCTCGCCTTCGGGGCCGATGGCAACGTCTCGGGCAACGCGACCTGCAACACGTACAACGGCACCTACAGCGCAGGTGAGGGCACCGTCACGGTCGGGCCGCTGATCACGACCCGCATGGCCTGTCAGTCGGACGAGCTGAACGAGCAGGAGGGCCTCTATCTGGCCGCGCTCGAGCAGTCGGCGACGTACGACATCACCAACGGCACGCTGACCATCCGCGACTCGGGCGGCGCCAGCCAGGTCATCGCCCAGCCGCTCGCCGCGCCGGCGCCCTGACCGGCCCGCCGGGGCGTCGCTGTCAGCCCTCGCGCAGCACCGCGGCGATGGCCGCGCAGGCCGGCGCCAGGTTGGCGTCCGTCAGGCCGGCGACGTTGACGCGACCAGCACCGACGAGGTAGACGGCGTGCTCTTCGCGCAGGCGCGCGACCTGGGCGACGGACATGTCGAGGAGCGAGAACATGCCCCGCTGGCGGAGCAGCGGCTGCGGGTCGAAGGGCACGCCGGCCGCAGCGAGGCCGTCCACGAAGCGACGCCGATTGCCGGTGATGCGACCGCGCATCTCGGCCACTTCGTCCTGCCAGCTCGCCCGTAGCTCCGGGTCGTTGAGGATCGTCGCCACGACGTCGCCGCCGTGCGCCGGTGGGTTGGAGTAGAGCGCGCGGGCAGCGGCCTTGGCGTGGCTCAGGAGCACACCAGTCACGGCGGCGTCGGCGCCGACGATCGATAGCGCCCCGACCCGTTCGGCGTACAGGGCGACGTTCTTCGAGAAGCTCGACGCCACGAGCAGCTCGGGCAGACGTTCGGCGACGACGAGCAGGCCTGCGGCGTCCTCGCGCAGGCCGTCCCCGAAGCCCTGGTAGGCGAAGTCGATGAGCGGCAGCAGGTCGAGGCCGCGGATCGTGTCGGCCAGCGTCGCCCACTGCTCCGGTGTCGGGTCGACGCCCGATGGGTTGTGGCAGCAGCCGTGGAGCACGACGATGTCACCGGCCGCGGCCAGCTGGAGCGACGCGTGAAGACCGGCCATGTCGATGGCGCCGTGCGCGACGTCGAGGTAGGCGAAGGACGCCGTGGCCAGGCCGGCCGCGCCGAAGACCTGGGGATGATTGGGCCACGTCGGCGTCGACAGCCAAACGGTCGCCGATGGTCGAAGACGACGGATGAGATCGGCGGCGACGCGCAGCGCCCCGGTGCCGCCGGGTGCGTGGAGTGTCTCGACGCGACCGGCCGCGATGAGCGGGTGGCCGGGGCCGAAGATCAGCTCGCGCACCGCGCTGGTGTAGCTCGGGTCGCCGGCGATGGGCTTGTAGAGCTTCGTCGTCTCGGTCGTCAGCAGCCGTCGCTCGGCCTCGGCGACGGTCGGCAGGATGGGGGTGATGCCGTGCTCGTCGACGTAGACACCCGACGCGAGGCTGATCTTGTTCGGGCGCGGATCGGAGCGGTACGCCTCGGCCAGGCCGAGGATGCTATCGGGCGGGGCGGCCACGACGTCGGCGAAGGCGCTCGTCATGGGTGCATCGTAGCCGGGCGGCTGACGAGCTCGCATACCGCCCGTCCATCCGGCCGTCCGTTCAGGGTCCTCTCAGCCACGCTCGTGAGGCTGTCAGCAGGACCGTTTGACCATCAGCACCAGGCGCCGCGACCATGGACGCCAAGGAGACCTCGATGAATCAGCCACCGACCTCGCCGACGCCGACCCCGACGACCAGCGGTCGGGGGCTGCGCATCGGCGTCGCCGTCGCCATCGGCGCCGCGCTGCTGCTCGGCGCCTTCGGCATCTACTACCTGTTCCTGCGCCCGGAAGGCCCGGCCGCGGTCGGCGACGCGACCCTGCCACCCGTGGCGACCGACGCGCCCACCGGCGCCACGGCGACCGAGCCCGTGGCCAGCGACCCGGCCGCGACCGCCGACCCGGGCACCGGGACCGGCAGCGGCATCGAGGGCAGCTGGACGGTCGATCCGTCCGTTGGCTCGTTCGACGACTTCAGCGGCACGTTCGTGGGCTACCGCGTCCAGGAGGAGCTGGCCGGCATCGGCGCACAGACGGCCGTCGGCCGGACGCCGGACGTGACCGGCACGATGACCATCGCCGGCACGGCGGTGACCGCGGCGACCATCGAGGCCGACCTGACGACGCTGCGGAGCGACGACAACAACCGGGACGGGCAGCTTCGCCGCCAGGGCATCGAGACCGGGCAGTTCCCGACCGCCACGTTCACCATCACCGAGCCGATCGACCTTGGCGGCGTGCCGGCAGACGGCGAGGAGATCCAGGTCACCGCCACCGGCCAGCTCACGCTCCATGGTCAGACCAAGGACGTCGAGGTGCCGATGACCGCCCGCCTGAGCGGCGACGTGGTCACGGTCGCCGGCTCCATCCCCATCCTCTTTGCCGACTACGGCATCCAGAAGCCCGAGTCGTTCAAGGTCCTCTCGGTCGATGACAACGGGACCATGGAGTTCCAGGTCCACTTCAGCCGCTGAGCAGGGCTTCGAGCCGATCGACGAACGGCGCCTGAGCCGCCTTCAGCCGCCGTCGCGCCTCGTCCGGCGCAAACCACGCCACGCGGTCGATCTCCGCGAAGCTGCCGATCCGGCCTGATCCCGGCGGCCACTCCATCTCGAAGACGTTGCTGACCGCGGCCGCCGGGTCGAGGTCACCCTCGACCGCCCACGCGATGACGACCTTGCCGCCCTTCTGGACGACCTCGCCGAGCGGCAGCAGCGGCCCGGCCGGAACGGGGTGGCCGGCCTCCTCCTCGAACTCGCGACGGGCGACGTCCTCGAGCGCCTCGCCCTCGTGGACCTCGCCCTTGAGAACCGACCAGGCGCCCGCGTCGCGCGTTGTGAAGAACGGTCCGCCGGGATGCCCGATGAGGACCTCCAGACCCGCATCCGCGCGGCGGTAGAGGAGGATCCCGGCGCTCATCCGGCGTGCCATCCGGCCAGTCTGGCACGCCCTCGACGGTCGGTACACTGCGGCAGATGGAGGCGGTGCGCCGGACGATCCTGGGCTCGCGCGGGCTGCCGCTCGCCTGGACCCTGCGCGCCTACGATCGCCGAGCCCTGCCGCGCGACGTCATCGCCGGCCTGACCGTCGCCGCGCTCATCGTCCCGCTCAGCATCGGCTACGCACAGGTCGCCGGCCTGCCGCCGGAAGTCGGCCTCTACGCGTCGCTGGCGCCCCTCGTCGCGTACGCCCTGCTGGGCTCGGCGCGGCGTCTCATCGTCGGCCCCGACGCGGCCACCGCCGCCCTCATCGGGGCGACCATCGCGCCGCTCGCGGTCCTGGCCGACGATCGTGTTCGGCTGGCTGGGGCACTCGGGCTCTTGGTCGGCCTCGTGTTCGTGGTCATGCGCCTCGCGTCGCTCGGCTTCCTGGCCAACCTGCTCTCGAAGCCCATCCTCATCGGCTACATGACCGGCGTCGGCGTCGACGTCGCCATCGGCCAGATCCCGAAGCTCTTCGGCGGTCGGCCACTGGAGGCGGTCTTCGACCTCGTCGGTGGCGTGGCCACGACCGGCATCGAAGCGGGCGTCCTCGTGGAGGCCTTCCGCCTGGCCTTCCGCGCCGGCGCCATCAGCTGGCCGTCGGTCGTCGTCGGAGGCCTCGTCATCGTGACCATGTTCCTCGGCGGCAGGCTCCTGCCTCGCGTGCCGTGGGCGCTGGTGGCGATCCTCGGTGCCCTCGCCGGGAGCGCGCTGTTCGACCTGCAGTCGCGTGGCGTGCAGGTCCTCGGGCCGGTGCCCGGCGGCCTGCCGCCCATCGGCATCCCCTACGTGTCCATCCAGGAGGCCGCCGCGCTGCTGCCCGGCGCCCTGGGGCTGGCCATCCTCAGCTTCGCCGACACGACGGCCACGGGTCGCACCTTCAGCGAGAAGCATGGCGAGGAGACCGATCCCGATCGCGAGCTGGTCGCCCTCGCCGGTGCCGACATCGCGGGCAGCCTGACCGGCGGCTACCCGGTAAGCGCCAGCCCGTCGCGGACCGGGGCGTCCGAACGAGCGGGCAGCCAGACCCAGCTCGTCGGGCTCGTGGCCGCGGTCACGGTGCTCATCGTGCTGCTCTTCCTGACCGGGCCGATGGCCTACCTGCCGATCCCCGCCCTGGCCGGCGTCATCTTCGTCTCGGCCATCGGGCTCATCAACCTGGGCGGGATCCGGGAGCTGCTCCGGCGTCGGATGGCGGAAGGCGTCATCGCCATCGCCGCCGCCCTCGGCGTCGTCCTCTACGGCACGCTCATGGGCGTCGTCATCGCCGTGCTGCTGGCGACCCTCGATGTCTTCCGGCGAGCGGCCACACCACGGATCGTCGAGCTCGGCCGAGAGCCGACGAGCGGTGAGTTCCTGGACCTCTCGCGCTGGACGGCCGCGCAACGCGTGCCCGGCGTGCTGGTGCTCCGCCAATCGGGGCCGCTCTTCTTCGCCAATGCGACGACGCTGCGCGACGCCATCACGTCCATGCTCCGGACGCGACCGGGCACGCGAGCCGTGGTGCTCGACATGCGCACGGTCGGCGACATCGACCTGACGGCCGTCGACGTCCTCCGCCAGCTCGTCGACAAGCTGGCCGCGGACGAGGTCCAGCTCGCCTTCGCCCGGCCCACCGGACCGGTGCGTGACGGTCTCCGCGCCGGCGGGCTCGGCGAGTTCGTCGGGCCGGAGGACATGCCGGCGGCCGGCGTGGCGGCGGTCATCGAGCGTCTCGGCCTCGGGGACGGCAAGGGACCGGCGGCGACCAGCGACGTGGCCGACACGCCCGACACCGACGGGCCGGGCGGCGAACCGGCAGGCGACACGGACGCCCAGGACGCGGGTCGTCGCGGCCTTGCGGTGCGCATCGGGGTCGTGCTCGTGGGCCTGGCCGGCGTGCTCGTCGTCGGCGCGCTGCTGCTGCGCGATCCCGGCGAGCCGACGAGCTCGCCCACGCCGCCGGCGGCCGTCGTCGTGCCCAACGTCGTCGGGCTGCCCGCCGAACGCGCCAGCGACGTCATCGAGCGCGCGGGCCTCGAGGTCGGGACATCCGACTACATCGCCCTGCCCGATCGACCGGAGGGCACGGTCATGGACCAGGCACCCGAGGCCGGCTCCTTGGTCGAGAGCGCCACGTCCGTCGACATGGTCATCTCGACCGGGCACCAGATCGTCGTCGTGCCGGATGTCCGGGGCCTCCCGCAAGCCGAGGCGATCGTGACCTTGACGGGACTCGGTCTGCGCATCGACGAGGTCGTCCCGCTCGCGGATGCCCAGGTCCCGGCTGGCCATACCATCGATACCCAGCCACCGGCCGGCAGCCGCCTGCCGGAAGGCAGCAGCGTCGATCTTCGTGTGTCCGACGACACGGCGGCGCCATCGCCGTCCGCGGCGTCGCCGTCGGCGGCGCCATGACCCGGACGCCGAGCGGCTGGGACGTCGAAGGGCCGGTGCAGGCCGAGGTCTTCGTGCTCTGGCTGGATGGCCAGCAACCGTCCTTGACCGGCCCCTGCGGGGCTGCGCCGTGGTACCTCGAGCTGGGCGAGACGGACCATCCCGTCGATGTCGTCGATCGCATCGTGCGCGATGTCGTCGGTCAGCCCCTGCTCGTCCACTCGACCTCCTGGCGACGGGACCGCGACGCGGTCATCCTCAGCTTCGTCGTCGTCATCGAGCCCGCCCTCGTCGGGGCGATGGCCTCGGCGCCTGTCGACCGGTCGGACCTGGCGCGCTCGACGGCAACGGCGGCGCCGGCTGAGATCGCGCATCAGCAGGTCGTCGAGCATGGCCTTCGGCACCTGGCCTGGCTGGCCGAGGATGACGACGTCGTGCGGGCGACGCTCTCGCCCGCGTGGCACGATGCACTGCGCGCCTACCGGCCGGAGCCGTTCCGTGCCCTGGGCTAGCCCGACGAGGATGACCGATGAGTGAAGCCATGCTGCGCTTGGAGTGCGGCTGCGGTTGGTCGTCGACGGGGACGCCCGACGAGGTCGTCGCCGCGACGCAGGAGCACAGCCAGCGCGTCCACAACATGCAGGCCACGCGGGACGAAGTGCTGGCCAGGGCGACGCCGGTGGCGTCGACGTCCGCCGCCGCCGGTGCCACGCAGCCGGTGGTCGACGAAGCCGCTTCCTGACCACATCCGGGAACGCGGCTAGACTGGCCGGCACGGCGCCGCGCGACGCACCAGGCGCCCGTCCCGGAGGTATCCCATGACCGACGTCCGTCGTCATCCCCGCCGCGCCACGCTTGCCACCGCGCTCTTGGCCTGCATCGCCGTGCTCGGTGCATGTGCCGGTGCCGGTTCGCCGTCGGGCAGCGCTCCCGCTGCGAGCGCCCCTGCCGCCAGCGAGCCAGCGGCCAGCCAGCCTGCCGCGTCGTCCGACGCCAGCGAGCCGGCCGGGTCGGCACCGGCCTCGGGTGGTGCGCTGTGCGATGACGTCGCTGCCGTCAAGGAGGCCGTGGATGCCATCGAGGACATCGACCCACGTGAGGGTGGTGCCGCGGCGCTGACCACGGCCGTGGGGACGCTGCAGACGGCGCTCGCCTCGCTCAAGGAGAGCGCGTCGGCTGAGCTGGCGACCGCCATCGACACGGTCAGCGCGGATATCGACACGCTCAAGCTCGCCGTCGACGAGCTGGGCTCGGGCGGTGGCGCCGGGATCACCGCGGTCGGCAGTGGCCTGGCGGCGCTCGCGCAGTCCTTCCGGTCGCTCGAAGAGGCGGTCAGCGCCGGCTGCTGAGAACGCCAGCGGGTCCTGCACGGTCGTCCATCGCGGCGCGTTCGCGCCGCTCGCAGTAGCCTTGGCGCCCCCGCGGAGGACCACGCGATGACGTCGGCGACGGACGCGATCGACGGCTATCTGGACGGGCTGCCGGACGCCCAGCGCGTGGCGCTCTCCGCGCTCCGTGCGACGATCGCCGCGGCCGCGCCCGATGCGGAGGAAGGCTTCAGCTATGGCACGCCCGCCTTCCGCTACCGCGGCCGGCCGCTGGTCAGCTACGGCGCGGCCAAGCAGCACTGCTCGTTCTACCCCATGGACCCGGCGCTCATCGAGGCACATCGGACCGAGCTGACCGCCTTCGACACGGCGAAAGGCACCATCCGCTTCAGCCCGGAGCGACCCATCCCGGCCGAGCTTGTAATGGCCCTCGTCCGCGAGCGACAGGCCGAGCTGGATCGATGACCGCGCTCATCACCGGCGGAGATGGTGGCCTGGGCGTCCGGCCGCCGGTCGATCGACGCACGTTCCTCATCGACGTCGGACATGGCGCCGTGGGCATCGCGGTCGTGGGCATCCTGGCCGGCTGCGCTGCGCCGACGTCGTCGGGGGTCTCCGCCAGCCCGATCGCCACCGGCATGGATGCCACGCCGCCCCCGGCCGGCGCGGGATCGTCGAGCGGTGCCTCGCCGTCGGGCGAGGCCGCGGCGACCGAAGGACCGCCCGGTTCGCCGGCACCGGGTGTGACCTGGACGCGCGTCAACCTCGGGTTCGTGTCGGCTTACATCCTGGCCAGAGCGGGCGAGGCAGCCATCGTCGACACCGGCGTGAGCGGCAGCGCCGGCGACATCGAGGCGGCCCTGGCGTCGGTGGGCCTCGACTGGGCCTCCGTGGGGCACGTCATCGTGACCCACCTCCATGCCGACCACGCCGGCAGCTCTGCCGACGTCCTCGAGCGTGCCGCCGATGCCGTCGGGTACGCGGGCGCCGCCGACCTGCCGTCGATCGCTTCGCCGCGGCCGCTGACTGCCGTCGGCGACGGCGATCGGGTCTTCGACCTCGCCATCATCGAGACGCCCGGCCATACGGCGGGCCACGTCGTCGTGCTCGACGAGGTCGCCGGCGTGCTCGTGGCGGGCGACGCCCTGCGCACATCCGATGGCGCGGTGACCGGCCCGACGGCCCAGTTCACGGACGACATGGCGATGGCCGCGACATCCATCCGCAAGCTCGCCGGCTTCGCCTTCGAGACGCTCCTCGTCGGGCATGGCGAGCCGATCACGGAAGGCGCGTCGGACCTCGTCGCGGCACTCGCCAGCCGCTGAGCCGCCACCAGGGAGCGCCGACATGGACCAGAAGAACCTCGCCGATCTCTACCATCTCGACCCCATCCCGTGGTCGGTGGCGCTCGCCGCGCTCGAGTCGACCACGCCGACACAGACGACCTTCCTGGCCACGACGCGGCCGGACGGTCGGCC
>DATBSD010000138.1:0-3645 GCA_036559965.1 Candidatus Limnocylindrales bacterium
GTAGTCCCGGATGGCCTCGATGATCTCCTCCCGCGTGTTCATCACGAACGGGCCGTACGAGACGATCGGCTCGCGGATCGGCTGACCCCCGAGCACGAGCACGTCGAGGGCGGCCGCCGGACCCTCGAGCTGGTCGTCGCCTTCGATGACGAGGTGATCGCCGGCCCCGAAGACGGCCAGCTGACCCTCGCGGATGGGATGGGCCTCTGCCCCGACGGTGCCGCTGCCCGCGAGGACGTAGACGAGCGCGTTGAAGTCGGGCCGCCACGGCACGTCGAGGCGCGCGCCGGGCTGGATGGTGGCGTGGGCGTAGGCGATGGGCGTGTACGTCGAGCCTGGTCCGGCGATGCCGTCGATCTCGCCGGCGATGATGCGCACGAGCGCGCCGCCGTCGGTCGAGGCGAGCAGCGCCACCTGCCCCGGCTCGATGTCCTGGTAGCGCGGCGGCGACCACTTGAGCGAGGCCGGCAGATTGACCCACAGCTGGACACCGTGGAAGAGGCCGCCACGGCGGACGAGGTACTCGGGTGGCATCTCGGAGTGGACGATGCCGGCGCCCGCGGTCATCCACTGGGTGGCGCCGTCGGTGATCGTGCCGCCACCGCCGGTCGAGTCGCGATGCTCGATGGCCCCGTCGATGATGTAGGTCACCGTCTCGAAGCCGCGATGCGGGTGGTCGGGCGCGCCCTTCGCCTCGCCCGGCGAGTACTCGATGGCGCCAAGGTGGTCGAGCAGCAGGAATGGGTCGGCGATCGACAGGTCGATGCCCGGGAATGGCCGGCGAACCTGGAAGCCCTCGCCCTCGAGCCGCGTCGGCGCATCGACCGTGCCGAGCACGGTCCGTGCGGCGCTGTCCGGGCGAACGCGGGTGATGTGGGGCAGGCTGAGGGTGTCGGCGCTGACGGCAGGCATGAGGCGATCCAGTGCGGATGGTTGACGTGTCAACGATACCACGTGGCTCGACCGTCCGGCCGAGCGGCGGGCCGAGGGTGGCCCGGCCGCTACACTCCGGCCGATCGTGGAGCGACCTGACGAGTTGACAAGAACGGCGGACGAGCCGCTCGACCTGGCGCCGCGGCCGCAAGTCGACGCGGCGCTGGCGGCGGCCATCTACCGGTCGCACTTCGCCTCGGCGACCGAGGCCACGCCGACCGTCGTCGAGCTGCCGGGCGAGCGAGACCGGACCTTCCGCATCGACCTCGACGGGCGGCCGGCGTTCGTGCTCAAGGTCGCCGGGCCGGTCGAGGATCGCGACCTGCTGGTCGCCCAGAACGACGCCATGCGCCATCTGGCCGCCCGATCGACCGATCTGGCAGTGCCGACGCCCGTCGCTGCCCGAGACGGGCGCACGATCGTCGAGGCGTCCGATGCTTCCGGTGTCGAGCGCCTTGTCCGCTGCCTGAGCTGGCTGCCAGGCACGCCCCTGGCCTTTGCCGCGACCGACCGCGACGATTCCGACCTTGCCCGCTCGGTCGGTGTCGCCGCCGGCGAGGTCAGCCGCGCCCTGGCGGACTTCCACGCCACCCCATTCGCGAGACCGTTCCAGTGGGACGTGACCCGCGCCTGGGAGCTCGTCGCGCGCCACCGCGGCGCCGTCGAGCGACCCGACCGGCGGGCGCTGCTCGATCGCTGGCTGATCGCCTCGGCGCCGGTCGCGGCTGGGGTGGGCGCGCTGCCCCGGTCGGTCGTGCACAACGATGCCAACGACCACAACGTCCTGGTCGAGGATGGTCGGGTCGTCGGGCTCATCGACTTCGGCGACATGGTCGAGTCGGTCGCCATCGCGGAGGCCTCCGTCGCCGTGGCCTACGCCATGCTCGATGCGCGCGATCCGCTGGCCGTGGCGGCGGCGGTCATCGACGGCTTCCTGTCGGTCCGGCCGGTCTCGACCGCCGAGCGGGAGGCCATCCTGCCGCTGGCCGTCGCCCGGCTGGCGTTGAGCGCCGCGTTGAGTGCCTACCAACAGCGCCGCCAGCCGGCCAACCCGTACCTGGCGATCTCGGAGGCGCCCGTCTGGGAGGCCCTCGAGCGCCTCGACGGCGTCGTGTTCGACGCGCCGCGTGCGCCATCGGACCTCCTCGCTCGCCGCCGTCGACGGCTCGGGCCTTCGCTCAGCTTCGCCTACGCCGACCCGCTCACGATCCTGCTCGGCCGGGGCGCCTACCTCTACGACGACCATGCCCGGCGCTATCTCGACGGCGTCAACAACGTCTGCCACGTCGGTCACGCGCATCCCAGGGTCGTGGCCGCCGGCGCCGGCCAGATGGCGCGGCTGAACACGAACACGCGGTACCTCCACCCGCTCGTCGTCGCCTACGCCGAGCGGCTGACGGCCCTGCTGCCGGCACCGCTGGACGTCTGCTACTTCGTCAACTCGGGTAGCGAGGCGAACGAGCTGGCGCTCCGCCTGTCGCGCGCAGCGACGGGCCGCCGGGACGTGGCCGTCCTGGCCGGCGCGTACCACGGCAACACGTCGTCGCTGGTCGACATCAGCCCCTACAAGTTCGACGGTCCCGGGGGCGCCGGCCGACCCGACCACGTCCACGTGGCGCCGCTCCCCGATGCCTACCGCGGCGTGCATCCGATCGGGACGACGGACCTTGCCGCCTGGTACGCCGAGCGCCTGACCGACGTGCTCGCGGAAGCGACTGCCCAAGCGCGACCGGTCGGCGCGTTCATCGTCGAGTCGCTGCCCGGCGCCGCTGGCCAGATCGTCTTTCCGGAGGGCTACCTCGGCCGTGCCTACGCGGCGGCCCGGTCGGCCGGGGCGATCGTCATCGCCGACGAAGTCCAGGTCGGCTTCGGGCGGGTGGGCTCGGAGGTCTGGGGCTTCGAGCTCGATGCCGGCGCCGTGCCCGACATCGTGACGCTGGGCAAGCCCATCGGCAACGGCCATCCGCTCGGTGCGGTGGTCACGACGCGGGCCATCGCGGACGCGTTCGCCAACGGCATGGAGTACTTCAGCACGTTCGGCGGCAACCCCGTCAGCGCCGCGATCGGACTGGCGGTGCTCGACGTCATGCGCGACGAGGCGCTCCAGGCCAACGCGCTGGCGATGGGTACCCTCCTGCTCGAGCGGCTCCGCGATCTGTCGGCCTCGACGAGCCGCATCGGCGACGTCCGCGGCGCGGGCCTGTTCATCGGCGTCGAGCTCGTCCGTGACCGGGACACGCGAACGCCGGCTGCCACGGAGGCGACCGGCGTCGTCGAAGCGGCCAAAGCCGCCGGCGTGTTGCTGAGCACGGACGGCCCCGACCACAACGTCGTCAAGATCAAGCCGCCGCTCGTGGTCGGCGAGCGCGAGGTCGAACGACTCCTGGCGGCGCTTGCGCGCGGCCTCGCGAAGATCGCTCGGACGTGACCTGCGGTGGGGCCGATGCGGCCCTATCGCGACGTGCGGCTAGGCGTCTTCCTGGCCGAATGCGCGCTTGACGGGCTCCCGGTTGAGGTACCAGAGGACCAGCAGCGGGAACAGGCCCGCAGCCACGCCGGCGCCGAAGTCGCCGGTCGAGAGCCACACAAGGACTGCCTCGATGAGGCCGAAGACGGCCAGGATCTGACCCAACAGCCACGCCCACGGCTGGAGGCTCCAGCACGCGAAACCGGCAGCCGCGAAGGCGACGCCGGTCAAGGTGACGAGCAGTC
>DATBSD010000139.1:0-1775 GCA_036559965.1 Candidatus Limnocylindrales bacterium
TTGATCTCCTCGTTCTGCGCCTGGTTGACGAGCGTCGCATTGAGCGTCAGCACGTCGGACAGCATCTGGCGGAAGCCATCCACGCGTTCGGCGACGATCGTGGCGTGGTCCGCGACGTCGCGCAGGTAGCTGCGGAGCTCCTCGTCGGTGCCGTACTTCTCGAAGCCGGCGCTCAGCCGCTCCAGCATCCCCAGCAGCGGGCGAGTCGCCCGCTGGAACTCGATGACCTCGCTCGACAGCTCGTAGATGCGCCGCGACACGGCGGGATCGCCCCGGAAGACCTCGACCTCGATCTCGTCGATGTCCATCTGCAATCCGGCCACGACCGGCGCGTAGCCGTCGACGACGCTGTCGAGGATGGCGTAGAGGACGGCTTCGGGGCCGCGGGCGAGGAGGTCCGGATCGGCCTCCATGCGCCGGCGCACGCCGGCCAGGTCGGGCGTCCGGCTGTGGCGGACGGTGAGCACGAAGTCCGGCCCGACGAAGACGTGGATCTCGCCGAACTCGACCTCCTCGACATCGTCCACGTAGGTCGCCGCCCGGAGCACGGCGAAGAGGGTGTCGCCATAGCGCTCCAGCTTCGGCCGTTGATGGGCCACGATGGCGTCCTCGACCGCGAGCTCGTGCAGGCCGAACTGCTCGGCGACGGGCACGAACTGGGCTTCGGTCGGCCGGAAGAGGCCGATCCAGGCCATCGTGTCGGGCTCCGCCCGATGGCGCTGGGCGGCCGCCGTGAGCGAGGTCGGGCTGTCGATGCGCTCGCCGCCGCGATAGATGGCGGCATCGACGATGCTCTGCTCGACCGGCGCGGCCACGTCCTCGGGCCTCGCCTCCATCGAGACCTCCGGCGCCAGCTCGGCCGGCAGACGCGCGCTCCGACGGAGGGGACGGCGGGGCAGACGGGGGAGATGGGGTCGGCGTTCCGTCATCGATGCCTCCGGGCGCCCGAGCGACGCGTCACGATGTCGAGCCCATCATGACGCAGGGCCGGAGGGGCGCGCCGGCGACTCGAGCGGCGACGGCCTTTCTGCTCGAGCACCCGGCGGTGAACGGCGTCGAGCTGCGGGTGGACGGCGGCCTCCACACGACCTGATCACCGCGTCGTCGCCGGTACCTGGCCGTCTCCAGGGTATCGGGCCGGCGCGGCCGTCGGCTACCGTAGACGCGTGATCCCGGAGGCGCCATTCCTCTTCTCGATCGCGGCACTCAGCGCGACCATGGCGGGCCTGGCCGGCCTGGTGGCGGCGTTGCGACGCGGCTCGGAGATGCGAGCGGTCGATCTCTTCCGGCTGCAGCAGATCGTCGAGTTCTGCTTCGCGAACATCGTCATCGCGCTGAGCGTGGTGCCGCTGGCCAGCCTGCTCGGCGGCAGCGGCCCGGCCGTCCAGGTCATGGCCGCCGTCGCCGTGACCTACCAGGTCTTCTCGATCGTCGTGCTCCGCCGGCGTCAGCGGCAGTATCACCTGGCCTGGAGTGCCACCTGGTACGTCGGGGCGTCGGTCCTCAACATCATGATCTTCGTGGCCGGCGTGGCGGCGCTGCTGACGGGCGGGATGGCGGCCTTCGAGGTGCTTCTCGTGCTCTTCCTGGCCCGCCCGATGTTCGTCTTCCTCCTCGTGCTCCAGTCGTTCGAGCGGGACTGAGATCGGCCGACGCCGGTACGGTGGCCATGTGTCGATGGCTCGTCCGCATCTGACAGCTGATGCCGCTCGCCGTATCGCGCTGGCGGCCCAAGGATTCGCCGATCCACGGCCGACCGGGCGCATCGATCGGGG
>DATBSD010000140.1:0-6562 GCA_036559965.1 Candidatus Limnocylindrales bacterium
GCGTGTCCTGCAGCGCTACCGCGACCTCCAGGACATCATCGCCATCCTGGGCATCGACGAGCTGTCCGAGGAGGACAAGCTGACCGTCGCCCGCGCCCGACGGCTGCAGCGCTTCATGAGCCAGCCGTTCTTCGTGGCCGAGGTCTTCACCGGCCGGACCGGCAAGTACGTCTCGATCAAGGACACCGTGGCGTCGTTCAAGGAGATCCTCGACGGCAAGGCCGACGACCTGCCCGAGCAGGCGTTCTTCCTGGCCGGCACGATCGACGACGTGCGCGAGAACGCGGCCAGGCTGAGCGCATGACCGTGGCCCCCGTGGCTGACCCCCGCAGCGCGATCGATCCAGCGCAGCTGGTCGGGCCGTGCACGCGCGTCCTCGACGGGCCCCTCGGCGTTCCTGGGGGGAACGCAACGAACGAGTCGGACTTCGAGCTTGGCCCGTTCGTTCGCCAGGGGAACGGACGCGACGAGGTGGAGCCGAAACCGGTCGCGATCGTTCCTGTCTGGAACCGAACCGGCACCATCGGGTGGATCTCCGCCCATGATCGGGTCGAAGTCGTCGCTTACGTTCCTGGGGGGAACAGCGCGGCCGCTGCCGGGTCGCTCCGATGACCCTGCGCCTCGAGATCGTGACGCCCGAGCGGCTCGTCTACGAGGACGACGTCGACGGTGTGGTCTGCCCGGGCGTCGAGGGCGAGCTCGGCGTCCTGCCCCACCACGCGCCGCTGCTGACGACGCTCGGCTTCGGCGAGCTGCGCATCCGCCGAGCTGGTCAAGTGGAGTACTTCGCCATCGCCGGTGGCTTCCTCCAGGTGCGGCCGGACAAGGTCGTGGTCATGGCTGAGACGGCCGACATGGCCTCGGAGATCGATCTCCAGGTCGCCCTCGCCGCGAGGGCCGATGCCGAGAAGGCGCTCGAGAGCGGCTTCGAGGAGCCAGCCGACCTGGCGCTCGCACGCGCGCAGCTCCAGGCGGCCCTCATCCGCATCCGCGTCGCCGAGCGGCGTCACCGGGAGGGCGCCCGGCGGGGCGGCTGATCGTGGCCGATGGACGCCCGTTCCACTGGGAGTACGACCCGGCGCCCGTGACCCGCGAGGTCTACCGCGTCGAGGGCGGACGGCCGCTCGAAGGCCGGGTCGCTATCAGCGGCTCCAAGAACGCGGCCCTCAAGCTGATGGCCGCGGCGACGCTGACCGGCGAGCGCTGCCGGCTCACGAACGTGCCCGACATCGAGGATGTGCGGGTCATGGCCGAGACGCTGCGCGACCTCGGCGTCGTCGTCGAGCGCCCGGAGCCGAACGTCTACGAGATCGCGTCGGGCGACGTCGACTGGCTGTTCGTGCCGCTCGAGGCGGCGGCCAAGATGCGCGCCAGCTTCATCCTCCTCGGCCCGCTCCTGTCGCGCTTCGGGCGCGTCATCATCAGCAACCCCGGCGGCGACCGCATCGGTCGGCGGCCGGTCAACCTGCACGTCGAGGCGATGCGCGCGCTGGGCGCCAGCATCGAGTACCGCAACGGCTACTACTTCGCCAGCGCCCCCGGCCGCCTGCGTGGTGGCGCCGTCGAGTTCCCGCAGGTCAGCGTGATGGGGACCGAGAACGCCATCCTGGCGGCCACGCTGGCCGCCGGCACGACGCACATCCATCCGGCCGCCCAGGAGCCCGAGGTCGACGACCTCATCGACTTCCTGCGCAAGATGGGCGCCGACATCGCGCGCCCCAGCCCCGACACCGTCGTCGTCAACGGCCAGCGCCGGTTGCGCGGCGCGAGCCACGACGTGTTGCCCGACCGCATCGAGGCTGGCACGTTCGTGGCCGCCGCGGCCGTGACCGGCGGCCATGTGACGCTCGAGGGAGCGCCGTGCGACCACCTCAGCGCGTTCATCGAGGTGCTCGGCACGGTCGGCGTCACGGTCACCTGCGGGCGCGACACGATCGAGGTCCAGGGCGCGCCGCTCGAGAGTGGCGCGTATCGCGCCGTGGACATCACCACGGCGCCCTATCCCGGCCTCGCGACCGACCTCCAGCCGCCGACGGTCGTGCTCCTGTCCCAGGCGTCGGGCACCAGCCGCGTCCACGAGGCGGTCTTCGAGGACCGCCTCGAGTGGCTGACCGAGCTGGCCCGGATGGGCGCGGCGATCGAGTTCACCGACAGCCACCACGCCGCCCTCACCGGGCCACGCCGATTGAAGGGCGCCGACGTCGATATCGGCGACCTGCGCGCCGGCGCCTCGCTCATCCTGGCGGCTCTCGCCGCCGAGGGCACGTCGACGATCCACGGTGCGCACCATGTCCGACGGGGGTATGAGAACATCGAGGCCAAGTTCCAGGCGCTCGGCGCGCAGGTGACGCGTCTGCCCGAGCCCTCGACCACCGAAGGGACGGTCCCTGCCAGCTCATGAAGATCGGCATCGACCTCGGCACGGCCAACGTCCTCGTCTACGTCAAGGGCCGAGGCGTCGTCATCCAGGAGCCGTCGGTGGTCGCGGTCAGCGACGACAACCACATCGTCGCGGTCGGCGAGGAAGCGCGCGAGATGATCGGGCGCACGCCCGGCAACATCACCGCCATCCGGCCGATGAAGGACGGCGTCATCGCCGACTACGTCATCACCGAGGCGATGCTGCGCTATTTCATCAAGAAGGCGGGTCGCTCGATGACCCGGCCGGACGTCATGATCAGCGTGCCCTCGGGCGTGACCTCGGTCGAGAAGCGCGCCGTGCGCGACGCCGCGCTCAAGGCCGGCGCCCGCGAGGCGTACCTCATCGAGGAGCCCCTGGCCGCCGCCATCGGCGCCAACGTCCCCATCTCGGGACCGTCGGGCAACATGATCATCGACATCGGCGGTGGCACCAGCGAGATCGCGGTCATCGCCCTCGGCGGCATCGTCGTGAGCGCCTCGCTGCGCGTCGGCGGCAACCGCTTCGATGACGCCATCGCCAACTACATCCGCAAGAAGTACAACCTCATGGTCGGCGAGCGGACGGCCGAGGAGGTCAAGATCCAGATCGGTGCCGCGCTGCCGCTCGAGCGCGAGCTGCAGATGGACGTCCGTGGCCGCGACCTCATCGCCGGCCTGCCACGGACCGTGCCGCTGACCAGCTCGGAGGTGACCGAGGCGCTCGAGCAGCCGCTCCAGCAGATCGTCGCCTCGGTGCGCATGGTCCTCGAGGAGACGCCGCCCGAGCTGTCGAGCGACATCATCGACAAGGGCATGGTCATGTCCGGTGGCGGCGCCCTGTTGCGCAACATCGACAAGTTGCTGACCCAGGTCACCGGGGTGCCTTGCCACGTCGCCGAGGACCCGCTCAACTGCGTCGCCCTCGGCACCGGCCGCGCGTTGGAGCACTTCGACTTCTTCAAGAAGTCGCTCGTGCAGCGGGTCTGATGTCGGCACCGCAGGTGATCGCGGAGCCCGAGACACCGACAACCGAGCGGATCTTCGCCGACCTGCACTGCCACAGCGCGGCGTCCTTCGATTCGCTGAGCAAGCCGGCCGACCTCGTGCGCGTCGCCGTCGAGCGCGGGCTGACACACCTGGCCATCACCGACCACGAGCGCGTCGACGGCGCCCTGGCGGCGCGCGACCTGGCGCCTGCCGCCCTCACGCTCATCGTCGGTGAGGAGATCCGGAGCGCCGATGGCGACGTCCTGGGTCTCTACCTCGAGCGGGCTGTGCCGCCTGGCCTTTCGGCGCTCGAGACGGTCGCCGCCATCCATGAGCAGGGTGGCCTGGCGGGCATCCCCCATCCCTTCGATCGCTTCCGCGCCTCCGGCCTGGCGGGGCTGCCGGAGGAGCAGCTGGTCGAGGTGGCGGCAGCCGTCGACTTCGTCGAGACCTGGAATGCGCGGGTGCCGTCGGCGAGCACGAACGAGCGTGCCCGCGCGTTCGCCGAGGCACACGAGCTGCCGGGCGTCGCCTCGTCCGATGCCCACACGCTGATCGAGGTCGCCGTGGCATGCACCCGCCTGACGGGTCCCGTGACGAGCGCCCGGGAGCTGCTCGCCTCGCTGGCCGGTGCCACGCTGACGACCGGCCGTGCCTCGTACCTCGTGCGTGGTCTGACGCCGGTCAACAAGCTCGTCAACCGCTGGCGCGGCAACATCCGCGTGCAGCCGGGATCGATGGCCGGATGACCATGCCGCCCGAGGAGCCGACCGCGCCCGGCGAGGAGCCGGCCACGCCAGGCGGGTCGCCGACACCCCACCCGCACGAGCACGACCCGGTCCATCTCGAGAGCCCCGCCGAGCTGCGCGAGGAGATCGCCGAGGACCACGAGGTCTCGCGTGACCAGATCAGCCTCACCCGCCGGCTGCGAGACCCGCGGACGATCATCTCGATCGTCCTGCCCATCGCCATCCTCGTGCTCATCTACATCAACCTGCCGAACTTCCAGCTCGACCAGCTGGTCGACCTCATCCTGGGCGCCAACCCGTGGTGGTTGCTGGCGGCCTTCCTCGTCTACTACCTGGGCTTCCCACTGCGCGGTTACCGCTGGCTGCTGCTGCTGCGCGGGACCGGCTTCCGGATCCGCCTCAAGGACTCGAGCGAGATCATCTACATCAGCTGGCTCGTCAACTGCCTCGTGCCGGCCAAGCTGGGCGACGTCTACCGCGCCTACCTGTTGCGCTCCAACTACGACACGTCCCTCAGCCGCACCTTCGGGACGGTCTTCATCGAGCGCATCTTCGACCTCTTCGCCATCGCCATCCTCGGGCTGGCCGCCGGCTTCTGGAGCTTCCGGACCGGCCTCGGTCCGGCCGTGACGTTCATCCTCGGGCTGGGCGTCGTCGTCGTCATCGTGCTCGCCGTGGGGCTGTTCACGATGCGCAACTTCGGCCGCCGGATCATGGTCCGGCTGCCGCTCCCCCAGCGTGTCACCGAGTACTACGATCGCTTCGAAGAGGGCGTCTTCGCCCTGCCGCGCCGCCAGATCCCGGGCCTCGCCATCCTGACCGTGCTCATCTGGATGACCGAGGCCTTCCGCCTCTTCTTCGTCATCCAGTCACTCGGCTTCACGGATCTCAATCTCGGGCTCAGCGGCACCATGTTCGTGGCGCTCTCGGCCTCGCTCCTGACCGCGGTGCCGCTGACGCCGGGCGGCCTGGGCATCGTGGAGGCCGGCATCGTGGGCATCCTGACCGGCATCTACGGCGTGCCGGTGACCGAGGCGACGGCCATCGCCCTCGTCGATCGTGCCATCAGCGTGCTCTCGATCATCATCCTGGGCAGCATCCTGTACGTCGTGTCGCCCAAGACGAAGGGCATCCGGAGCCCGGCACCAGACGCACAGCCCTCGGGGGCCTGAGAACGAGCCGAACGCCGGTCGTGCAGACCGGCGTTCGATATCGACCCGAGACCCGTGCCTTCGTCGGCGACGCTCCGTCCCACGGAGGCCCGACGAACGAGCTAGTTGCGCTTCGGGAAGCGGACGAGCGGCGTGCTGCCCGGGCGAGCCGCGCCGGGCATCGGTCGCGCCGCGAGACGGCGCATGCGGACGGCGAGGTAGTACTCCATGACCTGGCGGACCTGCGCCTCGCTGAGGTACTCGTCGGCGCGCAGGGCGTACTCGACGCGCGCGGTCGGGTTCGTGGTCGCGGTCGCGACCAGCCCGAAGTACTGCGGCGTATCGGCCTCGTCGTGGATCTCGCGCAGCCCGCGGGCAAGCTTCGTGGCCGTGCCAAGGGACGGCGTGCGGTCGCCGCGGATGAGCCGGGAGATGGTCGAATGGTCGACCCCCGACTGCTGCGCCAGCTGACGCTGTGACATCTTCTTCGCCTTCAGCTGGGCCCGCAGCCACTCGTTGAACGCGCGGCCGTTCTGTACGCTCATGCCCACAAGTCTCACCTTGCCCCGGGCCCGCTCATATAGCCGTTTGGTACCGACGCTCCCGGACGTCGGTGTGTCACGCACCGCACCATACCCCTCTCCAGCGAACCGGGCTCCGGTGACGATGGCCACCGGGCCGTGTCGAGCTCCGACGAGCGCCATCAGGCTGGATCCTCGGTGGGGGCGACGCTGGCGCGGCTGCCTCGCAGTGCGAAGGCCTCCGGTGGCAGGACCTCGAGTCGTCGACCGTCGACGAGGGCGCGGACGCGCGCCATGTTGACCAGGTCGTAGCCCTCGCTCATGCCCGGTGTCTCAAGGAACATGGGCACCGAGGCGAGCCGTGGGTGGGTGACGAGATGGCCCATGCCGACCTCGCCGATGCGCCCGGCGCCGATGTGCTCATGGCGATCGAGGTGCGAGCCGAGCGCCGCCTTCGAATCGTTGAGGTGGATCATCGCCAGCCGATCTGGGCCGAGCCTCTGGTCGATGCCATCGAGCAGGTCGTCGATGACATCGGGCCGCGAGATCTCGACGCCGGCGCCCCACAGATGGGCCGAGTCGAGGCAGACGCCGATGCGCGAGAGGGGCACGCCGGCCGCGTCGATGGCGGCCATGCACTCGGCCAGGTCATCGATGCTCACGCCCAGGCTGTCGCCGCTGCCGGCCGCGTTCTCGAGCACGAGCCGGGGCCAGCCGAGGTCGGTCGGTGCCTCGGCGTCGGGGACGGCTTCGG
>DATBSD010000141.1:0-7590 GCA_036559965.1 Candidatus Limnocylindrales bacterium
GCGGGTCGCCTCGACCGGCAAGACGAAGGCCATCGCGATGTAGACCACCGCGAGCAGACCGCCGGTGAGGAACGTCCCGAAGATGAACAAGGTGCGCACCCAATCGACGCTGATCTCGGAGTACTCCGCCAGGCCGTTGCAGACGCCGGCGAACCACTGGCCCTCCTTGGTCCGTCGCAGGCGCCGCTTTGGGGGAGCCGCAGCGGCTTCGGTGACCGGCTCGGTGCCCGTTTCGACGGTGCCGATCTGTTCGAGCACGCCGTCGATCTCGGCCGCGGTGATGACACGATCGTCAGTCGCCAGGAGCGCGATCAGCTTGTCATCGACGGAGCGTTCGAGGTCGTTCACGACCTCTGCACGATCGGGGTCGTCGTGCAGGCGCGCGCCGGCCCGGTCGAGGTAGCGCGAGAGTGCTCGTAGATAACAGCCTGTCAATCCCCTGGACGAGCACGTCCTCGACATGGGGTCTTGACATTGGAGCGACTCCAAGGTCTAGAGTCGCGACATGGCATCCATCCCAGAGACGGGCTTCCTCGCCATCGCCGACCTGACCGGCTACACGGCGTACCTCGCGACGAGCGAGCTGGAGCACGCGCCGACGATCGCCGGCGACCTGCTCGAGACGGTCGTCGGCCGCCTCGACCCGCCCTTCCGACTGGCCAAGTTCGAGGGTGATGCGGCGTTCCTGTTCGTGGAGGACGGCCGAGCCGATGGCTCGCTGCTGTTCGATGCCATCGAGGGTGCCTACATCGCGTTCCGCCGGCGCCTCCGGAGCATCGATCAGGCGACGAGCTGCGACTGCAACTCGTGCCGCCTGGCACCGCGGCTCGATCTCAAGCTCTTCGTCCACCACGGCTCGTATGTCCGCAACCGGATCGCCGGCCGGGACGAGCTGGCCGGTTCGGACGTCATCCTCGTCCACCGATTGCTCAAGGGCGCCGGCGCCGAGGCGGCCCACGCGAACGGGTTCGCGCTGTTCACCGAGTCGGCCATCGGCGCCTTGGGTCTTGAACCGGGACCGCTCGGGTTGGTCGCGGCCGAGGAGACGATCGAGCATCTCGGCGCGGTCCGGACCTTCACCTACGACCTCGAGACGCGCTGGCAGGTCGAGCGCGACGTGCGCCGGCTCGACATCGGCGAGAGCGGCCTCGTCCTCGACCTCGATGCCACGCTTGACGCCGAGCCGGCCGTCGTCTGGGGTTACCTGACGTCGCCCGCGCTGCGCACGCACTGGGAGGGTCCGCTCCAGATCACCGAGGCGTCGCCCGGTGGGCGGCGTGGCGTCGGCACGACCGCACAGTGCGTGACCGGCCGCCTGGCGACGCTCGAGGAGATCGTCGACTGGCAGCCCTACGAGCACGTTGGCTGGCGCCTGACCGTGCCCGATCTGGGACTCGTCGCCGCGACCGCCGACCTCGAGGCTGTCGAGCAGGGCACGCGCCTGCGGTTGCGCTGGGAGTCCCGGGCCGATCCACCCCTCGACGGTCCCCCCGTGGGTCGGATCCGGAGCGAGCGCGAGGCGGCGATGGGACGCCTGGCGAGCGTCCTCAGCGCGGCATCGGCCGTGAGCGCGACCGCAACCTAGGCGCTGCCCGCTGGGACATCATCAGGACCACGGTTCCGGTCTTCTGCTCGCACGCGTATCGTGGCGCCCGATGACGCGAACGCGGCTCCAGTTCATGCGCCCGTTCACGATGCGCTTCGTCAACCCGCTCACGATCCGCGTGGCCGGGCACTTGCCGGCCTTCGGCATCCTTGGCTACGTCGGTCGCCGGACCGGTCGCCGGTATCGCATCCCGATGAACGTGTTCCGGACACCCGACGGCGGCTGGGTCCTGGCGCTGACCTATGGCGCCGACGTCGACTGGGTCAAGAACGTGCTCGCCGCCGGCATCTGCGACCTGCGCACACGCGGCCGTGATTTCCAGCTCGTCGATCCGAAGCTCGTCCACGATCCGGAGCGGCGCCTCATGCCCGAGCCCGTGCGCACGTTCCTGGGCCTCATGAACGTCGACCACTTCCTGCGTCTTCGAACGGCACCGCCACCGCCTGACCTCCGCCTCGGGCTGGACCGCCGGGGCGAATCGGCGTAGGCTGCCCGGAACGGCGATTCTCGCGCCGAACCCGCGCTCCGGCACCCACGCCGCCGGCCTGAGCGGGCAAAGGGGCTCCGCCTCGAGGCAGCGTCAGCTGGTCCCCGGGCCTCATCCCGGGAGCGTGGGTCCTAGGATCTCGAGGCCGCCCGTGGAGACCTGACGATGACCACCGACAAGGCCTGCAAGCGGGCCGTTCGCAGCCGCATGACGAAGACCGGCGAGTCGTACACCGCCGCCCGCCGCCACGTTCGGTCGGCGATGACGGAGCCGGAGATCGCGCCGCTGCCACCGCGCATCGCCGAACCCGACACGAGCGAGGCTGCCGTCCTCGCCGGCACCGGCCGCACCTGGGATGACTGGTTCCGGACCCTCGACGCCGCCGATGCGACGTCCATGACCCACACGGACATCGCGCGCTGGGTGGCGGCCGGGTTTCCGATCTCCGGCTGGTGGGCGCAGAACGTGACCGTGGGGTACGAACGCGCGCGCGGCATGCGCGCGGTCAACCAACGGACGGACGGCTTCTACGTCGCCGTCAACAAGACCATCGCCGTCCCGGCCGAGGTCGCCTTCGCGGCCATCGTCGACCCCGATCGTCGGGCCATGTGGCTGGAGGCCGATCTGCTCCGCCTGCGAGCCAGCACCGCGCCGCGTTCGGCGACGTTCGACGTCCGCGGCGAGACCTCGCGCGTGGCTGCCTACCTGACCGCCAAGGGCACCGACCGGGTGACCGTGACGATCGAGCACAACCGGCTCGCGTCAGCCGACGATGTCGTCGCTCGTCGCGCGTTCTGGCGTGAGCGGCTCGCCAGCCTGGCGACGTCGCTCGTCTGACGTCATCGGCCACAGGTGCCGCGGGAGCCGGTCGCGCGCGTCGGCTCCCGTGCCACACTGCCGCCCATGCGCGACGACGTTCGTGTGACCGCCGAACGACCGGCCATCGACCACGCGGCGGTGGCCGCCTTGCGTGACGAACCGCTGCCGTGGTCGACGAAGGGCTGGCCGCTGACCGACAAGACGCGCTCGCCGGCTGGTCTGGCCGCAGGAGGTCCTCGCCTCGACGAGGCCGGCTTCAGCTTCCCACTCATGACCCTGACAGAAGCGGACCTGACGACCAACATCGAGGCGCTGGCCGCCTTCAGCTCTGCGAGAGGCGTGGCGCTCGCACCGCACGGCAAGACGACCATGGCGCCGCAGCTCTTCGAGCGTCAGCTTGCGGCCGGCGCCTGGGGAATCACGGCGGCGACCATCGATCACGTGCTCGTCTATCGGCGTTTCGGGGTGCGCCGGATCCTGCTCGCCAACGAGCTCGTCGACCCGCCCGCGCTGGGCTGGATCCTCGACGAACAGGCCGCGGACCCCGGCTTCGAGCTGCTCTTCTACCTCGACTCGATGGCCGGCGTGGCGGCCGCCGCCGAGGCGCTGGCGGCGCAGCCGCGGCCTGGCGGGCCGCTCCAGGCGCTCATCGAGATCGGCGTCGGCGGCGGGCGGACCGGCTGTCGCAGCATCCCCGAGGCCGTCGCCGTGGCCAGGGCGGCCGTGGCCGTGCCCGGGCTCGAGGTCGTCGGCATCGCCGGCTATGAGGGCCTCTTCGGCTACGACGGCGACTCCGGTGCCGTGGCGAGCGCGCGGGCCTACCTGGCCACGCTGCGCGACGCCTTGCGCGAGTTCGTCGCCGCAGGCCTGCTGCGATCGACGAAGGAGGCCATCCTGACGGCGGCCGGCTCGGGCTACTTCGACGTCGTCGTCGACGAGCTCCACGACGCCTGGCCCGCCGACGAGCGGCCGACCGTCATCATCCGCCCCGGGTCGTACATCGGCCACGCCGAGCGCGATGGCGACGACGGGCCGCTCCAGCGCGCCGGCTTCCCGATGCGCCTCCTGCCGGCGATGCTCATCTGGGCACGCATCCTGTCGCGACCGGAGCCAGGTCAGGCGTTCGCCTCGGCCGGACGGCGCGACCTGTCGTGGGATGTCTCGGAGCCCGTCCCGCGCTGGGTCTGGCGCCGCGGCGCGGACCAGCCCGTGCCGGCCGATGGGCTGACGGTCGCCAAGCTCAACGACCAGCACGCCTTCATCGAGCTGCCGGACGCCGTGGCGCTCGAGCCCGGCGACCTTGTCGCCTTCGGCACGACGCATCCGTGCACGACCTTCGATCGCTGGGCCGCCATCGCGGTCATCGACGACGACTTCCGCGTCGTCGATGCCATTCGGACCTTCTTCTAGCTGGTCGAGGCGTACTCCGGCTCGTGCTGCTCTCGGTCTTTCGCTTCGGTCTGCTTCATGATCGTGAGCGTCTCGTCGACGGACCGGCCGTTCTCGTCCGCCGCTCGCTTGATGTCCTCGAAGGTGATGTTCGACTCGCCCATCTCGCGGTGGGCATCCATGCATCCGCAGGTAAGGCACATGGTTGACCTTCCTTCCTGGTCTTGCCACCAGCCCCGAGAGGTGGCCCTGCGGCCAGATTGACGGCCGAGCATGGATCGGTCGCATCGTCCCGCCAGTCGGGACGTTGCGGTTGCCTCTCAGCCCGTCCGTCGCACGTTCGGCCGGCTATGTGAGTTCATGGCCAAGGCGATCCGCCACCCGTCGGCCGGATCGCGGCGGAGGAAGAAGACGACCCGTCCCCAGACGTCGACGAGGGTCGGGCCGCGACGCTCGACGAGGGTCTCGGTGTACGTCCCGAGCGTGCAGGCAAGGTCGTCGTAGAGGGCCTCGATGCGATGCTCGGCCTGCCAGGCAGCCGGATCGAACTCATCGAACGACGTCGACCAGAGCTCACGGATGGCCGGGCGTCCCTCGACCGCATCACGGTGCAGCAGGAGCAGACGCGCGTCGTCGGTGAACAGCGCTGCAAGCGCGTCGGCGTCGCCGGCAGCGAACGCCCGGTCGAAGCGGTCGAGTAGCGCGACGATCTCGCGGTCGGCATCGGGGCCGCTGGTCATCGGTCGCGACTCATCGGACCTCGGTCGCCAATCGTCGTAGCGCAGCAAGCACGGCATCGACGTCTGCCTCGGTCGAGAGGTAGTTGACGATGCCGGCACGCAGCCAGGTCGCACCGCGCAGTCGGGTCGTCGAAAGCCAGCCCTCGCCCGAGACCTCCAGCGCGCGCTGGAGTCGGTCCTGGTGGGTGTCGAGCGCTTCAGTCCCAAGGTCGGCCGCGGCGAGCGATCCACCGGGCAGATGCCGGAAGCAAACGACGGAGAGCTCGGGGTCGGCGGGCATGGCCTCGAGATCGTCGGACTCGGCACAACGGGACGCGAGGTGGGCGGCGAGGGCCAGGTTGCCCTCGATGAGCCGACCGAAGCCCTCGCTGCCGAGCGAATGCCAGCTGAGCCACAGCTTGAGCGCCCGGAAGCGGCGTGTGCCCTCGAGCGAGTATTGATACCAGTGCAGCGGCTCGTCCTGCGGCCGCGTCGTTCGGTAGTACTCCGGTGAGCGGTGGAACGTCTGGAGGAGGTCGTCGCGCCGACGGACGAGCAGGCCGCCGATGTCGTAGCCCTGGAAGAACCACTTGTGGGGATCGAGCGTGACCGTGTCGGCGCGATCGAGGGCCCCGATGCGCCATGCCTCCCGGGCCGACAGGCGGACGGCGCCGCCATACGCAGCGTCGACGTGATACCAGAGGCCCTCGCGCTCGGCCAGGTCGGCCAGGCCGGCGAGGTCGTCGACCGAGCCCGTGTTGGTCGAGCCCGCCACGGCCGCGATGCACCACGGCCGGAGGCCGGCCGCACGATCCTCAGCGATGGCAGCGGCGACCGGATCGGCCTGCAGCCGGAAGCGCTCGTCTGAGCCAACGATCCGGAGCGTCTCGGCCGGGAAGCCGAGCATGTCGAGCGATCGGGCGACCGAGAAGTGCGCCTGGTCCGAGGCATAGACACGGACGCCCTCGAGTGCCCGGCCGCGCGGTGGCTCCGTTAGCCCGAGCATCCGTGCCAGGCCGATGTCGCGGGCAACAGTGAGCGCCATGAGGTTGGCCATCACGCCGCCCGACGTGAGCACGCCAAACGCATCGGGCCCGTATCCGACCAGGTCACACAGCCAGCGCACGACCTCCTCTTCGACGAGGGTCGCGGTCGGCGACGACGGCCCGATGTCGACGCCCTGGTTGATCCATTGCGCGAGCAGCTCGCCGACGATGGAGAGGGGCAGCGGCGGCGGCGTGAAGTAGCTGAACTGGCGCGGGTGTTGGGAGTTGAACTGGTGGGCCGCCAGGCGGTCGCGGAAGGCGGCCAGCAGCTCGGCGCTCGGCGTCGGCAGGGCCGGCGCGGGGGCGGGTGCATTGCTCGGCCCGAAGAACGCATCGCGCAGCTCCGGGTAGGTCTCCGGCCCGAGCGGCCGTCGCTGTGTCTCGCCGTAGAGGTAGTCCAGCGCGGCGGTCCAGGCATCCGCACCCAGGCGCTCGATGGCCGCCCGTGCCCGGGGATCGGTGTGGCCGAGCAGCTCCGGCTCCGGGTGCCAGGCGAAGCGCTCGAGGCCGGATCTTGGGTCTCCCATGCCCGTGATTGTGGGGCGTGGCGGGGCTGCGGCGCCGCGGACTACGATGCGGGCATGCCCGACGCCCTTGACGACCTCTGGGACTTCGACGACCCGGGCGCCTCCGAGGCGAGCTTTCGCGCTCGACTGACCGAGCTCGAGGATGCCGGCGCCGCCGATGACGCCGACGAGGCGCGCACCCAGCTGGCGCGGGCGCTCGGGCTGCAGGGCCGCTATGACGAGGGCGACGCCGAGCTCGACGTCGTGGACCGAGACCACCCGGCGGACGATCGCGTGCGGGTGCGCTCGCGCCTCGAGCGCGGCCGCTTGCGGCGATCCGGTGGCGATCCGGCCGCCGCGGTCGACCCGTTCGATGCGGCCTGGACGCTGGCCCGACGGATCGAGGAGGACGGGCTGGCCGTCGACGCCGCCCACATGCTCGCCATCGTCGACGCGCCGCCGGGCGAGTCGGCCTGGCACGACCGCGCCCTGGCGCTGGCGGACGCCTCGGAGCAGCCGGCCGCTCGACGCTGGCGGGGCAGCCTGTGGAACAACATCGGCTGGGCGCGCTTCGATCGCGGCGAGCTCGACACGGCTATGGTCGCTTTCGAGACGGCCCTCGAAGCGCGGCGTGAGCAGGGTCAGCCGAAGGAGACGCGCATCGCCGAGTGGTGTGTCGCGCGCTGCCTGCGAGCGCTCGGGCGGGTCGACGAGGCACTCACGATCCAGCGACGGCTGGCCGACGAGACGGCTGCCGCCGGCGACGCGGACGACGGCTACGGTGCGGAGGAGATCGGGGAATGTCTGCTGGCACTCGGCCGCGCCGTGGAGGCAAGACCATTCTTCGCGCGAGCCGCCGCTCTGCTGGGTGCTGACACCTTCCTGGCCGAGCAGGAGCCCGATCGCATCGCCCGGTTGCGGGCGCTGGGGAGCGCCTAGTCGATGGTGTGGCCAGGCCACCGAGTCACGATCGGGCGATCGGCGGCCTCATGCGCTCGGCCACGAGCAGGACGACGTC
>DATBSD010000142.1:0-5057 GCA_036559965.1 Candidatus Limnocylindrales bacterium
AGCGAGCCGATATCGAGCGTCAGGACGCGCTTGTTGGCGAGCGTCTCGGGCACGTCGCCAGAGACGATGCGCTGGGCGAGGCCCTCGGCGATGGCGGTCTTGCCGACACCCGGCTCACCGATGAGCGCCGGATTGTTCTTCGTGCGTCGCGAGAGGATCTGGATGACGCGCTCGATCTCCTTCTCGCGACCGATGACCGGGTCGATCTTGCCTGCCCTGACCGCATCGGTCAGGTTGATGCCGAGCTGGTCCACGGTCGGCGTCTTGCTTGCCCGCTTCGTCTCGGCGGCCGGACCGGCGCTGCTCGACTGCGACAGGACGCGGATGACCTCGTGGCGGACCTTGTCGAGGTTCACGCCGAGGGACTCGAGCACGCCGGCGGCGATGCCCTCACCTTCGCGGACGAGGCCGAGCAGGAGGTGCTCGGTGCCGATGTAGTTGTGACCCAGGCGCCGTGCCTCGTCGATGGCCAGCTCGATGACCCGCTTGGCGCGCGGCGTGAGCCCGACCTCACCGACGACCGGTCGATCGCCGCGACCGATGATGAACTCGACCGCGGTGCGCACCTTGGGCAGCTCGACGTTCATGTTCTCGAGCACGCGCGCGGCGACACCCTCGCCCTCGCGCACCAGCCCGAGCAGCAGATGCTCGGTGCCGATGTAGTTGTGATTGAACCGCTGCGCCTCGTCCTGCGCGAGCGTCAGGACCTTGCGTGCGCGATCCGTGAACTTGTCGAATCGGTCCATGTCGCGGTCGAACGCCTGTTCTGTGCGCAGCGGGAAGGTCCGCCGCCTTGCGGGCTATCCTAGCACGGGCCTCAGGCCTGACCGTCGCCCGGGAGTACCGGGGTCAGTGCACCAGAGGTCACCTCACCACCCACGACGACGGGCCCGGCCGTCAGGTTTCACGAGCGCCCACCGGACGCTCCAAGACGCACGCCGAACGGCGCCCTTCGACCCAGGTCGGCCCCGGGGTGGCAGCCGCGCCGGAGACCGCTCAGCCGGCGGTGTTCTCCTCGAGCACCTCGTCGGCGATGCTCTTGATCGTGTCGGCCGCGTCGGCCTCCAGGTCGGCCTCGTCCTCGGCGACCGCTTCGACGATCTCCTCGATGGCCTCGGCCGCGACTTCCTCCTCGGCGGCCTCGATGGCCACGACCTCGGCCACGACCTCGGCCTCGGCTTCCTCGACGGCGGCTTCGTTGTCCTCGTTCGCGGCGGCGGCATCCTCGAGGGCCTCGATCTCCATGACCGCGACCGCCTCGACGGCGGCCTCGTCCTCGGCGACGGCTTCGACGATCTGCTCGATCGCTTCAGCCGCGACCGCCTCTTCGACCGCTTCCTCGGCGCGCACCTCGTCGACGATCTCCCCGACCTCGCTGGCGGCCATCTGCTGACGAACCTGGGCGAAGGCAGCGGCGAGCGTGTTGTCGATGCCGCCCTCCGGCTCCTGGACGGCCTGGGCGGAGTCGAACGAGCGCTCCGGCCGCGGTCGCCGGGGCTCACGAGCCTCGGGCGCCGACCTGGCCGGCGGCTCCTCGGCCTGCTTGAGGCTGAGGCCGAGCCGATGGCGCTCGGAGTCGAGGGAGATGATCTTGAGCTTGAGCACCTGGCCCTCGTGCACCACATCGCCCGGATGGGCGACACGCTGGTGCGACAGCTCCGAGATGTGGATGAGGCCCTCGAGGCCCTCGCGCACGCGCACGAAGGCGCCGAAGTTGACGATCTTGGTGACCGTGCCGTCGATGATGTCGCCGACCTTGAAGTCAGCCACGGTGGAGTGCCACGGATCGGGCTGCAGGCGGCGGATGGAGAGGCTGATGCGACCCCGCTCGTGGTTGATGTCGATGACCTCGGCCTCGACCTCGTCGCCCACGCTGTAGCCCGCCTCGGGGTTGTTGACCTTGTTCCACGAAAGCTCGCTCTTGTGGACCAGGCCGTCGATGCCACCGAGATCGATGAACACGCCGAAGGGCGCGATCGAGCGCACCGTGCCGGTCACCTTCTGGCCGACCTGGAGGCTGCTGAAGAGCTCGTCGCGCTTCTCGCGGCGCTCCTCGTAGAGCGCCACCTTCTCCGACAGGATGAGGCGGTTGGCCTTGCGGTTGACCTCCAGGATCTTGAGCCGCATCTTGCGCCCGACGAACGGCTGCAGCTTCTCGGCGATCTCCTGGGCGGCGTCACGCGGCTGGTCGTTCTGCGGGCGACGCGGGAAGTCGACGATCTGGCTGATGGGCACGAAGCCACGGATGCCGCAATCGACGATCAGGCCGCCCTTGTTGTGGTCGATGACGGGCGCCTCGATGATGACGCCGGCGTCGAACTGCTCCTGCATCGAACGCCACTTGCGCTCGAGCCCGGCGCGCCGGAGCGAGAGCACGGCGTGGCCCTCGTTCGACTCGGGCTGGAGGACGTAGACGAGCACGGTGTCGCCGATGTCGAGGCTCGGCTGACTCTCGGCATTGCGGCCGTAGAGCTCGCGGTTGCTGACCACGCCCTCGGACTTGGCGCCGATGTCGACGAGGATCTCGTCCTTGTCGATGCGCACGACCGTGCCTTCGACGACGTCACCGTGCTTGAAGCTCCGGATGTCGCCGGTCTGCTCGTTGAGCAGCTCCTCCATGGTCGTCGGCTCGGGTCCCAGGTCACGAGCTGGCTCGGCTTCGGCAGCCGGCGCGTCGGCCAGGTCATCCCCGGCCAGGCTGGCGGCGATGGCGTCGCCGGCCTCGAGGGCGGCATCCGTCGCCTCGGCTTCCTCGACCTCGGCGATGACTTCGGCCACGACGGCCGTCTCGACGGCCTCCTCGGCCACGACCTCGGCGACATACGCGTCAGCGGCCGTCTCGTCAGCCACTTCGCGTGCCTCATCGGCCTCCTCGACCAGCTCGATGGCGACCGCCTCGGCCATCACGGCCTCGCCGACGGCCTCGTCGGCGACCTCGTGTGCGAGATACGCTTCGGCGGCCGCTTCGTCGGCGACCTCCTCGGCCTCGACGGCCTGGATGACGACTTCGCCGACCACCTCGGCGGGCACCTCGCCGTCCTCGAGCACGATCTCGGCCACAGCGTCGGCGGCGCGTGCACGCTCGGTCGCCTCGACGGCGACGGCCTCGGTATCGGCGGCCTCGTCGACCGCCGCGACGGCGACCTCATCGGCTTCGAGCGCGACCTCGACAGCGACCTCGGCGACGATGGCATCGACGGCGGCCTCGTCGGCAGCCTCGGCTGCCACGGCCTCATCCTCCTCGGCCTCGACGACCGCGTCCTCGGCGGCGGCCTCGACAAGGAGTTCGACCTCCTCGGCAGCGACGGCCTCCTCGGCCTCGCTCACGGCCTCGCCGACAGCCTCCTCAGTGATGGCGTCGATGGTCTCGCTCGTGGCGGGCTCGTCGGCGGCGGCTGCCGGGACGGGCTGATCCGTGGCCTTGGCCGTGGCGTCGCTCGCCTCGTCGGCCGGCGTGGTCCCGCCCTGCTTGTCTGCGCTCAATGTCGTGGTCTCCTTCGGTCGATCTCCCACCGGGACGAACAAGGCCCGAGCGACATGCTCGGGCCGTCATGTGTCGGAGGTGGGTCGTCCGTGTCCCGTCGGGCTCGTCAGACTCCTTCGTCGCAGATCGGCACGCGCGTCGCAAGGCGCTGGCCCCGGAAGGGCCCGCGCATACTACCACGCGGTCGAGAGCCGCCACAACGGAGTCGGAGGCTGCCCGAGCGTGCCCGAACTGCCCGACATCGCCATCCTGGCCGACGCCTTCCAAGCGGCATTCGTGGGCCGCACCGTGCTCGGCACTGAGGCTCGCGAGACGCTCGTCGTGCGTGGCACGCCGGCCGAGCTGACGGCCCTTGGCAGCCAGGTCGTCGAACGCATCGAACGCCGTGGCAAGTTCATCGTCATCGACCTGACGACGGACCGCATCATCGTCAACGCGATGCTCACCGGGCGCCTCGGGCTGGCACCGTCGGGGACGAAGGCGCTGACCTCGACGGCCTGGACGGTGCGCCTCGGTCCGCGCGTGGATCGGCCGACCGACGTGGCTGACTGGACGAGGAACGCCGCGTGGCTGCCCGGCGATGGCGACGAGGTCGAGCTGCGCTACCGCGATCCCACCCGGATGGGCAAGATCTACCTGCTGCCCGCGGGCAGCGATCGCCCGGTCGCCGGCTGGGACGCGCTCGGCCCCGACGCCGACGACCCGACGCTCGACCTGGCGACGTGGCGGCAGCGCATCGGCCGTCATCGCGGCGAGCTCAAGAACCTGCTCAAGGAGCAGCAGTTCGTGGCCGGCATCGGCAACGGCTACAGCGACGAGATCCTGTGGGCCGCCGAGCTGGCCCCGTTCCGGAAGCGATCCACCCTTGCCGACGAGGAGATCGACCGGCTGTACATGGCCACGCGGTCGACGCTCGCCTGGGCCATCGCCGAGCTGCGTCAGCGGGTACCGCCGCGGTTCGAGGTCGAGGTGCGCGACTTCCTGCGTGTCCATCGCAAGGGAGGTTCACCGTGTCCGCGCTGCGGCACGACGATCAGCGAGATCGCGCCCGGCGGCTTCGTGACGAGCTATTGTCGGGGCTGCCAGCGCTGAGGCGACCACGAGATGTGCGTCGCGGGCGTCGACCTCGGGCTGGTCAGGCGCCGCCGACGAAGCGCGCGGCGAGCAGCAGCCCGGCAGCCGCGACCATCAGCGCGGCCAGCGCGAGACGCGCCAGGCGACGGGTGCCGCCCAACGTGGCCAGCCGACCGGCCATCGCGTTGGGTCGGTCGAGGGCGACCGGCACCACGCGAGGCACCCGCCGCGCGACGCGAGCGTCGAAGGCGGCCAGCGATTCAGCCGTCCCATCCCACTCGGCGCGCCGTGACGCTGTCGCCGCCGTATAGCGCGCGCAGCGGGTGTGGATCGCCTCGAGGCAGAGGCCGGCCTGGATCTCGAGGGCCGGCGCATCGAAGGGATCGACCGCGGTGCAGCGATGCTCGCGGATGGGTCGAGCCGATCGCCACGACGCCGACGGAACGAGCAGATAAGGGCAGATGGACTGGGGTGACTGGCCGATCCGGGCGGCATCGGC
>DATBSD010000143.1:0-9465 GCA_036559965.1 Candidatus Limnocylindrales bacterium
TCCAGGGCGATGGCCACCCAGCGACCGCCCTCGGGATCATCGACCAGCGAGGGCGGCAAGGTCACGTAGCCGCCCATCGGACGCTCGGCCGGGCCGAAGGGTCCGGCGCCATCGATCGCCCGCAGGACATCCGCCTGGTCGGAAGGCAGCCGCAGCCCGATGTCGGCGCCGAAGAGGCCCATGAACATGTTGCCGTTCACGAAGGCGCCCAGGTTGCCGAACATCGGCTTGACCTCGACGCGGGGATCGGCCGGCACGATGGCACGAAAGCGCGCCTTGTCGGCGTCGGTCGGCTTGGGCATCTCCATCACGCACCTCCCTGCATGCCTTCCGGCCGCCCGGGTGGACGCCGGCTCGGCGGCTTGCTAGCGGTCGGCCTCGCTCTGCGCGCTGGCCGTCATGTTCCAGCGCAGGCCATCGGGCACCTCGCCGATCGGCTCGAGCACGATGGCATAGACGATGTCGCCGGCCGACGACTCACCGAAGGGGGCGATCGATACGACGCGGGCAGGGATCTCGACGTCGGGGAAGGCATCGACGCTGACCGTCGCCTCGGCGCCTTCCGCCAGTCGCCCGATGGCCGCCTCGTCGAGGTCGACCGTCTCGAAGCGCCAGCCGGTGGGATCGGCGATGCGCACGATCGGCGAGCCCGCCGCGACGGTCTCTCCGGCGACGGCGTCGAGCGAGGCGACGAGCCCGGCAAAGGGGGCCACGAGCGTCAGCTCGTCGATGGCGGCCTGGAGGTCCGCCGCGGCCGCACGCGAGCGGTCGACCTCGGCGGCTGCCGCCGCGGCACCGGCACCGGCCGCGTCAGCGGCTCGGCGCGCGGCGGTGACCTGGGCGCGCGCGGAGCGCACGCCGGCGCGGGCACGATCGACCTCGGCGTTGGCGGCACGGCGTGCGGCGCCGCTCGACGGGCCGGCGTCACGGGTCGCATCGGCCGCAGCCAGCGCGGCCTGGGCCTGGTCGACGCCGGCTTCGGCCACGCTGACCTGAGCATCCGCTTGTCGCGCACTGGCATCCGCCTGGGTGGCGTGGGCTTCGGCCGCTGCCACGGCCGCCTGGGCGCCGGCGAGCTGCGGCTCGAGGCGCGAGCCGTCGAGGCGCAGGAGCGGCTGGCCGGCAGTCACGCGGTCGCCCTCGGCCACGAGGACCTCGGCCACGACCCCGCCACCACCTGGCGCTGAGAGCTCCGCCCGTCGGACGGGCACGACCCGCGCATCGGCAGCCACGACGTCGGACTCGGGCACCGGCCCCAACGTCGGCGATGCCGAGGCGTCCGGTCCGGCCGCGCCGGTGCTCGAGAGCAGCCAGATGACGGCCACGACGGCGATGACGACGATGACGGCGATGATGCCTCGGCTGCGTGTGATCACGTGGCGGTCTCCCGGTCGTGTGGTGACGTGGATGATGTCATCGGTGGCTCACTCGTACGCCAGGGTCTCGCGCACGGCGAGCTGGCTGGCATGCCACGAGGGCAGCAGGCTGGCGACGGCGGCCAGCACGAGCACGATGGCCGCCCAGACGAGTGCGCCCTCGATGGAGTACGCCGGCGACAGGGGCCGATCGGCGAAGACGAGGCCGAGCGCGTCGGACAGCAAACGGCTGATGGGCAGCGAGACGAGCACGCCGAGTGCCCACGACAACCCGCCGATGAGCACGCCCTCGGCCAGGAAGATGGTCAGGACTGACCGATCCGAGGCGCCGACGGCGCGCAAGACGCCGATCTCGCGCGCCCGCTCGACGACGTTGATGGTCATCGTGCCCATGAGCCCGAGACCGCCCACGACGCCGAGCAGGATGGCCATCGACGACAGGAACACGACCATGACGTCGAACAGCGTCGCCTGCGTCTCGCGGATCTCACCCGACGTCGTCGTCGCCGCCACGTCCACGCCGGCAGCCTCGAGCTGTCCGCGCACGGTGTCGGCGAGTCCGTCCTGCTGTGCCCTGGTCATGCCCGGCTGGCCGATGACCATGAGCACGCCCGCCCTTCCGGTCTCGCCGGTCGCCAGCTCGATGGCCCGGTCGGGCGCGTAGAGGAACGGCCGGCGCGTGGGCGACTGGGCGATGCCGACCAGCGTCCACGTCGTGTCCTTGCCGTCGATCCGCAGCACGAGCTCGTCGCCCACGGCGAGGTCCGGTTCCTCCTCGCGGATGTTGGCCGTGGCGACCAGCGCGTTGCCGTCTTCGGGCACGAGCCAGCGACCCTCCTGCATCGTCGGCCTGACCGACCGTGCCTCGGGCGGCAAGCCGAACGCGAAGACGCTCTGGCCCGTGGCGGCACCGTCGTGGACGACCTGGGTGCCCGCGAAGCGCCATGGTTCGGCGGCCACGACGCCCGGGACCGCGAGCGCGGCGTCGGTCAGGACGGACGTGCGCTCGGTCGTCGCCAGCTCGACCTGGACGTCATAGGCGAAGTAGGCCAGTGCGTCCTCGAGCGTCTGGACGAGTGACGCGCGGACGGAGAAGACGGACATGAAGATGGCCCCGCCCAGGCCGAGCGCCGCGAGCGTCAGCAGCAGGCGTCCCTTGCGCCGGAACGTGTTGCGGATGGACAGCAGCGTCGGACGAGGCAGCCCCCGGATCTCGCGCAGCAGGCGGTCCACCCGGCCGTGCCCGAAGCGATCGGCGATGCCCGTCGAGGCGAGCGCCTCGCGCACGGTCACCCGCACGCCGCGTGTCACCGGCACCGCGGCCGCCGCCAACGGCACGACCAACCCGACGGCGATCTCGAGCGCCAGCACGTTGGGCGGCACGAAGATGACCTCGACGTCGAAGTTGGCGAGGCCGGCCGTGAACGATGTGAACCCGTATGCCCCGACCACGCCGAGTGGCAACGCGACGACGAGCGCGAGCAGGGCGTATGCGAGCACGAGCGCGAAGTAGATGCCTGCGATCTGCCCATTCTTGCCGCCGATGGCCTTCATGACGCCGATCTGGCGCGTCTGCTGGGCGAGGATGGCCGAGACCGTGTTGACGACCAGGAAGCCCGACACGAGCAGGGCCAGCGCGCCGATGAAGCCGAGGACGACGAAGAAGCCCTGCAGCAGGTCGTTGGCGGGGTGTCGGCCGGGCACCGGCACGAAGCTGCCGAAGACCGGCACTCCCGCTCGCTCGAGCTTTGCCGAGACCTCATCCGCGACGGCCTGGATGCCGTCCTGGCCGAGGGTCGGGTCGGCGACTCGGATGCGCAGCTCGTCGAAGGTCGTGTCGTAGCCCAGGTCGCGCAGCGTCTCCGGCGTCACGTGACCCTGGACGCGGCCGACGTAGAACGCCGGCGCGGCGCTGACCTCATGTGACGTCCCCACGACGGTCAGGTCGTGCGACTCGCCGTCGACCGTCTGGATGCGCACCTCCTGGCCGATCGCGAGTGGCTCGACCTGGAGCGAGCTGCGCTCGATGACCACGTCGCCGCGCTGTGGCGGCCAGCCGCCGGCCTCCGGATCGACGAGGTCGAGCCGCTGGTCGTCGAAGTCCGGGATGGCCGTCAGGAGCATCTCGCCGTAGCCGCCGTCCGCCGTCGCCAGTCGCACCGTCACGCTGCGTCGCGCCTCCGCGTCGGCGACCCCGCGCATGCCTCGGACGGTGTCCACGAGGCTCTCTTCGAAGCCGCCCGTGAAGAGGGTCGCCGAGGCCGGCCGACTGGCCGCATAGGCCTCCGTCAGGTTGCGCTGGAGCATGGCGTCGGCACCGGCGATGGTCCCGATGGCGAAGACGCCGACGGCGATCGAGAGCACGACCAGGAGCGAGCGCAGCTTGTGGCTGCCGAGGTCGCGGACGACCTTCCGCCAGCGGACGCTACGCACCGCTCGGCCCCGGGATGTCCGGCCGGATCACCGCGCTCAAGTTCGGGTCGAGCGCGTCGAGGTTCGGATCGACCGTCGGGCGCACCACCGCCGCCATCTCATCGAGGGCGTCGAGCGACCCATCGAGGATGCGTCCGTCGGCCATGTGGACGATGCGTCGCGTCCGCTTGGCCAGCTCCGCGTCGTGGGTCACGGTCACGATCGTCCGGCCCTGGCGCACGAAGGCGTCGAAGAGCTCGAACACGACGTCGGCGGTCGATGAATCGAGGTTGCCGGTCGGCTCGTCGGCCACGAGGAGCGGCGGATCGTTGGCCAGCGCGCGCGCGATGGCCGCGCGTTGCTGCTGGCCGCCCGAGGTGCTCGACGGGAGCTTGTCGGCCTGATCGGCCATGCCGACGCGCTCGAGCAGGTCCATGGCACGAACGTGGCGCTCGCGCGGCGTCCAGAGGCCCACGAAATCCATCGGCAGCATGACGTTCTCGACCACGGTCAGCGTCGGCAGCAGCTGGAAGAACTGGAAGATGACGCCGACCGTCCGGCCACGCCACTCGGCCACGCGACCCTCGGACAGATGGGCGAGGTCCTGGCCCTCGACGGTCACCGTGCCCGCGGTCGCGCGGTCGATGCCCGTGATCATGTTCATGAGCGTCGACTTGCCGCAGCCGGAGCGGCCGACGACGGAGATGAACTCGCCGCGATCGACCTGCAGGTCGACGCCATCGAGCGCGCGGAATGGTCCCGCGTCGGTGACGTAGTCCTTGACCACCGCGCGCAGGTCGATGAGATGGCCGGTCGCCGGGCTCGTGGCTAGGGACGCGTCCGGCCTGTTGCCGCGGTCCTTCTTCAGTCGGCGAAGCACATCGGCTCCTCTGCGCCATCCTGGCCAGGAGCCCGATGTCGCGGTCCTTGCCTGTCGGCGAGTCTACCCCGGCCACCGGCATCGGGTTCCAGCGCGAGTCCGGCGCATACACTGCACGTCCGAACCGACCGAGGCCATCGATTGAGCACCGACACGATCGCCGACCTGCCGCCCGACGTCCCCGCCACGGCCGCACTCGACCACGGCCGGCTGCGGCGAAAGACGATCGGACGCGGCAGCCACGCCCTGTGGCGACCACCGGCCGCTCGTGACGCGCTCGGCATCACGCTCGACGCCAACGAGGGCCGGCTGCCCGACCTAGTGCCCATCCGGATGGGCCGGATGGTCGCCTCGCCGTTCGCCTTCCTGCGCGGTTCGGCCGCGGTCATGGCCGCGGATCTGGCCTCGACCCCGACGATGGGCGAGAACGTCCAGCTTTGCGGCGACGCCCACCTCGCGAACTTCGGCATCTACGCCAGCCCGGAACGTCGCCTCGTGTTCGATCTCAATGACTTCGATGAGACGCACATCGGACCGTGGGAATGGGACATCAAGCGGCTCGCCGCGAGCTTCATGGTGGCCGCGCGCGAGAACGGCTTCTCGGAGGCGGTCTGCCGCGATGTGGCGCGTCATGTCGGGCGGGTCTACCGCGAGACGATCCGTCGCTTTGCTGGCATGCGGGCACTGGAGGTCTGGTACGCGGTGCTCGATGTCGAACGGGTCATCGCCGAGGCCGAGGCGGCGCGTGCCCATCGGTACCGCAGAGCGATCGACATCTCGCTCGAGGAGGCGCGGCGGCGCGATCACATCTCGGCCCTCGGCAAGCTGTCGAGGCCAAACCCGGACGGCAACGGCTGGCTCATCCGCGACCGGCCACCGCTCCTCCAGCGACTGCCCATGGACGATCCAAGCCGGAAGGTCGTCCCGGTCCTCTACCGAGCCTATCTGCGGTCGCTGACGCCAGACCGTCGCGTGCTGGTCGAGAAGCATCGATTGCTCGATGTCGCGCTCAAGGTCGTCGGCGTCGGCAGCGTCGGGACACGCTGCTACATCGTCCTCTTCGCCGGCCCGGCTGGGGGGCCACTCATCCTGCAGGTCAAGGAGGCTCGCGTCTCGGTCCTCGAGCCCTTCGTCAAGCACGTCCGCCACAGCCACCAGGGCGAGCGCGTCGTGACGGGCCAGCGCATCCTGCAGGCTTTCTCGGATAGTTTCCTGGGCTGGACGCGCTCACCGAACACGAAGACCGAGTACTACGTCCGCCAGCTGCACGACATGAAATACAGCATCGACATCGCCGACCTCCGACAACCGGGCATGGAGCTCTACGGCGAGGTCTGCGCGTGGACCCTCGCCCGTGCCCATGCACGCTCCGGCGATCCGGCGGTCATCGCCGGCTACCTCGGCAAGAGCGACGTCTTCGATGAGGCGCTGGCCGATTTCGCCGTCGCCTACGCCGACCAGACCGAGCGCGACCATGCCGCCCTGGCGGCAGCGATCCGCGCGGGCAAGGTCGCCGCCGAGCACGGCATCTAGCTGCCGGCTGCATGAGCGGGAACCAGCCGACCGTCTTCCGCGGCGAGGCGCGTCGGCCGGCCGGCCGGCCGGCCGAGGTGACGGTAACGCTCACCGCCGAAGGGTTGAGCGTGGCGAGTGTCACCTCTGTCGCCTGGTCGGCCGCCTACCGCGACGTGACGCGCGTCGTGCCCGACGCGGGGGCGGTCCTGCTCGAGCTCGGCGACGGCCCAGCCCCCGAGCGCTGGCTGTTCGAGCGCTTCGGTGCGCTGACCGGCACGCTGGTGCGCGGCATCCGCGACGGCCGCCTCAGGCAGTGGCTGGCGGACGGGCTCGCCGCCATCGACGAGGCGGCGACCATCGAGCTCGTCGAGGTCGCCGACGGACCGCTGACCGGGGTGGCCCAAGTCCTTGTCCACGACCGAGGCATCGCCCTGGCCTCGCTCGCCGACGCGGCGCCGCGGCTGCGTGTGCGACGAGCCGACATCGGCGCCGTCGAGGTCGTGCTTGCGTCGGGTCGCGTCCGGATCGCCGGCCGGGCTGGACCGCTGGCGCGCGGGGGAGTCGCGACGGTCGACCACGTGGAGCTCGTCGGGCTCGGCGCACAGGCGAGTCGTATGGCCGGCGAGTGGACCGGCCGTCGGGACGCCGCCGCTGCGGACATGGCCGCCATCCTGGCCGGTCTCGTGCCAGACCTGCCGTTCGACCAGCGAAGCGAGCTGGCGACGATGCTGCGCGAGGGCGTGCCGGTGGCCGCCGCGGATGTCGGCGACGCCTGGGCACAGCTCGAGTCGGCGGTCCTTGCCGAGCCCACCTTCGCCGCCTCGTATCGCGCACTGCTGGCCGTCGCGGGCGGTGGATCCGCTGCGCGACGATGGCTCGCCCTGGCGCCCGAGACGCCCGGCGCCTCGGACTCTCCGAAGGCCTGGTTCCTGGTCGCGCTGCCCGGCAACCTGGTGGCGCTCGAGCTGGTCAGCGAGGGTGCCCACGCGACGTACTGCTTCCACGTCACGCCCCGGACCCGGTACGTCGTCGACGCCGACGACCGAGACGACGTTGGTCGAGCCGTGACCGACATCTCCGAGGCGCTCATCGACGCTCGCTTTCTCCGCGAGCCGATGGCCATCCCGGCGGTGCGCCTGACCGAGCCTCGGTTCCTGCGCTATCGACTGGCGCTTCGCGCTCTGCCCAGCCTGGCTGCCGCGCGGTCGCGCTTCGTGGCGCGGATCGCCCACCGCGACGACGCATCGTGGGCCGCTGCCATCGGTGATCTCGTGCGCTGGCACGGCTCGGCACGCGACGATGATGCCGAGTGGCCGGGTCGCGCGACGCAGGAACGCGACATCGCCGATGCCGGCGACCAGGCCATCGACGACGATGTCGGATCGCTGGCCGGCGCCGCCGCCGAAACGGAGGGTTGAGGCCGATGCCGACGTTCAAGCACCCATGTCCGCATTGCGGGACCTACATCCAGCGCGACGCGGCGGCCTGTCCCGCCTGCGGTCGTGCCGACCCGTTCGCGCCGGGCCGCTGCCCGGCCTGCAAGGCGCCCATCGAGGACCCCGCCTGGGTCGCCTGCCCGAGGTGCGGCGCGTCCCTCGTGACAGCGCCGGCGGTGAGTCAGCCCGCCGCCGACGGCAGGGTGACCAAGCCGCCCGGCCCGGCGGGCCTGCCGAGCGTGGCTCCTGCGGACCCACCGACCAGCGTTGCGCCGGACCAGCCGGCTGCCGACGGCGCGCGACGATGTAGGGGCTGCCTGGCGCCGCTGCCCGACGGCGCTCGGTTCTGTCGCGAGTGCGGAACGGTCGCCGCTAGCTGACGGCGGTGCCGCAGTTGCCGCAGAAGCGAGTACCAGCGGCGAGATCGTTGCCGCAGTTCGTGCACTTCGCCTGCCCGGTCGGGGTACCGCAGTTGGCGCAGAAGCGTTCCGATCCGACGGGCTTGCCGCAGTTGGCGCAGACCGTCTCACGCGCGCTCGTGTCGCCGCTGAAGACCGTCTCTTGTTGCATCGCCTGATGCATCTGCTGGATCTCGACCTGTGCGCGCGCCGCCTCCATCTCGCCGGCCAGCTTCGGTGCGCACGAGACACACAGCCCGCGGGCCTCGTTCCAGCACGTCTCGTCGACCCAGTGGCTGGACCGGGGGCAGCGCGTGAAGAGGGGCATGATCTCGTTGGCGGCCTTCTTGAGGGCATCGTCGCGGGCGCCCCGATCGGCGATGTCCTTGGCGCTCCGGGCCGCGTTGGATGCACCACCGAACATGCCGCCGAGGACGTTGCTGGCGCCGCTCAGCAGCGTGCTCGCCGTGCCTAGGTTGGAGCGCATGAACTCGCTCCGGTAGCCCGAGCCGCAGATGTCGCAGCGGAACTCGAACTGATAGCCGCTCTCGTCCGAGAGGTCGGTGTAGTTCTTCGTGAACGGGGTGAAGCCGGGCATCTTCGCTCCTCTGCCCCCCGCCGGCGCCGGTCGCCGGGTCGACCTCAGGGCAGGATACGCGCTCGACGACGGGGCCGGGCGACGTCCTGCATCGAGGTTGGCTAGCTCATCAGGGCTTCCGGAACTCGACCAGCTCGATCGCGAGGGGGTCGTCGACGGGCCCCTCCGCGATGAGGCCGACACCCGGTGCGTAGACCTTGCGTTCGAGCTGGCTCGGCTCGAGCGGCGTCCAGTCCTCCGTCGTCACTGTCGCCTCGAAGGCGCCAAGCGGCACCGTCAGTGTGCCGTCGAGGGCGATGACCTTGCTCAGGTCCTCGGCCTCGCCGACGTAGTACTCGTTGCGATAGACGTCACCCACGTGCGGCTGCGCGAGCATGACGATGCCCGGTCGTGCGCCATCGACGCCGGCCTCCCAGGAGCCGGCTGTGCTGACCGGCGTGCCGTTCTCGTACTCGGTGGTCTCCTCGCCGAAGTACCAGACGTTGCCCCAGCGATCCTGCGCATACCAATCGAGGGTGTCCTCGATGAGTCGTCCGTCCTCGTAGGCGCGGTCGCGAACGACCGTCGTCGTCACGCCCAGGATGACCTTCGAGTAGTCGGTGACCTCGACCACGATGCGCTCGCCGTCACCTTCAAGGACCGTCGTCGTGCCGGCTGCGAGCGGCCAATAGGGATTGTCGGCGACCGCCACGAAGTCGGCGGGGTCGACCGACACGACGTACGGCAGGTCCTCGACGTAGGCGGCGGGGTTGCGATCCACGGCCGGCGCCGTGGTCGGGCTCGGTGACGGCATCGTGATAGCCGTCGGCGAGACGGCGCTGCCCGGCTCGAGCGCGGCGGTGCTCGGCGA
>DATBSD010000144.1:0-6877 GCA_036559965.1 Candidatus Limnocylindrales bacterium
GGCGGCCGTCGCCGTCGCGCCGCGCCTGCGCCCGTTCGAGGCACGCATCGTGGTCGACGACCGGCCGCTCTACGCCGGCCCGGTCTGGCAGGTCGTGCTGCCGAACACGCGTCGCTGGGGAGGCGTGCTCTCGATGGCGCCGAACGCTTCGGCGGACGACGGGCTGCTCGACGTCGTCGCCCTGCGAGACCGCGGGCGCCTGCATCTGCTCGTAGACCTGGTCGAGCTGCTCGTGCGCCGGCGCCCGCATCCGGCGGACGTGGCGGCCGGCCGCGGGCTGGTCATCCGCATCGAGACCGACGGCCCGGTCGCCCTCGAGCTCGACGGCACACCGCTCACGGCGCAGGCGGACGGTCCGTTCCTGTTCGAGGTCGAGCCGGCCGCGCTGCAGATCCTGGCACCGCGCATCGGCTGATCGGCCGCCGCCTCGGCGTTGTTCCTCCCGGGAACGCAACCGACCAGGTTCGGGCGTGCGCTGCACCGGATGTTCCCATGTGGAACGGATCCGGTCGATTCGGCCCGCGATGTGCCGCATTCGTTCCAGACCGGAACGGTCCGGACGCGATCCTGATCGTTCTTGTCCGTTGCGTTCCCCACAGGAACATGCGTCCTTGATCGCCTGTCAGTCGGCCCAGCGAGGCACCCGACCGCGAAGATGGTCAGCGCCCGTGGCCGCCACTAGCGCCTCGAATGGCTGACGCGGCACGCCGCGCCAGCGCAGATCGTCGAGCGACTCTTCGATCGGGGCATCGAGACGAAGGGTGGCCAGCTCCCGGAAGAGGAATGCGTCGTCGCGGCGCTCGCGCAGGTTGGCGGCCAGGGTCAGCGCGCCGCGCACGCCCACGTCCCACTGGGAGGCGCGCTCGGGGATCGACTCGAGGTGCTCGTAGCGGGTGAGGAGGGCGGCGGCCGACTTGGCGCCCCAACCAGGGACGCCTGGGTAGCCGTCGGCGCTGTCACCGACGAGGGCGAGATAGTCGGGGATGGACGCCGGCGAGACGCCGAACTTGGCGCGCACGCCGTCGGCGTCGATGAGCAGCCCCTTGCGCCGATCGAAGCAGACGACGTCGCCGTCCTCGCGCACGCACTGGGTCATGTCCTTGTCCGGCGAGAGGATGACGACCCGCTCGACGCCCGGATGGCCCGCGAACTTGTGGGCCGCTGCCCCGATGGCGTCGTCGGCCTCGAACTCGACCATCGGCCAGACGACCAGCCCGATGGCCTGGAGGGCCAGCTCGGCGAGGTCGAACTGGGCGAGCAGCTCGGGCGGCATGCCGGCCTCGGTCTTGTAACCGGGGTAGCGCTTGTTGCGCCACGAACGGATGACGTGGTCGGTGGCGCACCCGATGTGGGTCACCCCCGGGTCGTGGAGCAGGCCGAGGATGCTCTCGACGATGCCGACCGTGGCGCCCACGGCCTTGCCGTCCGGGGCCGTTGACGGTGGTCGCCCGAAGTGAGCGCGAAAGAGCTCATAGGTCGCGTCGAGGAGGTGGACCTGCATCGGCCGAACGGTAGCACTGGGCGCTCGCCGGGCCAGCCGGCGTGCGGCGGCAGGCCAGGTGGCATCGTTCGTCGGCCTCGCGGGCGAGCGTCGAGGTGGCCCGCAGTCGGGCCACTCGGCATCGGGCGGCGGTCCTGACGGCCCGTGCTCGACAGGCCACCGGACGGCCATCATGAGCCTGTGATCGATGACAGCGTCGGAGGCCCGATGCGTGAGGGCGCGCTGGCCCTCGCCTCGGTGCCCAACCCACTGCCGGGCGCCCATGCGCTCCCGGCCGCCGTCGCCGCCGAGGGCCTGGGGGTCGACCCAAGCCGTGGCCTGACGAGCGAAGAAGCCGCCTTGCGGCTGTCGGCCTCAGGGGCCAACGAGCTCGAGCCGCCGCGCCATGAGTCGGTCGCGCACATGGTCTTCGAGGCGGCGACCGAGCCGTTCGTCCTCCTGCTGGCCATCGCCGGCGTGCTCGCGGTCGTGGTCGGGGAGGGGCGAGACGGCTTCCTGGTCCTGATCGGCCTCCTCCCCATCGTCGGCGCGGATGTCGTGACCGAGTACCGCGGCCAGCGGGCGCTCGAGGCGCTGCGCGACGCGAGTGCGCCGACGAGCCGGGTGCGTCGTGGCGGTCGGGTCGACGATCTCCCGGCCGCCGACCTGGTGCCCGGTGACGTCGTCCTCCTCCGCGCGGGCGACGTCGTCCCGGCCGACCTGCGTATCGTTCGAGCCGAGGGCCTGCTCATCGACCGCAGCATGCTGACTGGTGAGTCGCTGCCCGAGGCGGGCACGGTCGAATCCGATCCGATGGCAGCCACGCTGGCAGAACGCCATGCCATCGCCTACGCCGGCACCAGCGTGGTCGGCGGGCGAGCCGAGGGGCTCGTCGTCGCAACTGGCGGCGCCAGCGAGGTCGGCGTCATCGCCCGGGGCCTGGAGGGCGACGACCGCCGCCGGTCATCTCTGCAGCGCGAGCTCGACCGGCTGGTCAAGATCCTGCTCGTGGTCGCCACGGGGCTGATCGCCATCACCTTCGGTCTGGGGGTCGTCCGCGGCAACCCGCTCGGCGAGAACATCCTGGCCGGCGTTTCGGCGGCCATCGCCGCCATCCCGGAGGAGCCGCCCATCCTGCTGGCCGTCGTCCTCGGTCTGGGTGCCTTCCGGCTGCTCAAGCGGGGCGTGCTCGTCCGGCACCTCAATGCGGAGGAGACCCTTGGTGCCGTCGACCTGATCCTGACCGACAAGACCGGCACGCTGACGGAGAATCGCCTGGCCGTGCGCGGCATCCGGACCCCCGAGGGGGAGGTCACCGACGGCGACCGTCGACGGAGTCTGCTCGTTGACGCGCTGCGGGCGGAGGACGACGCCTGGCGCGTGACCGACGGCGTGCGCCCCAGCTCGTTCACGGCGGGGGTCCTTGCCGCCCTGGCCGACATCGGGGTCGACGGCCTTCCGCAGTCCGATCGACTGCTCGACTCCGCTCCGGCAGACGAGGCCCGGCCGTTCACTCGAGCCCACTACGAGGCCGCCGACGGGACCGTCCGAGCGGTCGCGCTTGGGGCACCCGAGACGCTCCTCGGCGACGGCGCGTGGCCGGCCTGGCGGCAACTCGTGGAGCGCGGCGCCGGCGCCGGCGAACGGCTGGTCCTGCTCGCGGAGGCTCCGGACATCGCTCCCGATCAGGCCTGGACGCCGCTGGCCGTCGTCGCCTTCGCGGACCCCCTGCGCCATGGCATCGCCGAGGCGATGGCCACCGCCCAGGGCGCCGGGATCCGCGTCCTCGTCGTCACCGGCGATCACCCGGCGACGGCGCTGGCGATCGCCCGGGAGGCGGGCCTCGAGGCGCCACGCGTCGTGACCGGTGCGGAGGTCGATGCCTGGTCCGACGATCGCCTGACCGCGGAACTGGGGTCGATCGCCGTGGTCGCGAGGGCCACGCCGACACAGAAGTCACGCCTGGTCAGGGTGGCCAAGGATGCCGGCCGGACGATCGCGGTCACCGGCGACGGGGTCAACGACGCGCCGGCGCTGAACGCTGCCGACGTGGCGGTGGCCATGGGCAGCGGCACGGCCGTGGCCAAGGGCGCCTCGGACCTGGTCCTGAGCGACGACTCGTTCGCGACCCTGACCTACGCCATCCGCGAGGGTCGTCGCATCATCGCCAACGTCCAGAAGGGGCTCGTCTTCCTCGTCTCGACCCACGTCGCGCTGCTGGGCTTCCTGCTCATCGCCACCCTGGCCGGCTTCTCGCTGCCGCTCCTCCCGCTCCAGATCCTGTGGCTCGAGCTGTTCATCGACATCTCGACGTCGGTCGCCTTCGAGCGCGAGCCCGAGGAGCCGGGCGCCATGCGCCGCGCCCCACGACCCCGCTCGGTGCCGCTCCTGACCGACCCGCTGCTGCTCAAGATCTCGGCCGCCGGCGGGTTCTCGGCCGTCGCGGCGCTGGCCATCATGCTCGCCGGCCCGGCCGATCCCGAGCGCGCTCGGTGGATGGCCTACACCGTCCTGGTCGTCGGGCAGGCGGTACGCGCCTATAGCAACCGGAGCCTGACGCTGCCTGTCTGGCGGTTGCCGATGAATGGCTTCCTGCTCCTGGCGGCCTTGCTGACGATCGGGTTCCAGGCTGTCATCCCCTACCTGCCGACCATCGCGGGCGCCTTCCATGCCACGCCGCTGGATGCCGGGGAGTGGCTGGTCGTCCTTGCTGTCGCGCTGGCCCCGTCCATCGTGGCGCAGCTCGTACGCGCGCCGACCGGGCGCGAGTGGGTCGCCTGAGCTGGATCGGGCCGCGCTCGAGCGCTCGACGCAGTCAGCTGGTCGACGCGGCGGCCTCCGACGTCGTCGCTTCGATGGGGCGCCGATCGGCAGCCGGCAGTGACGCCGTACCCTCCGATGCCGCCGTGCGGCCGAGCACCGCCGCCCCGACGATGCCCGCCGAATTGAGCAACCGCGCCGTGACGATCGGGGCGCGCGTCGAGAGGTAGGCCTTGTACTTGGCGTAGACCTTGCTGCCGCCGCCGCCGAGGATGATGAGGTCGGGCCCGAAGTAGAGCTCGCACTGGGCGAGGTACTGGTTGAAGTCCTTGGCCCAGCGCTTCCAGCTCAGGCCGCGCCGCTCGCGGGCGGTGGCGCTGAGCAGCTTCTCGGCGTCCTTGCCGTGGAACTGGAGGTGTCCGAACTCCGTGTTCGGGACGAGCATCCCATCCACGAACAGGGCGCTCCCGATACCGGTGCCAAGGGTCAGCATGAGCACGGTCCCGGGCTGGCCGCGGGCGGCTCCGAAGCCGAGCTCGGCGATGCCTGCCACGTCGGCATCGTTGCCGATGACGAGCGGGCGCCCCAGCCGATCGGCGAGCAGCTGCTGGACCGGGGCGTCGACCCAGCCCTGGTCGATGTTGGCCGCGGTCTTCAACTGGCCGGCCTTGACGACACCGGGCAGGCCGCAGCCGGCTGGCATGCTCGGCGTCGCCCAACCGCCGCGGGTCAGCTCGTCGAGGACATCGGCCACGACCGCGATGACGGCGTCGGGGACGGACGGCTGCGGGGTCGGCCGGCGGATGCGCGGCGAGATGAGCTCGCCCGCGTCGACGTCGACGACGCCGGCCTTGACGCCCGTGCCACCGATGTCGATGCCGATGGCCAGCGGCCGATCGCTGCCCTGACCCGATCCGGACGATGGGAGTGCGCCAGGCTCGCCGAGGGGACCGACCATGGCCGGAGGATACGCCCTACACTGCGCCCGGATATGTTCGACCAGTACGGCGATTTCAAGCGGCATCTGCCCGACCGCGACCCCGCCGAGACCCAGGACTGGGTCGATTCGCTCGACTCCATCGTCGAGACCGGAGGCGGACCGGAGCGTGCCCAGTTCATCCTCTATCGCCTGCTCAAGCGCGCCCGTCAGCTCAACATCGGGCTGCCACCGCTGACCCAGACGCGCTACATCAACACCATCAGCCCCGAGCAGGAGCCGCCCTTCCCGGGCGACGAGGGCATGGAGCTGCGCATCCGCCGGATGGTCCGCTGGAACGCGGTCGCGATGGTCCTCCGCGCCAACAACGCCTATCCCGGCATCGGCGGGCATCTGGCCACGTATCAGAGCGCCGCCAGCCTCTACGAGGTCGGCTTCAACCACTTCTTCCGCGGCAAGGACGCCGCCGGCATGGGCGATCAGGTCTACTACCAGGGTCATGCGGCACCGGGCATCTACGCCCGTGCCTTCCTCGAGGGCCGGCTGAACGAGGAGCAGCTCGACCATTTCCGGCGCGAGGTCATCCCCGGCCAGGGCCTCTCGAGCTATCCGCACCCGCGCCTGATGCCCGACTTCTGGGAGTTCCCGACGGTCTCCATGGGCCTCGGGCCGCTGGCCGCCATCTACCAGGCGCGATTCAACCGCTACCTCCACGCGCGCGGCATCAAGGACACCAGCGCCCAGCGTGTGTGGGCCTTCCTGGGCGACGGCGAGACGGACGAGCCGGAGTCGCTCGGCGCGCTCCACGTCGCCGCCAACGAGGGCCTCGACAACCTGACCTTCGTCGTCAACTGCAACCTCCAGCGCCTCGACGGGCCGGTGCGCGGCAACGGCAAGATCATCCAGGAGCTGGAGGCGGTCTTCCGCGGCTCGGGCTGGAACGTCATCAAGGTCGTCTGGGGTCGCGAGTGGGACCCGCTCCTGGCCGTCGATGACGAGGGCGCCCTCGTGGCGCGCATGGGCGAGGCGCTCGACGGCGACTACCAGAAGTATTCGGTCGAGTCCGGTGCCTACATCCGCGAGCACTTCTTCGGCGTCGACCCACGCCTGCTGGCGATGGTCGAGCACCTCTCCGACGACGACCTCGTGCGCCTCCGGCGCGGCGGCCACGACTACACGAAGGTCTACGCCGCCTACGCCGCCGCCGTCGCCCACACCGGGCAGCCGACGGTCATCCTGGCCAAGACGGTCAAGGGCTGGACGCTCGGCCCGGGTGTCGAGGCGCGCAACATCACCCACCAGGCGAAGAAGCTCTCGGAAGCCGAGCTGAAGATCTTCCGCGATCGCCTCCAGCTGCCGATCCCTGACGCCAAGCTCAAGGACGCGCCGTACTACCATCCTGGCCCCGGCGCGCCGGAGATCGCGTACCTCGTCGAGCGTCGCGCCGCCCTCGGCGGGCCGGTCCCGCGTCGGGTCGTGCTGCCAAAGACCCTCGAGCTGCCCGGTGACGCCGCGTACGGCGAGTTCATGGGCGGTTCGGGTACGCAGGAAGCGTCGACGACGATGGTCTTCGCCAAGCTCCTGCGGAACCTCATGCGTGACAAGGCGCTCGGCCGGCGAGTGGTGCCCATCGTGCCCGACGAGGCACGCACGTTCGGCATGGAGGCGCTCTTCAAGGAGGCCGGCATCTACGCCCCGCA
>DATBSD010000145.1:0-1645 GCA_036559965.1 Candidatus Limnocylindrales bacterium
AGAAGGGCATCTACCGCCGCTTCCTCGAGCGCTTCGTCGAGCGGGCGCGGGCCCTGAAGGTCGGCAACGGCCTCGAGCCCGGCATCCAGATGGGGCCGTCGATCACCGAGGTGCAGCTGCAGAAGGTCGTCGACTACGTCGCCATCGGCAAGCGCGAGGGCGCCACGCTCGCGACCGGCGGCCATCGCCTGACGGCTGGCGACTGGGCCAAGGGCTGGTTCCACGAACCGACCATCTTCGGCGACGTGTCGCCGACGATGCGCATCGCCCAGGAGGAGATCTTCGGGCCGGTCGTCTCGGTGATCCCGTGCGACGGGCTCGACGACGGCATCCAGATGGCCAACAGCGTGGCCTACGGGCTGTCCGGGGCCATCTACACGCGCGACGTGAACGCCGCGTTCACCGCGATGCGCGACGTCGAGTCGGGCCTCTTCTACGTCAACGCGCCGACCATCGGCGCCGAGGTGCACCTGCCGTTCGGCGGCATCAAGGGCACCGGCAACGGCCACCGCGAAGCGGGGATCGCCGCGCTCGACGTATTCTCGGAATGGAAGTCGATCTACGTCGACTTCAGCGGCCGCCTGCAGCGGGCGCAGATGGACACCTAGTGGACGGTCTGAACGTAACCATGCCGACGCTCCAGGCGATGAGCGTCACGCTGCCGTTGGTCTCGCCCGAGAGCGATTTCATCGGGGCGATCTGCCGGGCGGCGAAGACGCCCGGCGACGGTGAGCTGTCGAACGCGCTGTCGGGCGCGCGGGCCCAGCTCGCGGCCCTCGTCAACGCGATGTTCTGGGCCAGCGTGACCACCGAGGAAGGGCGCCCCACGACGGGCATCGTGTCGCTGTGCCCGCCCGATCACCCGAACGCGTCCAGCTTCGAGGAGCCGGTCGCGGTGACGCGCGAGAGCCTGGTCCGGCTGCTGACGGCCTTGCCGGTGACGGCGCTGGCGGCGTATCCGAGCGGATCGGGATGCCGCATCTGGGGCTACCTGCACCAGTGGCCGTTCTTCGAGCCGACGGTGCGCATCGTCAGGCCCGGTGCGCTCGTCGTCCTCGGCCAGCACGACACGCACGCCGTCCTCAGCGAAGGCCGGGTGCGGATTCCGCCGAAGCCGGTCGGCTTCTTCAACCTGGCGCACATCCTCGAGACCAACCTCGAGGTCTCGGAGCAGAACGATCGGCTGCGCCTGACGTTCGCGCTCCAGCTGATGATGCTGGCGATGCAGAAGCACGGCCACGGCGGCACCATCCTGATGGGGCCGTCCACCGGCGACGGGTGGCTGCGCTCGGTGCGCGCGTCGCACGTCTTCCAGGCCCCGACGACGTCGCACCTGTGTCAGCTGATGCAGGACATCGCCACGCTGCAGGCGGCACGCGTCGCCGACGGCGTCGATGCGCACCGCGAGCAGTTCCGCCGCTCGCTCGATCGCACCGGCCAGCTCACCGCGGTCGACGGCGCGCTGGTGCTGCGCGAGGATCTGACCGTCGTCGGCTTCGGCGCCAAGCTGGTGGTCGACGGCGCCGAGTTCGAGGTGGCGCGCTTCGACGCGCTGGTGTCGAGCCCGCTCGAGCCGATGCCGGTGTCGGAGCTTGGCGGCACGCGGCACCAGTCCGCGGCCCGCTTCGTCCGCCAGCATCCGGAC
>DATBSD010000146.1:0-8472 GCA_036559965.1 Candidatus Limnocylindrales bacterium
GACGTGCTCACGGTCCCCGGGGCTGCGGCCGCCCTGTTCATCGTCGCCAGCAGCCTCGTCGACCGCGGCGACCACGTCGTCGTGGCGCGGCCGAACTACGCCACCAATCTCGAGACGCCCAGGGCGCTCGGCGCCGACGTCTCCATCCTCGATCTGCGCCACGAGGATGGCTGGCGGGTCGACGTCGACCGACTGGCTGCCCTGGTGCGGCCCGAGACACGGCTCATCAGCCTCACCAGCCCGCACAACCCGACCGGGCAACGGATCGACGAAGCCACCATGACGGCCATGGTCGAGCTCGTCGAGGCGCACCCGCGAGCGCACCTGCTGCTTGATGAGACCTACCGAGAGCTGGCCTACGACGGCCCGGCCCCCATGGTCGCCGGCCTGACGGACCGCGCTATCGGCGTCTCCAGCCTTTCGAAAGCCTACGGCCTGCCGGGCATCCGGCTGGGCTGGATCAGCACGCGCCATGCGGGGCTGATGGATCGCTTCCTGGCGGCCAAGGAGCACATCCTCATCACCGGGTCGGTCATCGACGAAGCCGTCGGCAACGAGGCGCTCCGCCGCCGGATCGAGCTCCTGCCGCCGATCCTGGCCGAGGTCCGCACGGCGCTCGATCTCGTCCGCGGATGGCTCGCCGACGACGAGCGGTTCGAGTGGGTCGAGCCGACGGGCGGCGTCGTCGGCTTCCCACGCATCCGACCGGACGTGACGATCGATCCCGATGTCTTCTATCGCGTGCTCTTCGAGCGCCATGGCACGGTCGTCGGGCCCGGCCACTGGTTCGATCAGCCGCGCCGATACTTCCGGCTCGGCTTCGGCTGGCCCGCCCGGGATCGGCTGCTCGCGGGGCTCGCTGCCCTCTCGGCGGCGGGGACGGAGGCGAGCGCCTGACCTCTCGTCGTGCCGGGCATGCGTTGTACAGTCGCGCCATGGTCCGCCGCGAGTACCGGCTGTCCCGGACGGCGCGTCGGCGACACCGGGTCCCCAGCGTCCTCTTCCAGATCGAGGGGTCGACGCCCGGCATCGACCTGGTCGCCGTCCGGCGGCTGGCCCGGGCGGTCGACGCCGACTACGGGGAGTTGCTCGCCGCGGGCATGCTCCACGAGGCACAGCATCGACTCATCGCTGTCCTCGGCGGATCCGGGTCGGAGGGTGCCGTCGCGCGAGCGACGGCCGACACGGACCGGAGCCTCGGCAGCGCTCGCGTCGACGAAGCCTTGCGCGAGCTCACCGAGCGGAACCCACCGCTCGCGATCGTCGATGGCGGCCGCACCGTCGACGAGGAGATCGATGATCCCGTGACGCGCGGGGCGATCCTCGAGGAGGCGGTCATCGCCCGCATCGCGACCGAGAACCCGGCGCTCATCCCCTTCCACGGCCTGTTCGTGGAACCCACGCCCGAGCCGCCGGTCTCGACCGAGGCGACCGACATCTTCGCGGAGCGCTTAGCGGTCAGTGGTCCCTCCGGCCTCGACGGCCGGGGCATCGACCTCATCGACGTGCTGCGCACACCGGCGCGCGAGGCGCCGCACTCCCTCGCCGCGCAGCTGCGGCGCATCCGCGATCAATGGGGCCCGCTGCTCGGTGACCTGCTCGATGGCCTCCAGCTCGCGCTCGACGTCCTCGCCGAGCAGGATCATGCGATGCGGCTGCGCTGGGCGACAGGCGCCGGCGGTGGCGACGACGCCGACTTCCATCTCGGCATCCGGGGACCGGGCGGCGAGGGCGACGAGGAGCGTTTCTCGGCGGACCGCGACTGGATGCCGCGCGTGGTGCTCATCGCCAAGTCGACCTACGTCTGGCTCGATCAGCTCTCGCGTGCCTACGGGCGTGACGTCGTCACGCTCGATGCCATCCCCGACGAGGAGCTGGCGGCGCTGGCCGCACGCGGCATCACCGGCCTCTGGCTGATCGGCCTGTGGCAGCGGAGCCATGCCTCGGCCCGCATCAAGCACCTCGCCGGAGACGCCGATGCGGTCGCGTCGGCGTATTCGCTCGACGACTACCGCATCGCCGACGATCTGGGCGGCGAGACCGCTCTGGCCGTCCTGCGCGAGCAGGCCATGCGGCATGGCATCCGCCTGGCCAGCGACATGGTGCCCAACCACATGGGCCTCGACTCGCGCTGGGTCGTCGAGCACCCGGAGCGCTTCCTGTCCCTGCCCGAGTCGCCGGTCCCGAGCTATCGCTTCGAGGGCCCGGACGTATCGAGCGACGCGGGTGCCGAGATCCGGATCGAGGATGGCTATTGGGATCGGAGCGACGCTGCCGTCGTCTTCCAGCGCCGCGACCGAGCGACCGGCGACGTGCGCTACGTCTATCACGGCAACGACGGCACGAGCATGCCCTGGAACGACACCGCCCAGCTCGACTACCTTCGAGCGGACGTGCGCGAGGCCGTCGCCGCGACCATCGTCGACGTCGCCCGGCGCTTCCCGATCATCCGCTTCGATGCCGCCATGACCCTCGCGAGACGGCACATCCAGCGACTCTGGTACCCGCCCCCCGGCGGCCCCGGCGACGCCATCCCGACGCGCGTTGGCCAGGGCGTCTCGGAGGCGGCCTTCGCGCGGGCCATGCCGCACGAGTTCTGGCGCGAGGTCGTCGACCGCATCGCGGTCGAAGCCCCCGACACGCTCCTGCTGGCCGAGGCGTTCTGGATGCTCGAGGGCTACTTCGTGCGCACGCTGGGCATGCACCGTGTCTACAACAGCGCGTTCATGCACATGCTCCGGGACGAGCGCAATGCCGAGTACCGGGCGCTCATCAAGGAGACGCTCGCGTTCGAGCCCGAGGTGCTCAAGCGCTTCGTGAACTTCCTCAACAACCCGGATGAGCGGACCGCCGTCGATCAGTTCGGCGACGACGATCGGTACTTCTGCGCTGCCACGCTCATGGCCACCCTGCCAGGGTTGCCCATGTTCGGGCACGGGCAGTTCGAAGGCTATGCCGAGAAGTACGGCATGGAGTTCCGCCGCGCACGCTGGCAGGAGGAGCCGAAAGACTGGCTCGTCGAGCGTCACGGGCGCGAGATCGTGCCCTTGCTCCACCGCCGCCGCTTGTTCGCCGAGGTGCGCGACTTCTGGCTCTACGACCTCGAGAGCGAGAGCGGCGTGGCCGAGGACGTGTACGCCTTCAGCAACCGCGACGGCGACGATCACGCGCTCGTCCTCGTGCACAGCCGGTTCGCCGAAGCGAGCGGCACGCTTCGTCTTGCGGCACCGGCGTTGCGGGCGATCAGCGGTGGCCGCCGCCGCGAGCGTCAGAAGCTGGCCACCGCGCTCGGTCTGCCCCGCGATGCTCGCGCCTGGGTCGTGTTCCGCGACCTCGTCTCGGGTCAGGAGGGGATGCGCAACGCGGCCGCCATGCACGACGACGGCTTCACCGTCGTCCTGCGAGCCTATGAGCGACGGGTGCTCGTCGACTGGCGGGTCGTCCTGGACGAGGACGGCGCTGTCGCTGAGCTTGCCTCGCGCATCGGATCTGACGGCAGCGTGGCCTCGATCGACGATGCGCTCGACGGCATCCGAGCCGAGCGGCGGTCGCCGACGGAGGCAGCGGACGACGACCCAGCCCGATCCACGCCCGGTACCTCGGACGACGGCGACGCACCGGCACCGGCGCAGAAGCCGCGCCGGCCGAAGCGTCGGCCCGCGGCGAAGCCACGCCCGACGACGTCGCGAGCCTCGACGACTGGCAGCGCCCGACCGAAGGCACGTCGCCCGAGGCCGAAGTCGCCGTGATCGGTCGACGCATCCCGGCCGCGATGGCCCTCGGCGCGGTCGTCGTCGCAGCCTGTGGCTCATCGCCGACCATCGACCCGACCGCCGCCGTCAGTCCGACGCCCGACGTCGCCAGCGCGAGCGACACGCCTGCGGCGCCAGCGTCGCCATCTGGCGACCCGGTCGCATCCTCGTACGAGGCCGTCTTCCTGCGCTTGGAGGTGGTCGACGGCATGCCCGAGGTGCTCGTCGTCGGCGTCCATCCCCATGGCGACGAGCGACAGATCGCCAGGCTGCCCGGCACGTGGGTCGCCCATGCCCTTCCCTCCGAGGACGGATACCTGGCGCCCATGGGCGCGGTCTCGGGGAACGGGCTGCTGGCGCTCGCCACGACCGAGGATCCGGACCGAGAACCACCGTTGATGCGCTGGGAGATCTTCGACCTGCGACGTCCCGATGCGCCGCCCATCCCTGTCCAGGGGGTCGAGCAGGGCCTCGAGGAACTGGCGACGACGCCCTACCTCACGCTCGACATGCGGCCCAGCGTCCACTGGGCGGCCGGCGAACGGCTTGGCATCCCGGGCCACACCTGCGATGAGCTGTCATGCGGCGTCTGGTCGTTCTTCGATGGTCGCACCGGGGCCGCGATCGCCGGCCGGCCGCACGCCGAACCAGGCTGTCGTTCCCAGGATGGCGCGGGAGCCGAGATCACGGTCTTCGGTGGCGGCGTCGTACGGCGCGGTCCAGATGGTGGCCGCGAGGAGCTGGTCCCGCCCGGCGGGGCCACGTTCGCTTGCTTCGCCCCCGACGACTCGATGATCGTCCACGACTTCGGGGTCGGCGGCGGCCCGGTGACCTCGACGGCATCCCAGCCCATCTCGGGGCTCATCGACATGGCTGATGGCACGGAGCACCACATCGACGGCAACTTCGCCGGCTGGCTCGGCGCACCGTAGCCGTCAGGCCGGTCGTTGCGCTGGCAACCAACCACCGCGCCGCGTATCATGCCAGCGAGATGAGCACTGCCAGCCCGGTCGCGGGCGCACCGGACGGGTCGGCTGCGCCACGCGGCATCGACGACCACATCGCCCGCGTCGACCCGCGGCTCGTTCCCTGGGTCGTCTTCCTGCGCGCGCACGCCGCCGTCTCGCGGGCACTGGAGGCCGAGCTCGAGGCCGAGCAGGCCATGTCGCTGGCCGACTACGAGGCGCTCATCCAGCTCGCCCACGCCGACGGGCGACGGCTGCGCATGAGCGAGCTGGCCGATCGGATGATCCTCACGCGGAGCGGCATCAGCCGCCTGGTCGATCGGCTCGAGCACGAACACTACGTGCAGCGCGTCGCCTGTTCGACCGATGCCCGGGGGGCCTACGCGATGCTCACCGACGCAGGCTACGCGCGGCTCCAGGCGGCAACCCCGACGCATCTTCGGGGCGTCGAGTCGCACTTCCTGTCGGCCATCCCGTCCGCCGATCGGGCCGCCTTCGTGCGCGTCCTCAACGATATCCTCGACGGCCTCGAGCGGCCCGACCGCGTGGGCGAGGTGGGCTGCCCCGACTGACGGCGACCGGCGAGCCGCCGCCGCGCACTCAGTGGTGGCGCTCGGAGGCCTCGCGATAGCGGTCATCCTGGCGCCGGATGGGGTCGGGGTTCGTGCCTCGGGCGCGCGCCAGGCGCTCCGTGAGCAGCTGGAGCGGCGTGGCGCTGGCGAGCAACGCAGCCCCAGGACCCTCCACGCGTGGCCGATGGGCCACCAACCGGCCCGCCGGCGTCGGCGCCCCCTCGCCTGCCCCGGCAGCGGCATCCAGGGCGGTCGCGGCCGGCGCGCTCAGGATGGCCGCCGTCCGGAGGCCCAGCACGCTCGCTGCGTCAAGCGCCTGTGCCGCCCGGGCGGCGCGGGCCTCGAGATGATCGTCGTCGGCGAGGATGAGCACGAGGCCCGTGGACGGACCTGTCGACGGCATGTGACCGTGGAGCAGGGTCTCGAGCTCGCGCATCGTGGTCGGCAGCCAGGTCGCCTCCTCGATCTTGAGCGCCAGCTCGCGGCCGGCCGGTCGGTCAGCGCCGCTGGCCACGGTCAGGATCGTCGTCGCGTCGGCGAGCCGCGCGGCGATCGCCTCGGCGACGGCAGGTTGGTCGAGCCCGGCGGCGAGTGTGCTCCGGACCGCGGCTGGGTCCGGTCGCTGGCCGGTCAGGTGACCGGCGACGGCGACCGCGGCCAGGATCGGCGACAGGTAGCCGACCGTGTGGCACCAGCTCTGGTCCGCCTCGTCGGTCGCGACGACGATGTCGGCCTGACCGGCGCCCGGTGATCGATCGCTGACGGTCACGATGGCGGTCTCGGCACCGGCCGATCGAGCGGCCGCAAGCGCGGCGTTGGTGGCCGCCGTGCCGCCCTCGTGCGAGACGCCGATGACCAGACCGCCCGACCGTGGCGCGAGCGATGCCTCGAACGCCTGGACGGAGACGACCGGCGCATCACTCCCCGTCCGTGCCAGAGCCGCTTCGAGGATGAGCGCGCCGGCCATCGCGCCGTGCTCGCTCGTGCCGCAGCCGACGAAGCGGATCGGTTCGCCACGCCGGGCCACCTGATCGATCCGATCGGCCAGGGCGGCCGCCGCTCCGTCGGGATCGGCCAGGCGGGTGAGCAGCCGCTCGGCAAGGGCCGGCTCGGCGGCCATCATGTCGGTCATGGCCCATGGGGGCCCGTCGCGCAGCGGAGGCATGCCGGATCCGCCGACCGGGTCGGCCAGACCGGGCAGCGGCACCTCGGGGTCGAAGGGCGGGGCGGTCGGCTCCGTCATCGGGCTCCTCTCTTCAGATGAATCTCGGGAAGAAGCGCCGCGTCCGGCTTCGGTACTCGGCGTACTCGGGGTAGCGCTCCACGAGCCAGGCTTCCTCGCGGATCGACTTCAGCCAGACGACGACGAGCAGGAGCACGGACAGGGCCATCGCTATCGGGCTCGCGGTGTAGCAGCCCCAGCCGAAGGCGCCCATCGCGAGGCCGCCGTAGATGGGATGGCGGATCGATGCGTAGATGCCGGTCTGGACGAGCTCGCCGCGCTCCAGCGGCCGCGGGTCGGGCGTGAACGATCGACCGAGCGTCCGTGAGCCAAGGAAGACCATCACGCCCCCTGCCACGATGAACGCGCCGCCGAGGATGAGCAGGAACGTCCCGGCCGGGCCGGTCACGGCAGGCTCGGGCACGCCGGCCAGGGCGATGAGGAAGATGAGCACGACCTGGAGGACGACCCAGCCCTGGCCGCGCTCACCGAGGTCCGGGAGGCGCATGGCGCCATCGTCGCACGCGGCCTGAGGCTTCGTCGGCCCGCGTCGGCCGGGCGGTGACGGAAGCGTTCGGGGATGGACCGTGGACAACTCCGGCTGTCATCCGAATCTCGTGGATAACTCCCGTTGACCTGGACCCGGCGCGGCGGCTACTGTTGGTCTTGCCCGAAGGGGCGTCGCACCGAAAATCCGGCGGTCGCAAGATCGGCGGGTGGACGAACAGAAGGTTCTGCCATCTGGTCGTCGAGGAGCGAAGTTCCTTCGGGCGTTTTGCTGTCCGCGTTCAGTCGCCGCCGGTCGGCACACCGAGGACGTTGAAGCCCGCGTCGACGTAGTGGACCTCGCCGGTCACGGCTGCCGCGAGGTCGCTCGAGAGATAGACGGCCGCGCCGCCGACGTCGCCGATCTCGATGTTCCGACGCAGCGGCGCGACGTCGCGGAACTCCCCGTACATGCCGCGGAAGCCGGCGATGCCCGACGCCGAGAGCGTCCGGATGGGCCCCGCGCTGATGGCATTGACGCGGATACCCCGCGGACCGAGATCGGCAGCGAGGTAGCGGACGGACGCCTCGAGCGCCGCCTTGGCCACACCCATCACGTTGTAGTTGGCGACGACCTTCTCGGCACCGTAGTACGAGAGCGTGAGGATCGAACCGCCGCTGGGCATGAGTGGGGCAGCCGCCCGGCTGAGGGCGACGAGTGAATAGGCGCTCACGTCGAGGGCGGTGGTGAACCCCTCGCGCGACGTGTCCAGGAACTGACCGGCGAGGTCCTCTCGCCGGGCGAAGGCGAGCGCGTGGACGAGGACGTCGAGCGTCCCGTGGGCGGCCTGCCAGCGCTCGAAGACATGGTCGACCTGCGCGTCGTCCTGGACATCGCAGGCCTCCACGAAGTCGGCGCCGATGGACGCGGCGAGTGGCCGGACGCGGCGATCGATGAGCGACTCGATGGAGCTGAAGCCGACGATGGCTCCCTGGGCATGGAACGCCTGGGCGATGCCCCAGGCGATGGAGTGGTCGTTGGCCAGGCCGAAGACCAGGGCGCGCTTCCCGTCGAGGAGTCCCATGAGCCCGCGTACCTCCATGTCACCCACGCGCCAGGCGACCCGGCCGCCGCGTGTGGCTGCTAAGGATGCACCGTCACGGCAAGGTCCGGGATGAGACCGCGTTCCGGCCCTCGTCTGCCCGTCCGGACCCCGACCCCGGGACGAACGGGTGGTACTGGCCGCGTCGTGGAGCAAGCAGCATGCCGACACGTTCGAGGGGCCGCCGAAGCGACGATGCTCGGAAGTCGTGGACGCGACCCCTCGATCGCCCGTTTGCGAGCCTGATCCCTTTCTTCATCAACGACGAACGGCCCCTTCACGCAGGTCCGCTACTCTAGACGGGTCCTGCGTGCAGTCGGGAGGACGCGTGTCCCTCGCTCGGTTCCCACGAGTCGCCGTCGGCGTGGCCCT
>DATBSD010000147.1:0-1663 GCA_036559965.1 Candidatus Limnocylindrales bacterium
GCGCGGCATCGGCCGCATCCCGGCGGTGCTGGCCGTGGTGACCCTCGTCTTCACCCTCCTCGGCCTCGCCGGCTGGGGCCTCGCCCACCAGATGGACAGCCTGGCGCAGGACCTGCCCCGCTACCGCGGCAACATTCTCGCGAAGATCGCCGACGTGCGGGTGGCCGGGCAGGGCGGAACGGTCGCCAAGGTACAGGCGACGATCGCCGACATCACGACTCGCCTCGGCCGATCGAACCAGCCCGAAGGAACGGCCGGACGGCCCATCGTCGTCACGTCGCAGCCGACCATGGGGCTGCCGGGCCTGACGTCGTGGCTCAGCCCGATCGTCGGTCCGCTGGGCACGGCCGGCCTGGTGGCGGCGATGGTCATCTTCATGCTCATCGAGCGGCGAGCCCTGCGCGACCGGTTGATCGGCTTCTTCGGACAGGGCCATCTGGCCGTGACGACGAGGGCCATCGACGAGGCCGGCCAGCGCGTGAGCCGGCAGTTGCTGATGCAGTCGCTGGTCAACCTGATCTACGGCGTCGCCGCCGGTATCGGCCTCGCCGGCTGGGGCCTTGCCCACCAGATGGACAGCCTGGCGCAGGACCTGCCCCGCTACCGCGGCAACATTCTCGCGAAGATCGCCGACGTGCGGGTGGCCGGGCAGGGCGGATCAGTCGCCAAGGTACAGGCGACGATCGCCGACATCACGGCTCGCCTCGGCCGATCGAACCAGCCCGAAGGCACGGCGGCGCGGCCCATCGTCGTCACGGCGCAGCCGACCATGGGGTTGCCGGGCCTGACGTCGTGGCTCAGCCCGATTGTCGGTCCGCTGGGCACGGCCGGCCTGGTGGCGGCGATGGTCATCTTCATGCTCATCGAGCGGCGAGCCCTGCGCGACCGGTTGATCGGCTTCTTCGGACAAGGCCATCTGGCCGTGACGACGAGGGCCATCGACGAGGCCGGCCAGCGCGTGAGCCGGCAGTTGCTCATGCAGTCGCTGGTCAACCTGATCTACGGCGTCGCCGCCGGTGTCGGCCTCGCCGTGCTCGGCGTGCCGTACGCGCTGGTGTGGGCCACGCTCGGCGCGGTCCTGCGCTTCATCCCGTATCTCGGGCCGGTGCTGGGCGCCGGCGCACCGATCCTCGTCAGCCTCGCCGCACTGCAAGGCTGGGCCGGGCCGCTCGGTGTGGTGGCGTTGTTCGTCGTGCTCGAGCTGTTCACGAACCTCGTCCTCGAAACCGTGCTCTACGCCGGCGCCGCCGGGGTGTCCCAGGTGGCCCTGCTCGTCTCGCTGGCCTTCTGGACGTGGCTGTGGGGACCGCTCGGCCTGCTCATGGCCACGCCGCTGACGGTGTGCCTGGTCGTGCTCGGCAAGCACGTGCGAGGCCTCGAGTTCGTCGGGGCGCTGATGGCGGACACGCCGGCACTGGCGCCGGAGTACAGCTACTACCAGCGCCTGCTCGCTCGCGACCAGAGCGAAGCGGCCGACCTCCTCGAGCGCCACGTCAAGACCGGACCGGCACGCTCGGTCTATGACGCGCTGCTGTTGCCGGCGCTCAATTACGCCGAGCTCGATCGCCTGGAGCAGCGGCTCTCGGCGGAGGAGGAGACGGCGATCATCGATGCGACCCGGGAGTTGCTGGCGGATGTGGCGGCGTCGACGCGAGCCGTGTCA
>DATBSD010000148.1:0-12120 GCA_036559965.1 Candidatus Limnocylindrales bacterium
AAGCTGAACGTCGAGCCGGCGCCCTCGCGGCTCTCGACCCAGATCCGGCCGCCATGGCTCTCGACGATGTGGCGGGCGATGGCCAAACCAAGGCCCGTGCCGCCCATCCCCCGGACCCGGGCCTTGTCGACCTTGTAGAAACGCTCGAAGACGCGGTCGAGGTCGGCCCGCGGGATGCCCACACCATGATCCTCGACCGAGATCACCACTTCGTCATCGGCCGCGCGACCGTGGACGACGACCTGGCCGCCTTGGGGAGAGAACTTGACGGCATTGTGGAGCAGGTTCAAGAGCACCTGGCCGAGCCGATCATCGTCACCCCGGATCCAGAGCGGCTCATCGGGCAGGTCGTCGCTCAGGTGCACGCGCTGACGCTCGGCGAAGAGGGCCAAGCGCTCGAGACTCGCGCGCACCACGGCGCGCATCTCGACATCGGCAAGGTAGAGGGGCGTCGCTCCCTGTTCGATCTTGGCGAGGTCGAGCAGCTCGGACACCATCTGCGCGAGATGCCCAGTCTCGACGTTGACCTTGTCGACCATGTCGCGAGCACGAGCCGACCCGCCAGTGTCGTCGAGTTCTCTCGTCAAGGTCTCGGCCAGCAGGCGCAGGCTCGTGATGGGCGTCCGGAGCTCGTGCGAGAGGTTGTCCACGAACTCCGCACGAATGCGTTGGAGGCGACGGAGTTCGGTCACGTCCTCGAGGACGAGCCAGACACCCGAGGCCGGCGAGCGGCGGGCACGGACCACGAGACCGGCTCGTTCGCCGTCGCGCGCGGTCAGCTCGCCGTTCGCGGCGCCATCGGCGCGAGCCCGGTCGACGATCGCCTCGACGGCATGGTCGATGAACGCCTCCATCGCGGTTCGGCCCACGAGGCCGCCGGTCGGCGCTCCAACGAAGACGTGCGCCGCATGGTTCGCGAACGAGATGACGTCGTCGTCGGCGACCCGGATGACGCCGATGCCGATGAACTCGAGCAGGAACGACAGATCGCGCTCGCCGAGCGAGGCGCGATCGAGCGCCACTCTTCGGGCGGTCGCCGCCTCCAGCGCTGCGCTCTCGAGGTCATCGGCCGGGCCCGCCTCGAGCGCCGTGCGGACGCGCGCAAGCGACGATCCGCGCGAGATCGCCAGCCAGAGCGCCGCGATCAACGCGATCGCAAGCCCGATGACGACCGCCTCGAGTCCCATGCCCGAAGTCTACGGTCCGGCGCGTGCGGTTCCCGACCGTGCCGGCAGATCAGCGTCGCCCGACGATCGACCCGCTTCGCGCCGCGCGGCTTCGCTCCAGCACGTCGGCGAACGGTGCCGATCGACGTCCGTTGGCCAGCTCGGTCCAGCGCATCGCGTAGGCCAGCTCGAGGGCCGTGGCGGCGCCGGTTCCCAGCCACCAGGCTGCCGAACGGCCGGCTCGACGCGCCTCCCGACCGTAGCTCGCCCGGAGGGCGACGCGATCGAGGATGGGCGCCAACTGGCTGCGGACGACATCGACGGACGGGCCGATGCCAGCCGTTCGCCAGTTGGCGGTCACGCGGTTGTCCGAAGCCACGAGGCTCCGCAGCAGCGCAGCATCGATCGCCAGGCGCGCAGCGTCATCCACGCCCGTCATGCGAGTGCTCGGTGAGCACGTCATGAACGGCCCGTCAACGTCGCCGCTTCGGCGCCGATGGACGATCGCGGGGCAGCGAGTCGCGCGCGGTAGCCCTATGCGCCCGGGCGGCGGAAGACGTAGCCCACGCCGCGGACGGTGTGCAGGTAGCGAGGCGACCCGGGATCGGCTTCCACGGCGGCGCGAAGCCAATGGACATGGACATCGACCGTGCGGCTCTCCCCGGCATAGTCGTAGCCCCAGACCTGCTCGAGGAGCTGGTCACGCGTGAAGGCCTGGCCGGGATGTCGGAGCAGGAACGCGAGCAGCTCGAAAGCCTTTGGCTTGACCGGAACCTCCTGGCCGTCGCGCAGGATCCGGTGGCCGGCCAGGTCGACGTCGACGTCATCAAGGCTGATGGGCGCCGGTGACTCATTGAGGCCGATGCCGGCACCCTGCTCGGTCCGGCGCAGCAGAGCCCGCACGCGAGCCTGGAGCTCGGGCAGGCTGAAGGGCTTGGTCACGTAGTCGTCGGCTCCCAGCTCGAGGCCGACGACCTTGTCGATCTCTGCGTCACGGGCGGTCAGCATCAGGATGGGCACCTGCGACTCGCGCCGGATGATGCGGCAGACCTCCGTGCCCGACAGCTCGGGCAGCATGAGATCGAGCACGATGAGGTCCGGTCGCGTGGCGCGAAAGACGCTCAGCGCCTGTGCGCCGTCAGCCGCCGTGACGACCTCGTAGCCGTCGCGCTCGAGATTCCAGGCGAGGGTCTCGAGGATGGTCGGCTCGTCGTCGACGACGAGGATGGTGCGCGCCATGGGCGGCATCGTAGTGGCGACGCGTTAACGTCGCGTCAACGGAGCGGCGGAGCCGTCGCGCTGCGGTCAGGCCCGTCGATACGGGACGTCGGCGACGAGGATGCCGGGCCGCCCGAGCAGCTCCGCGCGGATGCGGTGGGCATTGTCGTTGTACAGGAAGCGCTCCCACCAGTGGCGCGGCACGACTTCGGGCAGCAGGACGATGACGACGCCCTCGCCGTCGCCCTGGGCGATGTGCTCGAAGTACCGGACGAGCGGCCGCACGAGCTTGCGGAAGGGCGACTCGACGATCACGAAGTCGATGCCCGGCAGCTGTCGCCGGAAGCGCTCGCGGAGAGCCTCGCCGGCCGCCACGTCGTCGGTCGCGTGGATGGCGGTCACGTGCTCGGCCATGGTCCGCGCGAACTTGACCGACTGGACGACGTCGCGTGTCAGGTCGGCGACGGGCAGGAAGACCTGCTGGCTGCGTCGTGGCGGACCGATGACGACCTCCGGCTCGACGCCCACATCGAGCCGCCGACGCTCGTACTGGCGGTGGACGAACCGCATGGCCACGATGAGCGCCGGGATGATGACGATGATGAGCCACGCTCCGAGCGCGAACTTGGCGACTGCGAAGATGACGGCGACGATGGCACAGGCCACGGCGCCGACGCCGTTGATGACGATGCCCGGCCGCCAGCCGGCTCCCCGCTCGCGCCACCAGTGGCGGACCATGCCGGTCTGGGAGACCGTGATCGACGTGAAGACGCCGATGGCGTAGAGGGGGATGAGGGCCTCGACGCGCCCGCCGAAGGCCGCCAGGACGGCGATGGCGACCACGGCCAGGGCGACGATGCCGGCGCCGAAGGCCAGCCGCTCGCCGCGGTACGCGAAGCGGCTGGGCATGAAGCCGTCGCGCGCGAGGAACGACGCCAGCCTCGGAAAGTCGGCGAAGGCGGTGTTGGCGGCGAGCACGAGGATGCCCATCGTCGCGAGCTGGAAGACGTAGTAGACCGGTCCCGGCCCGAAGACCGCGCGACCGAGCTGCGAAAGCACCGTCTCCTGTGGCGAGGGGCTCGCGCCAGCTACCAGCGCCAGGGCCGAGATGCCCAGGAACATGACTGCCACGAGGGCGCCCATGACCGTCAGCGTCAGACGGGCGTTGCGCCACTCGGGGCGTCGGAAGGCGGGCACGCCGTTGGAGATGGCTTCCACGCCGGTGATCGCGCTGCAGCCGTCGGCGAATGCACGCATGAGCAGGAGCAGGCCGAGGGACTCGACGACCGGCACATCGGGGGCCACGACGCCTGTGACCGTGGGCGGGTGGCCCAGCAGTGTGCGTCCGAGACCGAAGGTGATGAGGCCGAGCGTCGTGGCCAGGAAGACGTACGTCGGCAGGGCGAAGATCGTGCCGCTTTCGCGGATGCCGCGCAGGTTGATGAGCATGATGCCGACGATGAACACCGCCGCGATCTCGACGCGGTGGTCGGCCAGCGGCCCGGGGAAGGCCGACGTGATGGCCGCCACCCCAGCTGCCACGCTGACCGAAACCGTCAGGACATAGTCGACGAGCAGCGCGCCGCCGGCCACGAGGCTGGCCGTCGTGCCCAGATTCTCGCGCGCCACGATGTAGCTGCCGCCGCCATGCGGATAGGCTCGGATGGTCTGGCGGTACGAGACGACGATGATGCCGAAGACGGCCACGATGACGATCGAGATGGGCATCGTGAGCCACAAGAGGGCGCTGCCGGCGACGATGAGCGTGAACATGATCGACTCGGTCGCGTAGGCGACCGATGAGAGGTTGTCGCTCGAGAAGACGGCCAGGGCCTTGACCTTGCCGAGCCGCTCTTCGTGCTCCTCGTCGGTCGCCAGCGGCCGCCCGAACAGGACGCGGCGGAGCCGGATGGCGGCCGCCTCGCCCGGGCCTCGCGGCGCGAACGTCGCCGCCTGGGCCGTCAGCACCCCTGGGCCGCGGTAGCGGAACGGCCGCACCGCCGGCCGTCGGACGCGGACCCGCCGGTCGCCGACGTGGCGACCGGCCAGGCTCTTCGGCTCGTCAGCGCCCGCTTCCGGATCGGGCCGCGCGTCGCCCTGTGTGCTCATCGGTCGGCGGCGCTGACGACGATGGCCGTGGTGCCATGGACGCCTCGGTCGACGGTGACGACGACGCCGGACTCGACGCCCTCCGCCGTCACGCGAGGCAGCAGGCGTTCGCCGAAGCGCAGCCCGCTGAGGGTCACCCGGCTCGCCTGGTGGCTGGCCACGAGCGCGATGGCGCCGCGCACGGATGACAGATCCGATCCCAACGCCTGCGCGCGATCACGCTCCCTGGAGGCACGCTGTCGCATTCCTCGACCGTAGCCCGCTGGTCCAAGCGGCCGGCCCTCGTGCGACGCTGGAACGGCTCAACAGTCGCTCAACATCGAGGGACCGCCGCCGCGGCTGGGCCCCGCACCGGGCCGCCGGACGCTCAGGGATCGCGAACGCGGTAGCCGATGCCCGGCTCGGCTTCGATGAGCGACGCGGCCTGGCCGGTCGGATCGGCTGCCCGGAGCTTGCGCCGCAGACGGCTGACGTAGACGTGCAGGTAGTGCGTCTCGGTCGAGTACGCGGTGCCCCAGATGGCGCGCAGCAGACGGCCCGTCGTCACGACCGTACCGGCTCGTCCGAGGAGCACCTTGAGCAGCTCGTACTCGCGCGGCGTGAGCTCCAGGAGCGTGTCCTCGACACGCGTCTCCCGCCGAGCGATGTCGAGGGACACCGGACCCACCCGCAGGACGCCACCCGGCTCCGCCTCGGCGCCGCCGGCGCGTCGCAGGAGCGCCCCCACACGGGCGCGCAACTCGGCCATCCCGAACGGCTTCGTCAGGTAGTCGTCGGCGCCCTCATCGAGCGCGCTGACGCGGTCGGACTCCTCGCCGCGGGCCGAGATGATGAGGATGGGCGTGGCCGCGTCGGCGCGGACCCGGCGTACCACGTGCACCCCGTCGCGGTCGGGCAGTCCGAGATCGAGCAGGATGAGATCCGGCCGCCCCGCATCCCAGGCGCGCAGCGCTGTGGCGACCGTCTCCGCCTGCTCGACCCGGTAGCCATGCCCCGCCAGGTTGGCGGCGACGGCATCGCGGGTCGCTGCGTCGTCCTCGATGAGCAGCAGCCGTGCTCCCGGGACAACGGTGGGCCGTGAGCCGGTCACGGGTCCATCGGACCATCGGCTGGGAGCGACACCGGCAGCACGATGCGGATGCGCAGGCCGCCCATCGGGCTGCGCTCCGCAATGATCCGACCGCCCATCGCCTCGGTCATCCCCCGGGCGACGGTCAGCCCGATGCCCAGGCCGCGCGCGCCCGACCCACTCCGCCGCCCGCGATGGAACGTCTCGAACAGGCGATCGAGGTCCTCGCTCCCGACGCCCGGGCCGTCGTCGTCGACGAGCAGGTCGACGGCCGCACCGTCCGGCCCCGTGTCGGTGTCGTCGTTCGGGACGTCGGCAGAGATCCGGATCGCGGCGCTCGGGCCGCCATGCTGTGCCGCGTTCTCGAGGACGTTGCCCAGGGCGTGGTCGAAGAGCAGCGCATCGACGCGCACCGGCGGCAGGCGGGGTCCCAGCGCGACGAGCAGCTGGTGGCCCTCAAGCGTGGGGCGCCGGCGGGCGATGACCCCGTCCACCAGCTCGTCGAGGGCGTGGACCTCGACGTCGGCTCGCAGCTCGCCGGCCTCGATGCGGCTGAGATCGAGCATGTCGCGCACGGCGTCGCTCAGGAAGGCAGCCTGCTGATCGATGTCCGTGGCGGTCTCCCGCACGTCCGCCATCGTGGGCGTCAGCTCGGCGTCGGCCAAGCCACCGGCCAGCGCCCGGATGGTGGCCAGCGGCGTGCGCAGGTCGTGGGACACCGAGTCGAGCAGCGCTGACTTGAGGGCGTCGCTCCGGCGGGCGACCTCGGCGCTGGTGGCCTCGCTCGTCAGTCGCTCGCGTCGCAGGGCCTGGCCGACCTGGTCGGCGGCGAGGGCTAACAAACGTGTCGTCCCGCGATCAGGCAGTGCGACGTGCCGGTCGCGCCATGCCCAGACGGACCCGACCGAATCGCCATCGACGACGATCGGAACACGGAACGTGTCGACGCTCATGCCACGCTCGTCGCCATCGGCCGGCAGACCAGGCGCCATCGCCGTGTGCGTCCGGATCCAGTCGGTCGCATCGGGGTCCGGGCTCGGAGCGAGCAGCCACGCGAGCCTCGGCGGCGCGAGCATGTCGCCCGGTGACGTGTCGGCGAGCACGCGCTCGAGTCGAGGCGTGGGACCGATCGACAGCCAGACTCGCGTCATCCCCGTCGCCCTCCGGAGGGGTTCGACGAGTCCCACCACCGCGCCCACCACCGTCGGCTCGACGGCCAGCGCTCGACCGATGCCGAAGGCGACCTCGGCTTCGTCGGCGCGCGCCTCCGCCTCACTTCTGCGCGCCGCCTGGAGCGCTGCCAGACGCCCGATGACGATGCCCACGACGAGGAAGAGCACGAGGCTCAACCACTCCTGCGCATCGGCCACCGCGAACGTGAAACGCGGCTCGGTGAACAGGAAGTCGTAGAGCATGAACGCGAGGAAAGACGTGACCACAGCGGCGAGCGAGCCGTAGCGGCCGGCGACGACGACGACGGCCAGGAGGTACACGATCGAGGCGTCGCCGACGGCCAACGGACCTTCGAGCAGAACGACGGCGACGGTCGCCAGCGCGAGGCTGAGCGCGACGGCCAGCAGCGGCGGCAGGTACGGCCGCGTCTCCGCCAGCCAGGTCCGCATGATGGTCCTCAGCCTGCTCGAGCCGCGCGGGGTGGTCGGGTCCGGTCCGATGCCTGGGTCAGGCGGCCTCGCCCTCGTCGCGCGCCTCGCCGGCCTGGCGCCGCGGCTCCATGTAGTACTCGATGAAGTCGGTGCATCGGCCGTCCGGGTCGAAGGCGCACAGCCAGACGTTGTAGAAGCGTCGGTCGACGGTCTCGCCGTCGGCGCCGACGTACTCGGTCCAGCCCTGCATCACGGCGCGCCCCTGGTCGACGGCGTAGGCCGTGTAGCGACAGCGCCACGATCCGGCAGCGTCGGGCGACTCGAGCCAGTCCGCGACGATGGCGTCGCGACCCCGCACCGGCTCGTCCTCCGGGTGGTAGCGGTACGTGGCGTCGATGCTGAAGAGCGCCGCGATGGCCTCCTGGTCGTACGTCCGCCAGGCATCGACGTAGCGATCCAGCCAATCCTGGAAACCATCTCGATCCATCGTCGTCCTCCAGCGATCCAGCCGACCAAAGGGTAGCCGACCGGCGGCACGACGCCGTCGGCGTCAGCCTGCGATCAGTCGCTGCCCACGAGGGCGTCCCGGGCGGCATCGATGCGCGCCAACGTGCGCTCCTGGCCGAGCGCCACGAGCGAGTCGAAGAGCGGCGGGGCCGTCGTCCGCCCGGTGACCGCGACACGGATGGCCATGAACAGGTCGCCCGCCTTCCAGCCGCGCCGGTCGCAGAGCGCTCGGAGGGGCGGCTCCAGCTCGTCGGCCTCGAAGGCGACGCCGCCCACGTCGGCCACGATGCGACGCGCCTCGGTCAGGCCGTCGAGCGTCGTCGGCCGGTCCCAGCGCTTGGGCACGAGCAGGTCGGGGTCGACAGCCACATCTTCCAGGAAGATGAAGTCGACCAGGCTGCCGATGGCGCCGAGGATCGGCAGGCGCTCCTGGACGAGCGGCACGAGCGCGCGCAGCTGGCCGTCGGTCGGCCGCCTGACGGCAGCGCCCGAGGCTTCCAGGCGATCGAGGTCGGCGGCCAGGAACGGCGCCATCCGCTCGACCAGCTGATCGGTCGTCAGGCGGCGCATCCACTGCCCGTTGAGCCACTCGAGGCGCTCGCGATCGAACACCGCGCCGCCCTGATGCACGGCGCCGAGCTCGAAGCGGTCGGCCAGCTCGTCGAGCGTGAAGAGCTCCTCCTCGGTGCCGCTCGCCCAGCCGAGCAGGGCCAGGAAGTTGACGACGCCCTCCTGGATGAAGCCCTGGCCGATGTAGTCGGCCATCGCCGTCTGGCTCTTGCGCTTGCTCATCTTCGTGCGATCCGGGTTGAGGATGAGCGGCAGGTGGGCGAAGGCCGGCACGGCGGCGTCGAGCGCCCGGAAGAGGAGGATGTGCTTGGGCGTGTTGGAGAGGTGGTCCTCGCCACGGATGACGTGGGTCATGGCCATCGAGGCGTCGTCGACGACGACCGTGAAGTGGTAGAGCGGCGTGCCGTCGGAGCGCACGATGATCAGGTCGCCCCCCAGCGCCTCGGTCGAGATCTCGACCCGGCCCCGCACGATGTCGTCGAACGCGACGCTGCCCTGCCCGACCCGGAAGCGGATGACCGGTGCCCGGCCGGCGGCCTCGTGGGCCCGCCGCTCGGCCGCGGTCAGCCGCGCACAGCGGCCGACGTAGTGCGGCGCCTGATGGGCGGCCTCCTGGGCGGCACGGTCCACGGCAAGCTCCTCGGGCGTGCAGTAGCAGTGGTAGGCCCGGTCCTGGCTGAGCAGCCGCTCTGCGGCCTCCGCATAGCGCGGCAGGCGCTCCATCTGCCGATACGGGCCGTAGGGACCGCGGGCAGGCTGCCCGGCCACCTCGGGGCCCTCGTCCCACTCGAGCCCCAGCCAGTGCAGACCGTCGAGGATGTCGCGCTCGAAGGCGACCGTCGAGCGCGCGACGTCGGTATCCTCGAGCCGGAGCACGAAGGTGCCGCCCTCGTGGCGCGCGAAGAGGTAGTTGAAGAGCGCCGTCCGGGCGGTCCCGATGTGGAGCGGCCCGGTCGGGCTGGGCGCGATGCGGCAGCGAACGGCCACGGTTCGGGCGTGCCCCCGTCAGCCGAGGCTGACGACGCGATAGCGGGTCGCGCCGCCGGGCGTCTCGATGACGACCTCGTCGCCGGCCCCGTGGCCGATGAGGGCCGCGCCGATGGGCGAGCGAGCAGAGATCCGGCCGCTGCGCGGATCCGACTCGGTCGGGCCGACGATATGGAAGGTCGCTTCCGCCGTGCCATCGTCGACGACGACCGTCGATCCCAGGTCGATGCGCTGTCGCGCGGCCACCTCGTCGATGATCTCGACGTTGCGAAGCAACTCCTCGAGTGCCTGGATCCGGCCCTCCGCGAACGACTGCTCGCGGCGGGCCTCCTGGTACTCGGAGTTCTCGCGCAGGTCGCCCAGCTCGCGTGCCGACTTGATGCGGGCGACGATGGCCGGTCGGGAGATGGTCGTCAGCTGGAGATGCTCCGCCTGCATCGCGGCCAGGCCACCGGCCGTCACCCGCGTCGGCGGCCGTGGCGCGTCCGGGCCGGCGACCGGCACGGCACGCGTCGCGCGCCTGGCGGGGGCCTTGGCCGGCGTCCGGGAGCTGAGCACCCGATCGGAGCGGCGGACGCCCTGGCTCGGCTTGACCGCCGGGCGCCCGGCGGCGGCTCGTCGTTGCGCCGCGGTCACCGGCCCGCTCGGCTGGTCATCGAGCAGGGCGCTCTTGAGGCCATGCGGCTTGCGTCGCCCATCGGGCGCCTGGAGGTTCGCGAAGGGCAGGACGACGCTCTCATCCGGCAGGCCGGCCACCGCTGCAGCGGGAACGCCGGCCGCGAACGCCTCGAGCAGGCCATCCTGGAACTCCTCGCCCGCGTCCGTCTCCGCCCACCAGACGCGCAGGCGGTCGAGTCCGCTGAGCGCCTTGAGCCAGTAGCCGCCGGCGTGCGGCCGTCGATCCCCGAGCGGTGTCCGCTGGAACGCGTCGAGCCGAGCACCGATGGATGCCGCGGACATGCCGACGTAGAGCACGGGCTGGTGCGGGAGCCAGAATCGATGGAGCTGGGCGGCCAGGTCGCGACCGGTCGGCCGGGCCCCGTCGAGGCGCAGGTCGGGCACGCGATCGAGCCAGCGGCCGACGGCCGTGAAGTCGATGGGCGCCGAGTCGGAGCCACCGGGCAACTCGACGATGTAGATCCCCGGACGGCTGGAACGAACGCGGGTGCCCCAGGCGGCAGGGCCGTCGACGACCAGCCCGACCGAGCGGATGAGGTCGGCCGCCGGCAGCGGGAGGTCGCTCATCCATCCTCCGGTGGCAAAGCCGCGCGACGGCGGAAGAGCGCTGCCAGCGCGGCACCGAGCCGCGGGCTCGCGGTCCGATCGCGTCGGGCGACGGGCTGCGAGTCGTCGGGCGTGGCGGCCCCCGGACCGCGGTCGGTCGCGGTCGCTGGCGTGGGCGCCGGGCGGGCCGATCGGATCGCGTCGCCTGCCGACCGATAGCGCGGCGGTGGCGAGGCTCCGACCGGCGTCGTCCAGCGCGGCGTGTTCGGCTCTGCGGCGCCGCTCGGCATCTCGGCGCCGGCACGGCGGAAGTACGCCCGCGAAGCCGACGACCAGGCGGCACCGCTCGATCGCGAGTAGACGTCGAACTCGTGGCGGTTGTCCGTCGGCGGCGGGGGCGGTGCGGCACGGGGCCGGCGCGCGCCGGCCGTCGTCCGTCCGCTCGACGTGGTGTTCGTGGACCGACGCGACGTGGCGGCATCCTCGGTCGAGTCGGGTCGGGTCGGCGCGGTCGGTCCGGGCGCGGCCGTGTCGCCCCCAGCTGCGCGCCGACGAGCCCGCTCGCGACGAGCACGCGGGGCGCCGCCGTCCTCCCACCATGGCACGCCGTCTGCCGTCCACGTCCAGTGGTCGGCGTGCTGCGGTCGATCGTTCGGCCCGAAGGTGGCATCGGGGCTGGCGGGCCGGGCTCCGCTCCGGGCGCCCGCTGCGGCCGGGCTGGTCGGACCCGGGGCGCGCTGCCGTCGGCCGCCCGGGCTCGGCGCATGCGTGCCGCGGGCAGTGCCCGTCGAGGCGGCCCGAACGGGACCCAGCGCGTGGCGTCGGTCCCAGTCACGACGTCGAAGTGGATCGCGCAGCAGCTCGTAGGCATCCTGGACAGCCAGGAAGCGGGCGCCGTCGGCGTGCGTCGCGTCGGGATGGAAGCGCTTGGCAAGGCGTCGATGTGCAGCGCGGATCTCGACGCTCGTCGCGTCCCGATCAAGCCCCAGCACGCGGTAGGGATCCGGCACGCGCTGCATCGTCGCCACGTCTAGACCAGCTCGCCGAGCGGCGCCAGCTCGAAGACCGGCATCGCCTGCGCGACGGCATCGCCGTGGGCATCGCGCAGGATGGGTCGGGCATGGGCCGACAGCGACCGCTGCGCCCGCTCGTCGAGCACGCCGATCTGGGCGAGGGCTGAGATGACGACCGGGCCGAGGGCCCGGCCACGACCATCGCCGTCGTCGATCTTGGCGGCCAGACCACCCGAGACGACATCGCTGCCACCTGACGGCACGAGGCCGACACCTTCGAGCGACTCGGCCCCGGACTTCGAGACGATTCGACCGGCACCGGCCTTCATGAGCCCCGTCGTGAGGCTGTCCCGTGCACCGCCGACGAGGTCGGGCGCGGCCAGCATCGCGTCTCGCACGCGGGTCAGCGGCTCGACCAACGCGGCCTGCGCCGCGTCGCGGGCCGCGCCGCGGGGATCGGCCAGGAGAGCATATGCCCGGGCGACCTCGAAGAGACTGAACGCGTACGTCTGCACGCCGCAGTCGTCGCCTGCCGTGACCAGGTCGTCCGGGAGGACGCCGAAGCAGCGGGCGACCGCCGATCGGGCGGCCGCCTGGCTGGGATGCTCGGGGCGCCAGTAGTCGTCGAGCGACCAGCCGCCCTGTCGCGCGAC
>DATBSD010000149.1:0-15658 GCA_036559965.1 Candidatus Limnocylindrales bacterium
CACCTTGAGGTGCTGGGAGACAGCCGGCTGCGAGATCCCGTACTCGGCCTGGACGACGGCCGCGATGGCCCCCGAGGCCAGCTCGCCATCGGCGAGCAGCTCGAGGATGCGGCGTCGGATGGGATCGCCCAGGACGTCGAAGGCGTTCACGGGTGTCAAGATACAACGTGTGACTTATATAAGTCAACACTAAAACATTGCGACACAGTGGCCGCTGACCCGAAGGCGCCGCCACCTATCATCCGACCGTGATGCCCGACGACGTGTATGTCGAGCGCGGCTCGACGTTCCTTGCAGCCCTGCGCACGACGCTGCCGGCTGTGCCCCTCATGACCGACCGCGGCGACACGGCCGCCTTCCGCTACGACGAGACCGAATACACCTATCCCGGCTGGCCGATCGCCGTCGTCATGCCGACCACGACATCCGAGGTCGCCACGATCGTGGCGCTGGCGGCGGAGCACGCGGTGCCCATCGTGCCGCGGGGCGCGGGCAGTGGGTTGTCGGGCGGTGCCACGGCGGTCGATGGGGCGCTCACGCTGGTGCTCACGAAGATGGACCGCATCCTCGAGATCGATACCGCGAATCTCGTTGCCGTCGTCCAGCCGGGCGTCATCAACGCCGATCTCGGCCGTGCGGCCGCGGAGCACGGCCTGTTCTATGCGCCCGATCCGGCGAGCTTCGAGATCTGCACCATCGGTGGCAACCTGGCCGAGAACTCGGGCGGGCTGCGCTGCGTGAAGTACGGCGTCACCCGCGATGCCGTCCTCGGCCTCGAGGTCGTGCTCGCCGACGGCAGCGTCATCCGGACCGGTGGTCGGACGGTCAAGGACGTCGCGGGTTACGACCTGACACACCTCTTCGTCGGCTCGGAGGGCACGCTCGGGGTCATCACCGAGGCCACCCTCAGACTGCGACCAGCCCCGCCCGCCAAGCTGACCCTGCTGGCGTTCTTCGCGACAGTCGCCGCGGCGGGCGACGCGGTGACCCGCATCACCGAGGCCGGCATCGTGCCCGTCACGCTGGAGCTCATGGACGGCTTCACCATCCGCGCCGTCGACGACGCAGCGAACCTGGGCCTCGACCGCGAGGCCGGCGCCATGCTCATGATCGAGTCCGATGCCGGCGGTGCCGCCGCGGACGACGAGCTCGACCGAGCCGAGCAGGCCTGTCAGGTAGCCGGGTCGACGAGCCTCGTGCGCGCCAACGACGCCCAGGAAGCCGACTGGCTGCGCCAGGCTCGTCGGGCGGCCCACAGCTCGCTCGAGCGCGCCGGTGTCGCGCGCATGGATGACGTCGGCGTGCCGCGCTCCCGGGTGCCCGAGATGCTGGCGGCGATCGAGCGCATCAGCGCCGCCCACGGATTGCCGGTCGGGGTCTTCGGGCACGCCGGCGACGGCAATCTGCACCCCACATTCGTCGTCGATCGCGACGACCCGACGGCCGAGGCGCGCATCAACGCTGCCCGCGCCGCCATCTACGAAGCGGCCATCGCCCTCGGTGGCACCATCACGGGCGAGCACGGCACGGGCATCGCGAAGCGACCCTACCTCGAGGCGCAGCTCGGCGCCCGTGCGGTGGAAGTCATGCGCGCCATCAAGGCCGCCCTCGATCCGCAGGGCATCTTCAACCCCGGCAAGGTCCTCTAGGGCTGCGCCGAGGCCGTCTACGGTCGGAACAGGAGTCCCGGGCATGTCGACAAGCTGGCGTCTCATCGGCATGGCTTCCAGGCTGGTCGCCCTGACGACGAGCCTGATGGTCGCCGCCTGTGGATCGCTCGGGGTCGAGCCCTCGCCGGGCCGGATCGGCGTGCCGAGCACGACGCAGCCGACGTCGAGCCCCACGGACAGTCCCGTCCCGACCGTCGAAGCGACGGCGACAGCGTCCTCAGCGGCCGATGAAGCTGCGACGCTCGTCATCCGGGCCATCTCCTGTGGCCACGTGTGCGGCCCGCCGAGTCCGGGCACCACTGTCGTGTCCGATGGCCGGGTGATCTGGCGGTCGAGTGGACCGGGAGGCGGAGTCCTGATCGAACGGACCCTGACCCCAGCCGGGCTCCAGCTCGTCCGTGAGGCCGTCGATGCGACCGGCCTCCTCGGGGCCGACGGCTCCTACCAGGCGAGCCTTCGACCCGGCAAGGATCCGCCCGGGCACGGCCTCACGAGTTACGACCTCCGTGCGACCCAAGATGACACCGTCGTGCGTGTCGATACCGGCGACCCGACGGAGTACGAGGCCGACAACGAGATGCTCGGGGACATCTGGGACATCCCGCCCGAGATGTACCCGCTCGCCGATCTGGCCCGCAACGTGCTGGACGTCGAAGCCTGGTTGCCGTCGTCCGCGTGGGCCGACGCGGCGCGGCCATATGTCGCCGACGAGTACCTGCTCATCGTGACCCCGGTGCCCGGGGACGTGCCTCCGAATCCCGACGTAGATGAGATCGATTGGCCCTTCTCGACGCCCATCGACGCCATCGGCACGGCCTACACGCGCCCGGGCACGAACGCCACGGAAAGCCGCTGCCTGCCGGTCACGCGCGAGATCGCCGAGGCGCTGGCTACGGCCGAGCGTGATGTCGGCAACGAGCGCGTTCTTGGCGATGCGTCTAGCGACTTCTCGTACGCCTGGGCGCGCGGTCCAGGGTCGATGAGCGTCGAGCTCCGCCAGCTGCTCCCCGACCAGGCATCGACCTGCCTGGCGGGCGGCGCCTGGTAGGCTCGAGCCGAGCCAGGCCCACGGCCGCAAGGACGCAGCGGCCGCGGCGGTCTAGGAAGACGCTCCGGGCGCGGTCCCTCGCGGCCAGCCCAGGGCCTCGCCGTTCCTCCCAGGAGCGTAAGCGACGCGTTGCGGGTGAGACAAGCACGATCCGTCCCTGACCGGAACATTTCGGGTCAGATTCGCCCGAAGTGTTCCCCATAGGAACGATCGCGACAAGATGCGCGGCACTCTCGTCGCTTGCGTTCCCCAGAGGAACGCGGCCACGTGCTGGGGGTGCACGCTTCGCCGCCGGCACAAGGTGCGCTTCAGCGGTGTCTTCCTCGGCGAGTGGTACACGTCGGCGAACGGCCGCGAAGAGGTCCTCCGCGTCATGGCCGATCTGCGGCACCTCGGCAAGGTCGAAGGCCGCCGGCGCGTGGCCGAGCTGCTCGACCGGTTCGACCTCGTCGATGACGCTCGTCGGCGACCCGCGCATCATCTTCCTCGACGAGCCCACGGCAGGACTCGATCCCCGCAGCCGCCGGGTCATGTGGCAGACCATCAGGGACCTCGTGGCGAATGGCGTCACGATCTTCCTCACGACCCAGTACCTCGAAGAGGCCGATCACCTCGCACACCGCATCGCCGTCCTCGACCACGGCGTGATCGTCGCCCAAGGGACGCCGAACGAGCTGAAGCGCCTCGTGCCCGGCGGCCACGTCCGGCTCTCGTTCGCCGACCAGGCCGAGTTGGACCGTGCTGCCACGGCGTTCGTGGACGCGACCCGCGACGACGAGGCGCTCACCCTTCAGGTCCCGAGCGATGGCGGGATCGGCTCCTTGCGGACCCTCCTCGACAGGCTGGATGCCGGGTCCATCGACGTCGCCGAGCTGGCCGTGGAGACACCCGATCTCGATGACGTGTTCCTGTCGCTGACCGGCGACGCCCAGGAAGCAGAGGCGACCGTCCGATGATTGCATACCCGCTTGCCCTGGCCGACTCGGCGACGATGCTGCGACGCAACCCTTCGCCGCATGCGGCGCTATCCGTCCCTGACCCTCTTCATCGCCGGCACGCCCGTCGTCTTCCTGCTCCTGTTCGTGTACGTCTTCGGAGGCACGCTCGGGGACGGTCTCGGCGGCGTGGCCGGTGGTCGCGATGCGTACATCGCCTATGTCGTCCCGGGCATCCTCGTCATCACGGTGGCGGGCGCCGCCCAGGGCACGGCCATCTCGATCGCGATGGATATGTCCGAGGGCATCGTCGCCCGGTTCCGGACGATGGCCGTCGCCCGGATGTCGGTCCTCACCGGCCACGTCATCGGCAGCGTCATCCAGACGATGCTGGCGCTCGCGATCGTCACGGTCGTCGCGCTGCTGATCGGCTTCCGGCCGGCCACCGGCCCGGCGGAATGGCTGGCCGCGGCGGGCCTACTGGGGCTGGCGGCGCTGGCGATCTCGTGGCTGTCGGTCGCGCTGGGCATGGTCCCGAAGGACGTCGAGACCGCGAGCAACCTGCCCATGATCCTCATCCTCCTGCCGCTGCTCAGCAGCGGCTTCGTGCCCACCGACTCCATGCCCATCGGGTTGAGCTGGTTCGCCGAGAATCAGCCCTTCACGCCGGTCATCGAGACGGTGCGCGCGCTGCTGCTGGGAACGCCGGTCGGCGACCGCGGTCTCGTGGCCGTCGCCTGGTGTGTCTTGTTGTCGGTCGTCGGACTGCTCTGGTCACGGCGGCTGTACGACCGCCGCGGGATGCGCTAGGCGGGCGGCTGGCGCCGGGATCGCCCCGTGGCGTCCCGAGACCGGAGCGCGTTCGTGCTCAGGAAGTGGGCCTGCTTGAGTGAGGCCATGGGCATCGGGGCCGCGTACACGACGCGCTCGTCCTCGAGCACCCTGACCTGCTCGCGCAGCTGCGCGTCGGACCCGGCATACGCGCGGATGCGCTTGGCCACGCCTCGGATGGCACGTTCGGCGCCGGCGTAGTCGCCCTGGCGCTGGAGCTCGACCGCCTCGCGCCGGGCCCGGGCGGCGAACGCCGTGGCCACGGCTCGATCGACGGTCCGATCGCGCGGCTGGGCGTCGTTCTCGGCGGACGAGCCGTAGCGCCAGCTAAGCGTCGTGACCGTCGGGTCGAGGACACCGGTCCGGTCGCTGACGGAGAAAGCGGCCGCGATGGCGTCGCCCTCCTGCCCGTAGGGGAACGTCAGCCGGATGACGAGCGACAGCTCCTGGCCGGAGACGAGGTCGGGCAGTCGGATGACCGTTCGGTCGCCCCGCCGGTCGATGGGCATGATGCCCAGCGCGTCGACGTCCAGGTGTGGCGGTCCGGCGACCTCGATGGCCACCCCGCGGGCGACGACGTCGAGCGCCTCGCCGACCTCGCTGGTGATGAAGTCGGGGATCTGGCGGGCATCCTCGATGTAGTAGAAGTTGCCGCCACCCTGCTCGGCGATGAGCTGCATCAGCCGCTCGTCGAAGTCGTCGCCGATGCCGAAGGTCGTCGTGCTCACGCCACGGTCGCGCAGCTCGGCGGCGTGGCGGGCCAGCTCGTCGCGGTCGGTGATGCCCATGTTGGCCAGGCCGTCGCTCAGCACCAGGCAGCGGTCGACACCCTCGCCGCGCTGCCCGAGGGCGACCTGCCGACAGCCGGTCAGCCAGCCCTCGCCGAGGTCGGTCGAGCCGCGTGGCTCGATGGTCGCGAGGGCGTGCCGGGCGGCCGACGCGGCTTCGGCTGACGCGGACGTGGAGGTGAGGACGACGTCGACCTCGTTGTCGTACGTGACGACGGCGAAGCGGTCGTCGGCATCGAGCCGACCGATGGCCTGCTCGACGGCCGCCTTGGCGAGCGGCAGCTTGGCGCCGGCCATCGAACCGGAGCGGTCGATGACGAAGGCCAGGTTGACCGACGGCCGGCTGCCGGTCCGCTCGACCGTCGGAGCGGTCACGGTGGCCAGCACATAGCGATGGCTGCGGTAGGTGGCGCGAACGAGCTCGCGGTCCTGACGAACGGAGATGGTCATGACGGGTCCTCCTCGAGGATCTGCCGGGCAAGCTCGATGAGCCGCTCGACCTTCTTGTGCTGGGGGCGTGACAGGGGGCGTCTGACGTGCAGCTCGACGTCGGGATCGAGCTCGATGCGGTCCCACTGGGAGCGGTCGGCGACCGGCGAGGCGGGACGGGTCGGGAGCGCGATGCGCCCGACCTGCTGGCCGGACGCCGCTGCCGGCAGCGGTGCCGCGATGGCGAACAGCACCGACGGCTCGCGCACGGCGCGGCCGGCGCCGAGGATCTGGTCGAGGTAGTCGAGGGCCGAGTCCGTGGGGGGTTCGGGCGGACGGTCGACGATGGCCTCGATCTCGTCCTCGGTCAGCGACTCGAGCCGGCGGCGGATCTCCGCGAGCGGCTGATGCTCGGCCTGCAGCCGCCGGATGAGCCGCAACCGACGGAGGTGCGCTTCGTCGTAGCGGGCGCCCGGGCCGGCCCCGGTCGGGGCGGCAAGGAGGCCCTGGGCGACGTAGTAGCGCACCGTGCGCGGCGTGACGTCGGCCAGCGCGGCAAGCTCGGCGATGCTGTAGGTGCCATCGGGTGACATGGCCATATGATGACAGTCAACCGTTCCACTGTCAAGACCCTACGGCTGAAGGCGCTCCACCAGCCAGCCCGCCGCGTTGGCCGCCTCGGTCGCCGCCGGGCGCCGGTAGCGCAGCCGGTCGTGCAGCCGATCAGCGCCGTGCTGCCAGAACTCGAGCGTCTCGGGCACGACCCGATAGCCACCCCAGAACGGCGGCAACGGCACGTCCTCGTCCGGGAACCGCGCCGCGACGGCAGCGAACCGGGCGTCGATGGCCGCGCGATCGGGTGCCGTGGCGCTCTGCTCCGACGACCACGCCGCCAGCCGACTGCCGTGCGGGCGTGACGCGAAGTACGCCGTCGATGCCGCCTCGTCGAGGCGCATCACTGAGCCGGTCACGCGAACCTGGCGACCGAGCTGCTCCCAGTGGAGCACGACGGCGGCCCGCGGGTTGGCCGCCAGCTCGCGACCCTTCTGGCTGCCGTGGTTGGAGTAGAAGCGCAGTCCATCGGCATCGAGGCCTCGGAGCAGGACCATGCGCGCGCTGGGACGGCCGTCGGGCGTGGCCGTGGCCAGGGTCATGGCGCCGGGCTCGGTGACGCCGACCGCGGCGGCATCGGCCAGCCAGCGCTCGAGCTGGGCGATCGGATCGGCGTCGAGGTCGGACTCGAGCAACGGCATCGACCGAGTGTGCCACGCAAGGTGGCACCGGCGGCGCTCATCGTCCGGCCATGGATACCGAACGACTCGCCGCCATCGTCGCCGCCATCGCCGTCTTCGCCGGCCTCGTCATGCCCCTGGCGGTGCTCGGGGCGTGCCTGGCCGTCCTCAGCATCGGCATCGCCGTCCGGCTGCTCGACGTCCGGGTGCGAAGCCGGCGGGAGGTGCAGAATCTCGGCTGACCGCCGATCGCCGTAGCCGGGGAAGCCAGACCGCGATGCATCGCTACCCGGACGGGACGATCGTCGTCAGCGCGACGGATCTCGTCGGCTACCTGGAGTGCGACCACCTGGCCACCCTGGAGTTGGGCCATGCCACGGGCCTTTGGGAGCGGCCGCATCACCGCAAGGACCCAGAGTTGGAGCTGCTCAGGGAGCGCGGCCTGGAGCACGAACGGCGGTTCCTGGACGCTCGGATCGCGATCGGATCCTCGGTCGCCGACTTCCCGGATCGTCCCGAGAACAGCCTCGAAGCCATCCGCGCCGCGCGGGACGCCACGGTCGACGCGATGCGAACCGGCGCCGAGGTTATCTACCAGGCGACCCTCTTCAACGGCCGCTGGGTCGGCTACGCCGACTTCCTGCTTCGGGTCGAGCGGCCTTCGGAACTCGGCTCGTGGAGCTACGAGGTCGCCGACACGAAGCTCGCCCGTGCCGTCAAGGGCAGTGCGATCCTCCAGGTGTGCGTCTACTCGGACCTCCTGGCGGCCATGCAGGGCGTCGCGCCGGAGGCGATCCACGTCGTGACCGGCGATCGGGTGCAGCACAGCCTGCGGCTGGATGACTTTGCCGCCTACCACCGCGCGGCGAAGCGCCGGTTCGAGCGCGAGGTCTTCGGGGATGGTGACCTGCCTGCCCGTGATCCGGCCACGGCGGAGACCTATCCTGACCCGGTCGATCACTGCAAGGTCTGCACCTGGTATCCCGTGTGCATCGAGCGCCGCCGCGCGGACGACCACCTCTCGATGGTCGCCGGCATGACGCACGCGGTGACGAAGCGACTTGTCTCCGACGACGTGGCGACGCGGCGGGCGCTGGCCAGGCTTCCCCGCGATCGATCAGTCCAGGAGGTCAACCCCCGGACGCTGGCACGGCTCCGGGAGCAGGCACGCGTCCAGGTCGAGGGCGAGGCCCGTGGCGAGCTGATCTTCGAGCTTATCGATCCAGACCCGGCACAGCCCGACCACGGCCTCGCGCGGCTGCCCGAGCCGTCGCCGAACGACGTCTTCTTCGACATCGAGGCCGACCCATGGGCCGAGGACGACGAGCTCGGCTTCGGGCTCGAGTATCTCCTCGGCGTCGTCACCGTCGAGGGCGGCTCGGCCGCCTACCAGGCCTTCTGGGCCCACGATCGCGACGGCGAGCGAGCGGCGTTCGAGGCGTTCATCGACATGGTCGTCGAGCGTCGGGCCGGCGATCCGACGATGCACGTCTACCACTACGGCGGCTATGAGTCCGGAGCCGTCAAACGGCTCATGCAACGACACGCCACCCGGGAGGAGGAGGTCGACCAACTGCTGCGCGACCAGGTCTTCGTCGACCTGCTCAACGTCGTGCGGCAGGGCATCCGGGCCTCGGTCGACTCGTACTCCATCAAGCGCATCGAGAAGTTCTACATGTCCGATCGGACAGGCCCGGTGACCGAGGCAGGCTTCAGCGTCGTGGAATACGAGGCCTGGCGTCGCGATGGGGAGCAGCGGCACCTCGACGGCCTGGCGGCCTACAACAAAGACGACTGCGTCTCGACGTGGCTGCTCCGAGATTGGCTGGAGGATCGACGCCGCGAGGGACTCGCCCGAGGCTGGGACCTGCCGCGACCGGTGCCGCCGAAGCCGGAGCTGCCCGAGGAGCTGACCCGCAAGCTGGCCGAGACCCGACGTCGGGAGCAGGCGCTCCGAGAAGGCATCTCGGAAGACCCCGCGAAACGCTCGGAGACTGACCAGGGTCGCTGGCTGCTCTCGCGGCTCGTCGACTGGCACCGACGGGAAGACAAGCCCGGCTACTGGAACTTCAAACGGCTCCAGGAGATGTCGATCGAAGAGCTCATCGGCGAGTCCGACGCTTTGGCCGGCCTTGAGCCCGCCGGGGCGACCGAGCCAGACATCAACGGGACCGTCGTCGAGCGCTACACGTTCCCGGCCCAGGACCACAAGCTCCGAGCGCCGAGGAAGGGGGTCATCGACCCAGAGGGTGACGACTGGGGCGTCGTGACCGGTGACGTCCTGATGGTCGACGACCTCGCGCGCACGATCGAGCTCCGACGGACCAAGGGCATGCGCGCCAAGAGCACGCCCGATGCGCTGCTGTGGGACAAGCCGTTCTTCAACGCGTCGCTCAAGGAGGCCATCGGTCGCGTCGCCGACTGGGTCATCGACAACGACATCGATGCGCCCGGCGACTACCGCGCTGGCCGCGACCTCCTCCTGCGCCGGCCACCTCGCCGGCCAGAGAGCATCGACGCCGCGCCCCTCGTCCGCCCGGGCGAATCGAGGCTCGAGGCCGCCGTCCGGCTTGGCGGCGAGCTCGACCACGGGACCCTCGCCATCCAGGGGCCGCCAGGGACCGGCAAGACATGGACCGGCGCCCACATGGCACTCGGGTTGATCGTACAGGGGAAGAAGGTCGGCATCACCGCCCAGTCCCACCGGGCGATCGGCAACTTCCTGGAGCAGCTCGATGAGGTCGCCGACGCCAACGGCAGGTCGGTGCGCATCGCCCAGGCCTGTGACACGGGTGAGCATCCGAGCGGCCTGCGCGCCGACCATCGACTCGAGGACGACCCGGTCCACGGGAAGGCCCATGTGCCCGCTCAGCTGACCGATGGCGCCCAGGTCGCCGCCGGCACCGCGTGGCTGTTCACCCGCCCGACGATGCGCGACGCCGTCGACGTCCTGTTCGTCGACGAGGCGGGGCAGATGTCCCTCGCGAACGTCGTCGCGATGAGTGGCTCGACGCGTTCGATCGTCCTCCTCGGCGACCCGAACCAGCTCGCCCAGGTGACGCAAGGCGTCCATCCCGACGGCGCCGATGCCTCTGCCCTCGGTCACGCCATCGGTGCGAATACGATCATCGATCCGTCGCACGGCCTGTTGCTCGACCGGACCTTCCGCATGCATCCCGCAGTCAACGACTACGTGTCGAAGACGTTCTATGCCGGTGCGGTCGAGTCGGATGTCAGCACGCACGGGCAGGCCGTGGCGGCCGGCGAGCCGGGCGGCTTCGGCATCCGTCTCAGCGCGGTCACACACGCCGGCAACGAGTCCCGATCGGTCGAGGAGGTCGACGTCGTCATCGACGCCTTGGCCGCGCTCCTTGGGCGTCCCTGGACGAACCAGCGAGGCGAGACGCGGCCGCTGACCCTCGGCGACCTCATCGTCGTGGCGCCCTACAACCTCCAGGTCGCCGCCATCCGAGCGGCATCGCTGGCGCGCTTCGGTCACGAGGCGAATGCGGGCACCGTGGACAAATTCCAGGGCCGGGAGGGTGCCGTCGCCATCTACTCGATGACCAGCTCGACGGCCGAAGACGCACCGCGGGGCATGGACTTCCTGTACGAACGGAACCGCTTGAACGTCGCGATCTCACGGGCGCGTGCCCTCGCCATCCTTGTCGCCAGCCCGGAGGTGATCCGCGTCCACTGCCGGACACCAGAGCAGATGCGCAAGGCGAATGCGCTGTGCGCCTACGTCGAGATAGCCGCGGGGTCGGGTGCCGGAGGCGAAGGGACGACGTTGAACCCCTGAGCGGCGAAGTCACGGTCGAAGGTGAAGACATCATCGATGCCGCGCTCTCGCATGAAGACGAAGCTCGACCAGTCGACGAGCGAGACGTTCCTGTTGCCCGCCGCGAGCAATGAGGTGACGGCCGTGCGATGGAGGGCAGCGTCGATCCACTCGACGTCCACCAAGGGCAGGAATCGAACATGCAGATCGCGGGCGGCGTCGAACCCGAAGCGTCGCTGCATGAGGGCCGACGCCTCCAGCGCGACGTAGTTGGTCGTCACCAGCTCGTCGGCCTCGACGAGGAACCGGAAGGCCTGATCCGCGAGGTGATGGACCGGGTCCCGCTCGTCCAGGAGCGCATAGATGGCCGAGGTGTCTAGGAAGGTCGCCAATCCAGAAAAGCCTCTGCCAGGTGGTCGTCGTGGTTCTCGGCGACACCCGTGCCGTCGCCGCGGTATTTCCCGATGACAGAGAGGGCGCGTTGGACAAGGATCTGGCGATCTGTCAGCGCGGTATCCGGGATGGCATCGATGGCATCGCGGATCACGGCCGCCATCGAGATCCCGCGTGCCTCTGCCGTTCGACGGAGCCGGCTCGCCTGCTCGTCCGTCAGGGAGATGACCGTTCGCTGCATGGCATCATGCTATCACATCTCGGCATCGCGGCATCATTCGTTTGGGCGTGACACGCGAGGTGGCACGGGCGCCATCCACGATGCGGGCATGAGCACCGCCACGAACGTCGTCCAGCTACCGTCCACGGCCACCAGCCATGCCATCGGCGGCGTGCGCGTCGAGTCGGACGCCCTCGTCGTCGAGCACCTGCGTCTGCACGATCCTGCCCTTGCCGCCTTCGTCGCCGAGCGGCCGGCCGATGATCGACCCATCCTCGTCGAACGCGCCCTGCGCATCGGCCTGACCGCGCTTCAGGACGCCGGGGTGAGCGTCAACGTGGATGTCGTCCGCCGCGAGTTCGAGTCTCTCCTGAGCCAGACCCAGGCGGTCAACGAGCGGGCGTCACGGACGCTCGAGGAGACCCTCCGCCAGAACTTCGCCGACGGCGACGGCCGCCTGCCGCGGACGCTCGAGCGCTTCCTCGGCGACCGCGGTGCGCTCCAGGGCTTCGTCAACGAGCTCTTCGATCCGGGCAAGCGCGACAGTGCCATCGGCCGGATGCAGGAGCTGCTGGGGCGCTACTTCGACGGCGACGCGTCGCGCCTGGCGACGCTCCTCGACCCGACCCGGCTGAACTCGCCGCTGCACCAGTTCCGGACCGAGATCACCGATGGCTTCAACCGGCTCAACGAGCGGCTGACGGCGATGGAGGCAGCGGCCGGCGCACGGGCCATCGAGCGCTCGAAGTCGGCCGCCAAGGGCACCGACTACGAGGACCAGCTGGAGCTCGAGCTCGGGCGCATCGCCCGGGGCGCCGGCGACCTGCTCGACCGGACCGGCACTGACGTCGGCACCGGCCTGCGGTCGAAGAAGGGTGACTTCGTGCTGACCGTCGATCCGGCGCTCACGTCCGGGATCGACCTGCGCATCGTCCTCGAGGCCAAGGACCGGCCGCTCTCGATGCGTGCGGCGCGCGACGAGCTGCGGGAGGCACGCGAGAACCGCAGCGCGGCGATCGGCATCATCGTCTTCACGCCGGCGCATGCCCCGTCGGGTATCGACCCGTTCACCGTCGTCGGCACGGACGTCTACTGCGTCTTCGACCCCGACGCCCCCCAGCCGGCCCTCCTCGAGGCCGCCGTCCGCCTCGCTCGGCTGCTCGCGCTGGCCAGCCTGCGCGAACGTGATGCCGAGATCGACGCGGTCGCCGTCGCCGGCGCCCTGCGCGGCATCCGGGAAGCGATGGACGCGACGCGAGCGTTGAAGATGAAGCTGACGTCCATCTCGAACGCGACCAAGGACGTCTGGGCCGGCCTCGACTCGCTGAACGTGAACGTGCTGCAAAAGGTCCAGCTGGCCGAGCAGGAGCTGCGCGTCGCAGCTTCTGCCGCTCGGTAGTCCGCGGCTCAGCCCGCGGCGGCAGCCTGGGCGACGAGGCCCTCCATCTCCTCGATGGTGAACGCACGCAGGGTGCAACTCCGAGCTGCGCCGCGCGCGCCGGCAAGGAGCATGCCGACGGTCATCGCCTCGTCAGTCGGTGCCTCGATGATGGAGACGAAGTCGTACTGACCGAGCGTCCAGTAGGTCGCGACGATCCGTCCGCCCATGGCGGCGGCAGCCTCTGCATTGGCACGCGCCCGAGCCGGCGAATCAGCGTAGTTCTTCGCGCCGTCGGCGGTCCAGTTGCCAAGGACGACGAACGTGGCCATCTCGGCCTCCTTCTGATGCGGGAGCCGCCGCCCGACGTCGAGGTGTCAGCACCGGCTTACCGGGTCACGATACTCCCGCCGGGGCCTCGTGGATGTGGACAACCCGGATGAATCTCGAGACTGGTCCACCGACCGCCACGCGGGAGCGCGCGTCGCCGCTAGGCGCTCACTGGCCTGGCGGCCACTGGCTGCCCAAGCACCGCGTCGAGCTGGGAGAGCCACAATCCGGCCCCCATCCGCTCGAACAGGCGACGGCTCTCGTCGATCGCATCTCGGACCGCCGGATCGTCGTCGCCCAGGAGCGTGGCCATGACGAGCCCGGTCCACGCCTGCGCGAGGACCGCGCCGAGATCCGCGTAGTCGGCACTCACGGCGAGCAGCCCACTCCGCGCAACGTCGGTCCGTCCGCCGAGTGCGTCGATCCCGGCCGCCCCGAGTCGCATCCCGATGGTGGCCATCGGGGCATTCGTGCCGGTCCCTCGAAGTCCGGTCAGCGCGGTATCGGCCAGCGCCGCGTCTCTGCCGAGCAGCGCGTGCACCACGGCGACCCTGAACGCCATGACCGCGTTGTACGGATCCAAGCGACCGTTCTCCAGGAGCCGCCGTGCGGCTTCGGCGAAGTCGCGGCGGCCCAGCGCCCGCAAGGCCTCGCCGAACTCGAGGCCCGACTGGAGGGCAGGCTCGTCGGCCAGGCGTGCCACGAACCACGCCTGGACCTCGTCGAGCTCGGCTTCAGCGTCCAGGCCCTGGTTGACCAGGTACTCGCACTTGAACCCGAGCAGCGTGGTTCGCTCCTCGTCGCCGGTCGCGTGCTCGAGCGCGGCGTCGATCTCGGCCACGGCCCATGCCCATTCGCCGATCTCGGCTGCGGCCACGCTCGCGTTGCCAACCAGCATCGAGATCCAGAGACCGTTGCCCGCGCGTCGTGCCAGCTCGAGCCCGACCCGAGAGACCTCGAAGGCAGCCCGTGGGTCTCGGTCACAGAGCGGGCCACCGAGGTTCGTGCGCGCCCGAGTCTCGATCCCGGTCAGCCCGTGACGCTCGGCGAGGCGGAGTCCCGTCTCGAGACAGCCGAGGCCCTCGTGGGCCCTGCCGATGGAGATGAGCGACGTCCCACGGGTGACGAGGATGTCGGCGACGAGGTCCACGCGGTCGAGGCGGTCGGCGATGGGCAGGGCACGATCGGCGATCGCGACGGCCGCCGGCAGATCGGCCTGACGGAGCATCTCGAACCGCGCGAGCTGGCCCAGCAGCGTCGCGAGCCCCGGGTCGTCACCGAGATCCTGGAACTCGTCGACCGCGGGCCGTGCAACGGCCAGCGCCGCGTCGAAGCGAAAGGCATGGCCGAGCGATGCTGTCTGGAGCGCGATGACGCGGGCGCTGCCACTCCGGTCGCCGGCCGCGCGCAGGAGCGCGACCGCCTCGGCGAGCATGCGGTCGGCTTCGTCGTTGAGACTCACCGCACTGGCGGCCTCACCGGCGCGTTCGAGGATGGCGGCGCGTTCGAGAGGTTCGGTGGTCACCGCGAGCGCGTCACGCAGGAAGCCCAGCGCCTGCTCGGGCGCCCCGAGCGCCACCGCCCGGTCGCCGGCGCCGCGCAGGGCCACACGAGCCTGCGCCGCGAGCGTGTCCGCCTCGGGCCCTTCGGTGGCATTGCGGTAGGCAGCGAGGTAGTGCATCGCCAGGGCGCTGGCCAGCTCCTGGTCGGCGAGCGTCTCGAAGTAGCGCGCGGCGGCGAGGTGACGCACCTTGCGGTCGCGCCGCGCCAGCGTGGAGTACGCGACTTCGCGAACGAGCGACTGCACGAACGCGAATTGGCCGAGCTCGACCGAGCGGGGATCGGTGTCCCTGACGACCAGCTCGCGGCGGGCGAGCGAGGCGAGACGGGGTTCGATGCTCCCCGCGTCCTCGCCGAGGACCTCGGCCAGGCCATCGACCGTGAATGTCTGGCCCAGGACGGCGCCCGCCTGGAGCAACGCCCTGTCGGCCGGATCGAGCGCGTCGAGACGGGCGGAGATGAGCGACTGGAGCGTCTCCGGCACGGCCAGGTCGGCCAGGTCGCCGGTCGGCCGATACGCGTCACCGGCCAGCTCGAGCGACCCCTGGCTGACGAGCATGCGCACGATCTCAACGGCGTACAGCGGCACGCCATCGGCCCGACCGATGATCCGGTCGGCAGCATCGTGCGGCAGCCCCGGCACCAGACCGGCGAGCAGTTCGCGCATCGCCTCCTCGGTCAGTGGGTCGAGCGCGAGCGTCGTGAAGTTGCGCTTGCTCGCGCCCCAGTCCGGCCGCGCCTCCACGAACTCAGGCCGCGCCAGCGCCAACAGGTAGATGGGCACGCCCCTGCTCCACTCGGCGAGATGGTCGATGAAGCCCAGGAGGCCGCTGTCGGCCCACTGCAGATCCTCGAAGACCATCACGACCGGGGCGTCGGCGGCGATCCGCTCGAAGAACGTCCGCCAGGCAGGGAAGAGCTGATCCTGGCCGCCGGGCGGCACCTCGCCCACGCCGAGCAACGCCAACAGCGCGCCCTCGACCCATCGGCGCTCACGCTCGTCGGGGCACCAGCGCGCGCTGGTCTCGGCGACTCGTGCCCGGGTCGTGGCCTCGTCGTCGCT
>DATBSD010000150.1:0-4786 GCA_036559965.1 Candidatus Limnocylindrales bacterium
CGGCCGGAGGCCTACGCCGCCGACATCACCTACGGCACGAACAACGAGTTCGGCTTCGACTACCTGCGCGACAACATGGTCACGGAGCTCGATCAGCGGGTCCAGCGCGGGCGATCGTTCGCGATCATCGACGAGGTCGACAACATCCTCATCGACGAGGCGCGCACACCGCTCATCATCAGCGGCCAGGCCGAGGAGTCGGCCGACATGTACTACCAGTTCGCCCGCCTCGTGCCGCGCCTGAGCGAGCGGCCCGACGGTGCCGAGGGCGGCGGCGACTACTTCGTCGACCTCAAGGAGCACGCCGTCTCGCCGACGGAGGACGGCATCGAGAAGATCGAGAAGCTGCTCGGCGTCGAGAATCTCTACGCCGCCGATCCTCGCCTCGCCCGTCACTTCGAACAGGCGCTCCGGGCACACGCGCTCTACAAGCGCGACCGCGACTACCTCGTCAAGGATGGTGAGATCGTCATCGTCGACGAGTTCACGGGGCGCCAGATGCCCGGCCGGCGTTGGTCGGAGGGCCTGCACCAGGCGGTCGAGGCCAAGGAGGGCCTGCGCGTCCAGCGCGAGTCGGTGACGCTGGCCACGATCACGTTCCAGAACTACTTCCGGCTGTACGACAAGATCGCCGGCATGACCGGCACGGCGCAGACCGAGCAGGAGGAGTTCTACAAGATCTACGGCCTCGAGGTCGTCAGCATCCCGACCCACCGACCGATGATCCGCGACGACGACGCGGACCTCGTCTACCGCGACGAGGCGGCCAAGTTCAAGGCCCTCATCGAGGAGATCGCCGAGATGCACGAGGCCGGCCGGCCGGTCCTCGTGGGCACGACGAGCGTCGAGAAGAGCGAGATCCTGGCCGAGCAGCTCAAGCGCCAGGGCATCCCGCACAACGTGCTCAATGCCAAGCTCCACGAGAAGGAGGCGGCCGTCGTCGCCCAGGCCGGCCGCAGCGGCGCCATCACCATCGCCACGAACATGGCCGGCCGCGGCACGGACATCCTGCTCGGCGGCAACCCGGCCGGGATGACCTCCGACGCGCTCCATCGGAAGGGCATCAACCCGCTCGAGGCGCCACCCGAGGTCTATGCGGCCGCGCTGGCCGAGGCGAAAGCAGCCTGTGCCGAGGATCACGACCGTGTCGTCGAGGCCGGTGGCCTGCACATCATCGGCACCGAGCGCCACGACAGCCGGCGCATCGACAACCAGCTTCGCGGTCGTGCCGGTCGCCAAGGTGACCCCGGCTCATCGCGCTTCTATCTCTCGCTCGAGGATCCGTTGCTCAAGCGCTTCGCCGGCGATCGCGTCACGTCGCTCATGACGCGCCTCGGCCTCGAAGACGACATGGCCATCGAGTCAGGCATGGTCTCGAAGACCATCGAGAGCTCACAGTCGCGCGTCGAGGGCTTCAACTTCGACATGCGCAAGCGCGTCGTGGAGTACGACGACGTCATCAACAAGCAGCGCGAGACGATCTATGCCGAGCGCGACAAGGTGCTCCACAACGAGGACCTGACCGACACCGTCCGGGGCTTCCTCGACGAGGAGATCGATGTCCTCGTGGACGAGCACCTGGCGGCGCCGGAACCCGACGACTGGAACATGGAGGGCCTCTCCCACCGCCTCGCGGGCATGGGCTTCGATGCCCCGGTCGTGAGCGTCGACGCACTCTGGGAGCTGGGCACCCGCGAGGCCATCGAGGAGGCCCTCCGGGAGCAGGCCGACCTCCAGCTCGAGCGTCTCGCCACCGTGCACGGCGAGCAGACCTGGTCGATGGTCGAGCGCGTCGTGCTGCTGCGCACGATCGACTCCCTGTGGGTCGAGCACCTGACCGAGATCGACGACATGCGGCGTGGTGTCGGCCTGCGCGGCTATGCCGGCACCGACCCGCTCAACGAGTTCAAGCGCGAGGCGTTCGCGCTCTACGATGAGCTGCGCGGGTTCATCCGCGGCCAGGTCGCGTCGACCATCTTCCGCGTGCAGGTCCAGCGGCCGTCGGCGCCGGCACCGACGCCGATGCCCGGGCCGGGCCAGCCGGCTCGAGCGAGTCAGAGCACGAACGGCGACGGCACGGCGGCCGCGGCGACCGTCGGTGCCTCGGGCGCCACGAGCGCCTCGTCCGCCGAGGCGGACCAGGTCGCGGGCGGCAGCGCCGCCGCCCTGGTGCCCGGCCTCGGCGGTGGCGGGGCACGGATGATGCGCGAGGAACATGGCGACGAGGCCCGCGCGTCCGCGGGTCGGTCGACAGCGGGCGGGAGTCCGGGCGGCGGACCGAAGCTCGGTCGCAACGATCCGTGCTACTGCGGCAGCGGCCTCAAGTACAAGAAGTGCCACGGCCGCTGACCTCGAACGGCCCGCACATCGCCTGACTCGCCGCGCAACACCCCTCGGACAGCCCTGGCCGGTTACGGCGCGGACCATTTCCAGCACGAAATCGCCAAAATTCCCGCATTCGACCCCTTGGCGTGGCCGGATCGCGTCCGTATACTCGGCAGCACGCGCCGGGGGAGGGCTTGCCGGCGTGGTGACCCCCGCATGAGGGACGCGTGCAGCGAGTGCCGCGTCGCGGGTCAGGGAGGGAGCGAGGGATCGCTTGAAGTCGGGTGCCATCGACGATGAGCTCGTCGACCTGATCGCCTGTGAGCGCGATTGCCGTTCGTGCAGCTATGCCGCGTGGCTCGACTGCGACGGGAACTGCGGCGTCTGCCCCCACAATGGCTACTGCCCCTGTGTGAACCCCGTCGTCGCACGGAGCAAGACGGCCCTCCGCATCATCGAGCTGCGGCCGTTGCTCCTGCAGGACCTGCGCGGGCGAAGCTAGGTGGACGGCGCCGCCGTCCGCGAGCTCGTCGAGCGCGTCCGCGCGACCTCGGGGCGGCTTTGACCTCGACACCAAGACAGACCGCCTGACGCATCTCGATGCGGCCGCCAGCGCGGCCGACTTCTGGGACGATCAACGTGAGGCCCAGCGTGTGCTGCGCGAGGCTGACGGCCTGCGCGAGGAGCTGGCGACGTGGCGGTCCCTGCTGGCACGTGCCGACGACCTGGAGCAGCTCGCCGAGCTCGCCCAGGCGGACCCCGCCATGGCGTCGGGCGTGGACGACGAAGCCACCTCGCTGCTGGCGGACTACGAACGCGAGCGGACGACGCTCGTCTTCTCAGGCCCCTACGACGAGCGGTCCGCCCTGCTGACCATCAGCGCCGGCGCCGGGGGCACGGAGGCGACCGATTGGGCAGAGATGTTGCTGCGCATGTACCTCCGGTGGGCCGAGCGCCACCGCGCCAAGACCGCCATCCTCGACCAGCTCGAGGGCGAGCAGGCGGGCATCAAGAGCGCGACCATCGCCGTCGACGGGCGGCGGGCGTATGGCTGGCTACGCGCGGAGCGCGGCGTCCATCGGCTCGTGCGCATCAGCCCCTACGATGCCCAGAAGCGGCGCCAGACGACCTTCGCGCTCATCGAGGTCGTGCCCGAGGTCGAGGACGACGTCGAGGTCGAGATCGACCTCGACGACCTGCGCATCGACACCTATCGCTCGACCGGCGCCGGCGGCCAGCACGTCAACAAGACCGACTCGGCGGTGCGCATCACGCACCTGCCGACGGGCATCGTCGCCCAGAGCCAGAACGAGCGGTCACAGCTCCAGAACCGCGAGACGGCGATGAAGATCGTGCGGGCCCGGCTGCTCGAGCGGGCCGTCGAGGAGCGAGAGCGGGAGATGGCCGCCATCCGCGGCGAACACGTCGAGGCCGGCTGGGGCAACCAGATCCGCTCCTACGTCCTGCATCCCTATCAGATGGTCAAGGACCATCGCACCGAGTACGAGACGAGCGACACCGCGGGCGTCCTGGACGGCGACCTCGACGCCTTCATGCAGGCCGAGCTGGAACGCCTGGCGACGGACACCGAGGGCAGCGACTAGTGGCGGACCCGGCCATCCGATCGCTTCGACCGGACGACCTGATGGAGTGTGCCGACGTCTTCTACGACGCGCTCGACCAGCTCAGCGTCGAGCGCCATCAGGCCCCCTGGCCGATGAACGCGGAGCCGATGGTCCGTCTCTACGCGCGGCTGCTCGCCAGCCACCCGACGGGAGGCGCCATGGCCGAGCACGCAGGGCGCGCCATCGGATTCGCCATCGCCGTCGAGCGCCAACGCTCGTGGTTCCTGGGCTTCCTCTTCGTTCGCCCCGCGCACCAGGGCCGAGGCATCGGCCGACGGCTGCTCGAGCAGGTGCTGCCGACCGGCGGCGTCGACGCCTGGCTGGCCGATGGCGGCGTCCTGGCGACCTGCGCAGAGGCCGTCCAGCCGGTCGCCACCGGACTCTACGCCTCGTATGGCATGCGGCCCCGCGATCCCATCAGCATGCTCGTCGGCAGCCCGCGCCCGGGGGCGTTGCGGCGACTGCCGCGGTCGATCGAGGCGTTGCCGTTCGCGCTCGTCGAAGACGACCTCGGGGCGACCGCACTGGCCGAGCTGTTGGAGCCACTCGATGTGGCCGCCGTGGGCTACCGACGCGACGTCGATCACGCGGCGGATCGAGGCGAGGGACGCCAGGGCGTGCTGTACCGGGATCGACGAGGTGGGCAGGTCCGGGGCTACGGATACGCCCAGCCGAGCGGTCGCTTGGGACCGGCGACGGCGACCGATCCCGAGCTGCTCGAGCCCATCGTGCGCGACCTCATCGAGCGCGTGCCCGTCAGCGGTGCCTGGCAGCTCGTGGTGCCCGGTGCCTCGGCGGCCATGACGGGCCTCCTGCACGCCGGGCTGCGGTTGGAC
>DATBSD010000151.1:0-8577 GCA_036559965.1 Candidatus Limnocylindrales bacterium
CACGCCGCAGTCGTCGCCTGCCGTGACCAGGTCGTCCGGGAGGACGCCGAAGCAGCGGGCGACCGCCGATCGGGCGGCCGCCTGGCTGGGATGCTCGGGGCGCCAGTAGTCGTCGAGCGACCAGCCGCCCTGTCGCGCGACCAGGATGCTGGCCACGTGGAAGCCAGAGCACATGTGGCGGATCGCCCCCGGGGTCTCGCCGTCGCGCGCCAGGCGGGCGCGCGTCAGCTCGTCGAGCGGCGCTCCGTCGGTGCCGCAGGCGAGCAGGCTCTGGCTCAGCGCCGCCCGGCGAAAGACGGACTGGAGCGTCCGGACATGGAGATCCTCGCCGTGATGCGAGGAAGCCATCACCGCCAGCTCGGGGTCGGTCAGGTTGAGGTCGCGCGCCGCACCCGACTCGACCAGCGCGACGAGGGCGAAGGGCTTGACGGCGCTGCGCAGGCTGACGACGACGTCGGGGTCTCCGACGACGCGCTCGATGTCACCGCCGGGACCGACCTGCACGACATGGCCGCGGTGGCGGCTCTCGGTGATAGGGCCACGCCGCTGCTCGACGAGGACGGGTGCCGGCGTGTTGGCAGGCCACGTCGGCGCGGCGCGGCCGTTGACGCGCGCCCGGGTCCTGGTCGGACGACGCGGCCGAGCCCTCGTCACCGGCACGACCGGCGGCTCAGCCGCGGCGGTCGTCGGGAGGGTCGTCGCGACCCGGGTCGATGGCACGTGACGATGGTAACCCGCACCGCCTCGCAGCGAGGCCGCCGCGAGGATGCTCGGCCGCATGCGCGATCAGCGCTCGTCAAGGGCAAGAGATGGACGACCGGCGTATAATCAGACCGACAGTCGGTCTGTGAATCGAGGACCCAGGAACACGATGGCGCGGACGGTCGATCCGACGGTGAACGCGGTGCGCCGCGAGGCGTTCGTCGACGCAGCCCAGCGGCTCATCCAGGCTTCGGGCTACGAGCAGATGAGCATCCAGGACCTGCTCGACGAGTTGGATGCGTCACGCGGTGCCTTCTACCACTACTTCGATTCCAAGGCGTCCCTGCTCGATGCCGTGATCGCCCGCATGGTCACCGACGCCATGGTCGCGGTCGAGCCGATCGTCGAGGACCCCGGGCTGTCCGCGACCGGCAAGCTGGTCGCCATGTTCTCGGGCATCGCGAGCTGGAAGGTCGAGCGCATGGAGCTGCTCATGGCCGTGCTGCGCGTCTGGCTGTCCGACGGCAACGCACTCGTGCGCGAGCGGTTCCGGCGAGACGTCATCGAGACCATGACGCCGGTCCTGACCAGGATCGTGCGACAGGGCAGTCGGGACGGCGAGTTCTCGGTCTCCGACGCCGAGCACGTCGCCCGCGTCCTGGTCTCGCTGCTCCTCGGCGCCAACGAACACGCCGGCGTGCTCTTCACCGCGCATCAGGCCGAGCTCGTCACCCTCGACGAGGTCGAGGGTGCGCTGAACGCCTATCCCGAGGCCTTCGAGCGGGTCCTTGGGGCTCGTCGCGGGTCGCTCCGCTGGTTCGAGCCCGGCGACCTCCGTCGCTGGTTCGACCTCGCCGCGATCCACCCATCGACACCGTGAAAGGACATCGATGACCAGCATCATCCAGCTCCAGAAGCTGACCAAGTCCTACGGCTCGCACCGCGGCATCATCGACATCGATCTCGAGGTCGCGGAGGGCGAGGTGTTCGGCTTCCTCGGCCCCAACGGCGCCGGCAAGACGACGACCATCCGGACGCTCCTCGACCTCATCCGTCCGACCAGCGGCAAGGCCCTCATCTTCGGCATCGAGTCGACAGCGGACCCGGTCGCCATCCATCGCCGGGTCGGCTACCTGCCTGGCGAGTTCGCCCTTTACGACCGGCTCACCGGTGTCCAACACCTCGAGTACTTCGCCAACCTTCGCGGCGGGGTCGACAAGGCCTACCAGGCCTCGCTCATCGAGCGCTTCGACCTCGACCCGTCGCGCAAGTTCAAGGAGTACAGCAAAGGCAACAAGCAGAAGGTCGCGCTGGTCATCGCGCTGCAGCACCGCCCGGAGCTGCTGCTGCTCGACGAGCCCACATCGGGACTCGACCCGCTCGTCCAGCAGACCTTCTTCACCGTGCTCCATGAGTCGGTGGCTGCTGGCGCGACCATCTTCCTCTCCTCGCACATCCTCTCCGAGGTGGAGAAGACTGCCCACCGCGTCGGCATCATCCGGGATGGGCGGCTCGTGAAACTCGGCACGATCGACGACTTGCGCGATCTCGCTCATCACCAGGTGGAGCTGCGCTTCGCCGGCGAGGTTCCTGCCGCCGCCTTCGAGGCGTTGCCGGGAGTCAGCGAGGTGGCGGTCGACGACCATGTCCTGCGCATGCGTGTCGCCGGGGCGATCACGCCGGTGGTCCAGGCGGCCGCCCGATACGAGCTCCTCGACTTCGTCTCGCGGGAGCCGAGCCTCGAGGAGACGTTCCTTGCCCAGTACGGCCACGAGGCCGTGGAGGTGGGCTGACATGGCCACTCGCGCGACGAGCCCCGACCGGGCTGCGGTCTTCGCCCCGATCCCGCTCCGCCACAAGCTCTACGGCTTCGGCTCCATCTATGGCAAGACGATCCGCGACTCGCGGCTCGCCTTCATCATCGCGGCCGGCCTTCTCGGCGGGATGTCGCTCGTCATGGGTGTCGCCGTCTCGAACATCTTCCCGACCGAGGCGGCCAGGCAGGAGGTCGACGCGCTCTTCGGGAGCATCCCGCCGTCGATGATGAATCTCTTCGGCAACGTCGAGCTCATCGGCTCGAAGGTTGGCACCCTGGGCGGCTACGTCACGTTCAAATACGGCGTGATCTTCGCCCTCGGCACCGCCCTGTGGTCCGTCTTCGCCCTCTCTGGGACGCTCGCCGGCGAGGCGCAGCGCGGCAGCCTCGACTTCGTGGCAGCGGCGCCATTCGGCAAGCGCCGCATCGCGCTCGAGAAGGTGTCCGCGCACCTGACCCTGCTCGCACTGGCGATGGTCGTCCTGGCCGTGATGCTGACGTTCAGCTCGAACGTCTTCGGGCAGGCCGCGCTCGGCGACTCGATCTCCCTGCTGTCCTCCGCCGGTTTCGCTCTCTGGGTCTTCTTCCTCGCCCTGCTCTTCGGCGGGCTCGCGCTCGCCCTCTCGCCGCTCCTGGGTCGTGCCGGATCGGCCGGGGTCGCGGCCCTCGCGATGGCCGGCACGTGGCTCATGACAGGCCTGGGCGTCGGCGGTCCGCTCCTGGCCCTCAGCCCGTACTCCTGGACCTTCGACCACGTGCCCCTCGTCGGGACCTACGACTGGCCGCCGCTCGCCCTCGTGGCCATCCTCGGCATCGTCTTCCTGGCGATCGGGGTCGAGCTCTTCGCCCGCCGCGACCTCGGCGTCACCGCCGGGTTCTCCCTGCCAGCCACGCCGGCCGTGTTCCTGGGCGTCCACGGACCGACGGCTCGAGCATTCGGCGAGCAGCTTCCGCGGGCGCTCGCGTGGGGCATCGGCCTGGGGCTGATCGGGATCCTCTACTCCTCGCTCTCCGGCGTGCTCGCGGACCAGCTCGGCAGCGCACCGAGCTTCCAGGGCGTCTTCGAGGCGCTCTTCCCCGGCATCGACCTCGCCTCGGTCGGCGGGTGGCTGCAGCTCTATGCCGAGCTGCTCTACATCGCGGCCGGCTTCGCCGCGGCCACGTTCGTGTCACGCTGGGCATCGGACGAGACGGACGGCCGCCTCGAGGTGCTCCTGGCCACGCCCATGGCGCGGGCGAGGTGGGTCGTGGCAGGTGGTGCCGCAGCCCTGGTCGCGACCGCCGCGATGACCGTCCTGTTCGCGGCCGGCATCGGCCTCGGCTCGGCCTCGGGCGGCCTTGACTTCGGTGACGCGATGCTCGGCTGCGCCGCGCTCGGCCTCTACGCCGCCGCCATCGTCGGCGTCGGCTTCGCCGTCGGCGGACTGTGGAGGACATCCCTGGCTGCCGAGATCGCCGCGCTGTTCGTCGTGGCCACCTATCTGCTCGACCTGGTCGCGCCGCCACTCAACCTCGACGCGCTCCACGAGCTCGCCCTGACCGCGCACATGGGGCAGCCCATGCTTGGCCAGTGGGATCCGACTGGCGTCGTGGCCTGCCTCGTGATCGCGGTCGGCGGCATCCTCCTGGGCGCCTGGGGCATGTCGCGGAGGGATGTCGCCCGCTGATCCCTCCGGGCTCGGACCGAGGCGCGGGCCTGACGGCTACCATCGCGGTCATGCGCTTGAGCAGGATGATCCAGACGGTCGAGGCCCACGCCGCGGGCGAGCACGGCCGGGTCATCGTCGGCGGCGTGCTCGATGTGCCCGGCGAGACGATGTTCGACAAGATGCAGTGGCTCTCGACGGAGGGCGACGCGCTGCGGCTGCTCATGCTGCGCGAGCCGCGCGGCTACCCGGCGGCGAACGTCAATCTGGTCTTGCCGTCGAACCACCCCGAGGCCAAGGCGGGCTACGTGATCATGGAGCAGGTCGAGTATCCGGGCATGTCGGGCACGAACACGATCTGCACCGTGACCGCACTGCTCGAGACGGGCATGCTGCCGATGACCGAGCCCGTGACGGAGCTCGCGTTGGAGGCACCGGCTGGGCTCATCCGCGTCCGTGCGGCATGTCGAGACGGCAAGGTCACGAGCGTGACCTTCCGCAACGTGCCTGCCTTCGCTGCCTACCTCGACACGCCCATCGAGGTGCCGCAGCTGGGCACGGTCGTCGTCGATGTCGCCTACGGCGGCATGTTCTACGTCATCGCATCCGCGGAGCGGTTCGGCCTCCGGCTGACGCCCGACGAAGGCAGGGACATCACGCGCATCTCGGCGCTGATCAAGGCCGCCGCCAATGAGCAGCTGCCGGTCGTCCATCCCGAGCAGCCGGGTTTCACGGGCATCACCATCGCGCAGCTCTCGGGACCGCCGCACGCCGCCGGCTCGGCGCGACGGAACGCGGTCACGGTCTCGACGGGGGCCATCGACTTGGACAAGCCGTCGACGTGGACCGGCGCCATCGACCGCTCCCCGTGCGGCACGGGCACGTGCGCGAAGATGGCGGTGCTCCATGCCAAAGGCGAGCTGGGCATCGGTGACGACTTCGTCCACGAGGGCATCCTGGGCACGACGTTCACGGGCCGGCTAGTCGAGGAGACGAGCGTCGGCAGTGGACCGTCCGCCCGCGCGGCCGTCGTCCCCGAGCTGACCGGCACGGCGTGGATCACGGGCTTCGCCTCGTGGGTCGTCGACCCGGCGGATCCATTCCCTGAGGGATTCACGGTGGGCGACATCTGGTAGACGAGCCGCTGCTCCGCTAGGGTTGTCACGACCGACACGCGACGCGCTCCGGGCGCGACGCCAAGCCCCTGCAACGAGGACCTCCGATGACGCTGCCCACCGAACCCATCGGGAGCATCCCCCGGCCCCGCGCCCTCATCGATGGCATGCAGGCGGTGGCAGACGGCCGCATCGCTGCCGAGGGCCTGGGGGCGCTCTATGACGACGCGGTGCGGGACACCCTGCGGCGCTTCGAAGGGACTGGCTCTCCTGTCGTGACCGACGGCGAGCAGCGCAAGTCCAGCTTCGCGACCTACCCGGTCGACGGGCTGCCCGGTCTCGCGCCAGGCGGCGTGCCCATCCCCTTCGCCGACGGCCACTCGCGACAGCTGCCGCTCGTGACGGCCGGACCATTCCGCTACACCACGCCGGCCTGGACGTACCTCGATGCCGCGCGCCGTGAGACCAGCGCGCCGATGAAGCAGGCCGTCATCTCCGCCTCGGCCATCAGCCTCATGTATCCGCCCGACGGCATCGCGGGCTACCCGCGGGAGGCCTTCCTCGACGACCTCGTGGCCCAGGCGGCGGCCGAGATGCGGGGCTGCCTCGAGCGCGGCGCGACCGTCCAGATCGACTTCACCGAGGCGCGCCTGTCACTCAAGCTGGACCCCAGCGGCGGCCTGCTGGGCGCCTTCGTCGACCTCAACAACCGGGTCCTCGGCGAGCTCACGGACGACGAGCGGAGCCGCGTCGGCGTGCACACCTGTCCGGGCGGTGACCAGGACTCGACGCACAGTGCCGACGTCGACTATGCGGCGCTTCTGCCGACGCTCTTCCGGCTGGACGTCGACCGCTTCTTCATCCAGCTGGCCAGCGAGCCGGATCGAGCGCGCGTGCTCGAGATCCTCGGCCGGCACGCCACCGGGTCGCGACGCCTTTTCGTCGGGGTGACCGATCCCCTCGACCCGCGCGTCGAGTCGCCGGAGGAGGTCGCGGGGCGGGTCGTCGAGGCGGCGCAGGCGATCGACCCGAGCCATCTCGGCACCACCGACGACTGCGGCTTCTCGCCCTTCGGGGACGACGTTTCCACGTCGCGCGACACGGCCTTCGCGAAGATCGCGGCCAGGGTCACGGGCACGGCCATGGCATCCCAGACGCTGGGCGTCTAGCCGTCGGGGTGGCCCGCTAGAATCGGACGCGGCCATCCCTGCAGGAGAGCGCGATCGATGTCAGCCGATGCGAGCCCTGGCGCCATGACGACGGCCGCCGACATGCCCGAGACCTTCCACGTCAGCCGCCATCCGGCGGTCCAACACAAGCTGGCACTCCTGCGGGCGACCACGACGGAGCCCAAGAAGTTCCGCGAGCTGGTGCGCGAGATCAGCTGGTTGCTCGGCTACGAGGCCCTCGCCGATGCCCGAACCGCGCCCATCGACGTCCAGACGCCGCTCGAGACGATGCCCGGCGCGAAGCTCGCCGACCGGATCGGCCTCATCCCCATCCTCCGTGCCGGCCTCGGCATGGTCGATGCCATGCTCGAGCTGATGCCCACCGCCGAGGTCTGGCACCTTGGGCTGTTCCGCGACGAACGCACGCTCCAGCCGGTCGAGTACTACAACAAGCTGCCCGACACCGCGACCGTCGACCTGTGTCTCATCCTCGATCCGATGCTCGCCACCGGTGGTTCGGCGACGGCGGCCATCGAAGTGCTCAAGGCGTGGGGCGCCCGGCGCATCAAGCTGCTCAATCTCATCGCCGCTCCGGAGGGCGTGCGCGCCGTCTCCGCGGCGCATCCGGACGTGCCCATCCACTGCGCGGCGCTGGACCGCCAGCTCAACGAGAAGGGCTACATCCTGCCTGGCCTTGGCGATGCCGGCGATCGCCAGTTCGGCACCAGCCATCGCTGACGCCACCCGGCGGCGCGCGACCAGACGGACGCCGCCGACCCTCGTCGGCGTCACGGTCGGCCTCGTCGCCGCCTGCGCTGGCGGTGCCGGCGCCCCGGACGTCGGCCGGCAGGTCATCGCGCCAGCGTCCGCGGAGGCGGTCGAGGCGGCGTTCCTGGATCGCGCCAGCGACCCGTCGACGACCTTCCGCGTCCGTTCCATCGTGCGCATCGAGGTCGCCGGCCTGACTGCCGACTCGACCATCGTCATCACGTCCGACCTGCACGTCCGCGGCGAGGACGCCACGGGGACCATGACCGTGACCGGCTCGGATGGCAGCAGCACGTCGGCACAGCTCGTCGAAGTCGACGGCCAGGCCTGGACGCGCTTCGACGGCGGCGACTGGGACGGACCGACGCCTATCGGCTCGACCGCGGTCGGCCAGCCCAACCCGCTCGTCAGCCTGACCGCCGACGACGTCGCCTACACCGGCCCGACGAGCCAGCTGGCGCCCGGCCTCCACCGGCTGGACGCCTCGGCGTCCGAGCCACCGGCGCTCGCCCAGCTCACCGGCGAGATCGCGGGCGCATCACTGACGGCGTTCGACCGCGACATCCTCGTCCGCACGGACGGCACGCCGGTCGCCGCGCGGACGTCGCTCACGCTCTACGGCGAGGTGGAGCGAGGCGGCGCGCTCGAGCCGGTCACGGTCACGGTCACCATCAGCACGCGGTTCAGCGACTGGGGAGCGCCGGTCGAGATCGCGGCGCCGGTGTCGTGAGGTCACGTCCGCGATGATCCCGCGTCGCTCGATCCTGGGCCGGCGGCCGGGCAAGGGTGGCGGCACGACCCCCGCCGCGCCGGGCGCGCGGCCGCCGACACCCCGGCCGGGCCCCGGGCCGGCGCCGACCTGGCGAGGACGCCTGCACATCGACCGCCTTGGGGTCGTGGGCTCGTCCGCCATCGCCGGCCTCATCCTCGTCGCCGGTGTAGCGATCGTCGCGCTGCTCGGCGGCGAGCGCTTCGGGAGCACGTCCTCGGCGACCGCGACACCGGTCGGCTCGCAGCCCGTCGGCAGTCAGCCACCCGACCCCGCCGTGGCCGCCTTCGTCGCGCTGGCCACCGACCCGGCGCGCAGCATGCGCATCGAGACCACGACGACCGCGCTGGTGGGTGGCACGAGGGCCGAGGTCGCCAGCACGCTCGACCACGTCGGTGCCACGTACGCCGGCTCGCTGCTCGTCACGGACACGAACACGCGCACGCCGACTGACGTCATCGTCCTGCCGCCCGACGCCTACGCCCGCGATCCGACCGGGCCGTGGCGCAAGGGTGCGGCGCCCAGGCGACCCCTCGACCCGTTCTTCGGCCTCGGCGCCGCGACCCCCATCGCCGACCTCGGCCTCGAGACC
>DATBSD010000152.1:0-19395 GCA_036559965.1 Candidatus Limnocylindrales bacterium
TCGCGTCACGAGCGAGGCCTTCGGGCAGTCCGCCTGCAGCAGCGAAGGCGACGACGCGACCCGTGCCTGACTCGTCCTCGAGCATGATGGTGGTCGTGCCGCTCTTCGTGGTGTCGATGTCGGTGACAACGCCCGATGCCGCGACGAGGAGGGCTTCGGTCGCCTCGCCGAGCTCGCCGAGCTGGACGGCCTGGGGCTCGGGAAGCTTCGCCGAGCCGACGACGTCGAGCGGATCGTCGTCATCGAGTCGGACCTCCAGCACACCGTAGCGCGAGGTCAGGCGACCTTCGGTCACGATCTCGCTGCCCCGTGCCAGCTCGAGCCCCCGACGGCCACCGTCGACCATGACGAAGATGGCCGCCGTCTCATCCTGGATGACGAACGTCCGGTCATCGACGAGGCGCCCTACCTCGGCCGTGACCGTGCCTCGGACGCGCACGCGCGATCTCTCCAGCAGTGTGCGTGCGGTCGCGATGTCCATGATCGATGGGTCGACCGACGCTGACGCGGTCGGCGTAGGACTCAGCGATGGACTGGCGCTCGCGATCGCTGTCGGGCTGGGCGGCGGTGTCGCGGTCGCTGTCGGCTGTGACGATGGCGTCGGGGCGACGGTCGGTGCGGGGCTGGGCGATGGGGTCGGTGCCACCGTCGGAGCCGGAGTCGGGCTCGCTGTCGGGCCGGGGCTCGCACTCGCTGTCGGCGACGGGCTCGGGCTTGGCGACGGCGTCGGCGCGAAGGTCGGGGTCGGGCTCGGCGATCCGGTCGGCGCCGGACTCGGGCTGGGGCTTGGCGTGGGAGCCGGAGTCGAAGTCGGCGTCGGCGACGGGCTGGCCGTCGGAGTCGGACTGGGCGACGGGGTCGGCGCGAGCGTCGGGGTCGGGCTCGGCGTCGGGCCGCCGTTGCTGGGTGGGGAGGCCACGTTCTGTGCCGTCGGCGCGCCGTTGATCAGCCAGTCCGACAGGTTGTCGTTGCCGTCGGTGCCATTGCCGAGGTTGCCACCTGGCCGCCGCTCGATGCTCGAGCCGGCCGGCGGTGCGGGCGCAGCCGAGCCCTCGACGAAGGCGCTGACGGCGTCACCCCAGCCGACGGCATCGATCGTCGCGCCGCCGATGACCCGGACGGCCATCGCACCACCGGTGCCGCTCAATCCACCGCTGTACTGCGCATCCGCCATGGTCGCGAAGCTCCCGGAGCCGTTGGCGACCAACAGGTGCCGGGCGGGCGCCAGCAGGGTCGGCGACGGCCAGGTCGCTTTGCGCGTGATCGTGCCGCCGGTCGACGTCGCGTAAACGAGCTCCAGCCCGCCGATGTCGACGATCGACTGACCGGCGTTGTAGAGCTCGACGTACTCGTCCGACGCCGACGCGCCGCCGGTCATCACCTCGCCGACCACGAGCCCGGTCGAGACCGGCCAATCGACGACGGCCATCGGCTGCGCCACGTTGCGACTCGCCTGGCCCGGCCCACCGGCACCGATCGAGGCGCCCGGCCCAGCGGCCACGAGCGCGAGTGCGATGAGCATCGGCGTGAGCGCCGGCACGACGTGTCGAACGAGCCGCGGCATGGCTGACCTCCGGGCGGGCAGCCGGCGGGGAGGCGTCGGACCATAGTCGGCGGCGCTTATCGGACACTTCTCGTGGACCGCTCGGTGATTTCGCAGGCGCCCCGCGGGCCTGCCGGGCGCGCGCTGGGATACCATCCACGCCGACGCCCATCAGACGACGCGGCGACGCCCGCCGACCGATCGACAGGAGGCCATGGTGGCCCGAGCCAAGAGCACCGCCCGCGCCGAGGCGCGCCGGCGCCACCGTGCCGCGCAGGCGCAGATGACCGCCGATGACACTGCCGAGGTGACCGCGGTCGATCCCGCCGCCGCAGCTGCGACCATGCCGGCGCGACGGACATTCCTGGGCATGCCCGTGCCCGACTTCCGGGGCGACGTCCGTGCCTTCCCGCACGAGCTGCGCACGAACCGCTGGTGGTGGCTGTCGACCGTCCTGTTGCTCACGGCGCCTGTCGCCTTCGCCATCGCGCTCAACTCGGGCGAGGACGAAGGTGGCATGTTCTCGCTCTACGTGCGGCTGATGGTCTCGCCCCCGGCCATCCCCATCCTCGTGGCCGGCTTCATGTCGCGTCGCGGGCCTTACCTCATCGGCCTCCTGCTGGGCGTCATCGACGGCATCCTCATCGCCGCCTTCCAGTCGGTGACCGCCTCGAGCGAGGCCCCGACGAGCGATGTCTTCCTCGTCGGGAGCGTGTCGGTCCTCTCGGCGGCCGTGCTCGGCGGGGCCTTCGGCTGGATCGCGTTCATCTATCGGGGCTGGCTCCAGAACTCGTCCCGCCGACGGGACGAGGCGCGGGAGAAGCGCGCCCAGGACGAGAAGCGCAAGGCGAGGGACGAGGCGCGCCAGGCCCGGTCCGGCCGCTGACAGGCGCGATCAGCCGAGACGCCGCATCCCGGCATGACCGAGCTGGCGGACACCTTCCGGGCGTGAGGGTCCGCCGACGCGGCGGGCGAGGTCGGGCAGCGAGACGATCTCCCGTGCCACGAGGTTGACGACGTCGCCTTCGCGCTGAAGGGTGCCCTCGATGTACAGCAAGGCGTGCCGCCGGACGACGCTCCGGAGTCGTTCCCAGGCCTTGGGCCAGAGGGTCACGTTGACCATCCCGGTCTCGTCCTCGAGCGCCAGGAAGACCGTGCCCTTGGCGGTCATCGGGTGCTGGCGGGTGACGACGAGCCCGCCGATGGCGACCTTGCCCGGCCGGTGGCTGGCGAGCTCCCCGGCGGTCACCGCCCCGAGCCGCTCGAGCGCGGGCCGGAAGAGCTCGATGACCTGACGACGAGCGTCGAGCGAGAGGATGGCGTAGCTGTCGCCAAGGCGCTCGAGCTCGGACGGTGGCGGCAGGTCGGGCGCCTCGGTGGCCGGCAGCCGGAGGTCCATCGGCCGGGAAGCGGCGGGTCCGGCGATGGGCCGGCCCTTCGTGGCGCCGGCGACCTCATGGAGCTGCCACAGGAGCTCGCGCCGGGGGCGCCCGAGGGAGTCGAGCGCGCCGGCCCGGATGAGCCGCTCGAGGATCTCCTCCGAGAGCCCGGTCCGGGCGACGACCTCGGCCAGTGAGGTGTAGCGGCCGCGCTCCGACTCCGCCTCCAGCCGCTGCCCGAGCTCCTCGCCGATGCCGTTGACGAGATGGAGGCCGAGGCGGATGCCGTAGCCCTCCGCGCTCTCCGCGGCGAGCCAGCCCCCATCCTCTCGCTCGAGCACGACGCAGGCCGGCGAGCGGACGATCTCCGGCCGGCGCTCGATGCCGGCACCCTTGGGCAGCGGCTCGCCCGGCATGCCCACCCACTCGGTCGTCGTCCGGTAGCGGCTGGCGTTGAGGTCGACCGGCAGGACCGCGACACCGTGGCGCTTGGCGTCGTTGACGAGCACCTCGACGGGGTAGAAGCCCATCGGCTGGGCGTTGATGAGCCCGACCGTGAACTGCGCCGGGTAGGCGAGCTTCAGGAAGGCCGACTCGTAGGCCGTCCGCGCGAAGGCGGCGGCGTGGCTCTTGTTGAAGCCGAAGCTGGCGAAGCCGGCCACCTGGCGGTAGAGCTCCTCCGCGTCGTCCTCGGGCAGGCCGTTCGCGGCCATGCAACCCTCGACGAAGCGGCGGTGGAGCTTCTCCATCTCGCGCGTCGAGCGCCAGGTCCCCATGGCGCGCCGGAAGCCGTCCGACTCGGCGGCGCTGAAGCCTGCCACCTCGATGGCGATGCGCATGACCTGTTCCTGGTAGAGGATGACGCCGAGCGTCTCGGCCAGGACCGGCTCCAGGCTGGGGTGGAGGTAGCTGACCGGCTCGAGGCCCTGGCGCCGGCGCAGATAGGGGTGGACGGCGTTGCCCTGGATGGGGCCCGGCCGGATGATGGCCACCTCCACGACCAGGTCGTCGAGCGTCTCGGGCCGGCTCTTGGGCAGCGTCTGCATCTGCGCCCGCGACTCGATCTGGAAGACACCCACCGTGTCGGCCGCCTGGATCATGGCGAAGACCTGGGGGACGTCCTCGGGCAGGCGATCGAGGTCGAGGCAGACGCCGCAGTCGGCCTGGATGTCGCGCAGGGCATCGTCGATGGCCGAGAGCATGCGCAGGCCGAGCAGGTCGAGCTTGATGAGCTTCATCGTCTCGACGTCACGCTTGTCGTACTGGACGACGACCCGCCCCGGCATGCTCGCCCGCTCGAGGGGCGCGATGTCGACCAACGGGGCCCGGGTGATGAGCATGCCGCCGACGTGGATGCCGAGGTGGCGCGGGAAGCCGTCGATGCGGGCGCACAGCTCGAGCCAGCGCTCCCAGGGCGAGAGCCCGACCGTGCTGCCGCCTCGGGGCATGGGCGGAGGCTCCGGCTCGATGCGTGCGACGCTGGAGTGGTCGCGGTCGGCGGATGTGGCCCGGCCTGCGGGCGTGGCCGCTCCACCGCGGCCCATGGCCTGCACCGGCGGCGCCGGCGGATCCCAGGCAGAGGGTCGGCCGAGGCGATCGGTTCGGCGTGGGGGCGGCAGCAGCACGCCCGACTCCGGGTCGATCACCCGCCCATCGATCGACCCCGGTGGTGCCGATGGCCGACCACCCGACCGGATCCAGCGCACGCTGGCCGGCGAGTCGCCGGGGCCACCTTCGTCGTCGGACGGGCTGGGCCGAAGGGTGGTCACCGGGGCGAGGCGTTCGGGCGACGATGCGAGGGGCTCGTCCGTGGACGCATGGCGCACGCCCTCCGGCCGGACGAACGGCAGGATGTCGCCGATCGGCTTCGGCCCGCCACCGCGCGAGGGGCGCCGAGGCGCCCGGGCGGCCCCGCGGGCGTACGCGAGCTGGCCCATCTCGTCGACCAGGCCGCGTTCGCCGGCCGCCTGGGCGGCCACGACCACGCCGGCCACCTGGGCGTCCACGAGCGCGCTGGGTGCCTCCTCCGCGGGCTCCGGCGCCTGGAAGAACTCGGCGAACCCGCCGTCGGCCTCGAGATCCCGGCGGACCATGACCGAGTCGTACGTCTCGAGCGCCTTGGCCACCCGATCGACGAGCGGCCGCGGGAAGCCGAGCGCATAGCCGACCTCGCGCACGGCCGACCGCGCCCGATACGTGACGACGTTGCAGACCATGCCCGTGTGCGCCTCGCCGTAGCGCTCGTAGACGTACTGGATGACCTCCTCGCGGCGGCTCGAGGCGAAATCGATGTCGACGTCCGGGTACGCGGTCCGGCCCTCGTTGATGAAGCGCTCGAAGAGCAGCCGATGGCGGATGGGGTCGACGCGCGTGATGCCCAGCACGTAGGCGACGATCGAATCGCCGGCGCTGCCCCGGCCCTGGGCGGGGATGCCCCGCTCGCGGGCGAAGCGCATGAGGTCCCAGCAGATGAGGAAGAACTCGGCCAGGCCGGTCCGCTCGATGACCTCCAGCTCGTGGGCGAGCTGCTTGACGACGGCCGGCGTCATGGGCTGGTAGCGCCGGCGAGCCCCCTCGTGGCAGAGCCGCTCGAGATGGCTGAAGGGCGTCTCGCCGCGCGGCACCGCGAAGCCGGGGAAGCGGTAGCGCTCGAAGCCCAGGTCGATGCTGCAGCCGGCGCCCAGCTCGCCCGCCGTACGCAGGCCCTCGGCCCAGGCGCCCGCCATGCTCGATGCCCGCCCACCAGGCGGCAGCGTGGCCAGCTCGGCCGCCGACTTGAGGTGGTACTCGCCGTTCGGGCGCCGGAGGTGGGCGCTCTCGTCGAGCGTCCGGCCGTGGCGGATGGCGATCAGCACGTCCGCCAGCTCGCGATCCTCCGGCCGTGCGTAGTGGGCGTCGTTGGTGACGACGATCGGGAGGCCCTCACGGGCCGCCAGCTCGGCCGTTTCGGCGACCAGGAAGTCGTCATCGGGCAGGAGGTGGTGCTGGAGCTCGAGGAAGAAGCCGGCGCCGATGCCGGGCAGCGCGGCATACGCGGCGGCATACCGACGCGCCGCCGCCGCAGCACCGGCGCGATCACCGGCCAGCAGCCGCCGGGCGATCTCACCGTGCCGACAGCCCGACAGCGCCACGAGGCCTTCGGCGTGTTCGGCGAGGAGCGCCTGCGTGAAGCGTGGCACGCCTTTGCTGCCGGCCAGGTGGGCAGCACTGGCCAGCCGGCAGAGGCTGCGATAGCCCGTCAGGTCACGAGCCAGCAGCACGAGGTGCGGGCCGCGTTCCCGATCGCGGACCTGCCGGAACTCCTCGCGCCTGGGCTCCCGGTGCCCGGGTGGACGCTGGCGCTCGACGCTCGGGCGCGTCGGCCGACCCTCGACTGCCATGGTCGATGCCATCGCCGACCCATCGAGGCCCGCGCCGATGCTTTCGCTCGGCCAGACCGCCGACCCGGACGACACGGCACCGTGGCGAGGACGCCGTCGCCGCCGATGGGGCACGACGATGCCGGTCGGGTCCGGCACGGCAGCATCGAGGAGCTCGACCTCGAGCCCGACGATCGGCCGCAGACCGGCTTCCTGGGCGGTGCCGACGAAGCGGACAGCGCCGTAGAGGCCCTGATGATCAGTCGCGGCCAGGCCGTCGAGGCCCAGCTCGAGCGCTCGCGCCACGAGGTCCTCGACCGGCGATCCGCCGTCGAGGAACGAGAAGTTCGTGTGCGCGTGAAGCTCGCTGAAGCGTCCGGGCATCGTGGCGGGGTCCATGGCACCGCTCCGGGTGTCGAGAGGGCACGTTGATGATAGAACATCCGTTCTATCCCTGCTCGTCCGGCCCGACCGGCGCCCGACCTCGGCTATAGTCGCCGCCGATGGCCGACCGACGACCCACGGACCGCGACCCGGGCGATCGCGCAACGCCCCGCCGCCGCCCGGGAGCGGATCAGCTGGCCGGCGCGCTGCTCGTCGTCGTCGGCGCCATGCTCCTCGCGCCGACCGTCATCCCCGACTCCTTCGGCAGCGGCCCCGCGCCGGAGCCGGCGGCGCCCGTGGCGGCGGCGGCGGCCGACCCGAGCCCGAGCCCAGCCTGGACCATGGCACCCGACCTGGCGCGGCTCGTCGGCCGGCCGGAGCCGACCGACCACGCCGGCGACACGGTGCCCGCCACGCCCCAGCCGCCACCCACCAGCGCGCCGCCCGAGGAGCTGACCGGTTACGTCTGGCCGATGTTCCGCGGCCGCATCACGACCTGGTTCCAGCCCGTCGACGGCGGCTTCATCGTCGTCGGCGACGAGCGCGTCCACGACGGCATGGACATCGCCACCTTCTGCGGCGACCACGTCCTCGCCGCCCACGCCGGCACGGTCCTCTACACCGGGCGAAGCTACGAGCCGTTCCTCGGCCACGACGCGGCGACCGAGCCGTTCTATGCGCAGCTGGCCAAGAAGAAGCTGACCAAGCGCGCACTGCCGATCGTCGTCGTCATCGACGATGGCAACGGCTATCGGAGCGTCTACGCCCATCTGTCGAAGGCGGAAGTCGTCGCCGGCCAGACCGTCGAGGCCGGCCAGCGCATCGGGCTTGAGGGAGCGACCGGTCACGCCACGGGCTGCCACCTCCACTACACCCTCATCCGGATGGATGGGCGCTACGTGCCGATCGCGCGCGAGCTCGTCCGCAAGTGGCACTACCCCGAGCGCACGCGCGAGCGCATCGATCCCATCCGTGTGCTCAGCCTGTTCGAACTCGGCGCGCCGCGCGAGGTGCCCGGCCGGCCACCGCCGGACGTCTCACCAGGCTTCGGCCCGACGGCGCCGATCATCGAGGCCCAGCGCGCCGCATCGACGATCATCGAGGTTCCCTGAGCCGGTCATGGACGAGCGGTTCCGGACCTCCATGGCCGCCGGCTATGAGCTTGACGAGCCTGCCCTCGAGCTCGGTGCGCCGATGCACGACGATGAGCTGGCGCCCGATCTGCGCGTCCGGCTGGCGCTCTCGATGGTCAACCGCCACGGCCTCATCGCCGGTGCCACGGGGACGGGCAAGACGAAGACGCTCCAGCTCCTCGCCGGTCAGCTCTCCGATGCCGGCGTGCCGGTCTTCGTGGCTGACGTCAAGGGCGACCTGTCTGGCCTCGCCGCCCCCGGCGACGCGGCGAACCCCAAGGTCCAGGAGCGCTGCGCGTCGATCGGCTGGACGTTCACGCCTCGCGCCCATCCCGTCGAGTTCCTGTCGCTCTCCGGTGCCCGCGGCGCCCAGGTCCGGGCCACGGTCAGCTCGTTCGGACCGCTCCTGCTGGGCAAGGTCCTCGACCTCAACGAGACGCAGACGTCCGTGCTCTCGCTGGTCTTCAAGTACTGCGACGATAACGACCTGCCGCTGCTCGACCTGGCCGACCTGGAGACGACGCTCAAGTACCTGACCTCGGACGAGGGCAAGCCCATCCTGGCCGACTACGGTGGCATGTCGCCGGCCACGGTGGGCGTCATCCTGCGGGCCATCATCACGACACAACAGGAGGGCGCCGGACCGTTCTTCGGCGAACCCGAGTTCGACGTCGAGGATCTGCTCCGGACGACAGCCGATGGCAAGGGGATCATCACGGCGCTGGAGCTTGCGGACGTGATGGACAAGCCGCGCCTGTTCTCGACGTTCATGCTCTGGATGCTCGCCCAGCTCTATGCCCAGCTTCCGGAAGTCGGTGATCTGCCGAAGCCCAAGCTGACGTTCTTCTTCGACGAGGCCCACCTCCTCTTCGACGACGCCTCCGAGGCGCTCATGGACCAGGTCGAGCGGACCGTGCGGCTGGTGCGCTCGAAGGCCGTCGGTGTCTACTTCGTGACCCAGGCGCCGACCGACGTCCCCTCGAGCGTCCTGGCCCAGCTTGGCAATCGCGTCCAGCACGCCCTGCGAGCCTTCACGCCCGACGACGCCGACGCCCTGCGCAAGACCGCCCGGACATTCCCGATGACCGACTTCTACGACGTCGAACGGCAGATCACGGGACTCGGCACGGGTGAGGCGCTGATCACCGTGCTCACGCCCCGCGGCGTGCCGTCGCCGCTCGCGGCGACGCGGCTCGGGCCACCCGACTCGCTCATGGCCGCGCTCGACCCGACGCTCTTCGCCAGCGTCGCCCGCGGAGGCGAGCTGGCCGTCAAGTACGCGACGGCGGTCGATCGCGAGAGCGCCCACGAGCTCATCTCCCGACGCATCGCGGCGGCCAAGGCGGCGTCGGCGGCCGCGACGGGCACGGCTCCGGCGGGCAGCGAGCTGACAGCTGCTCAGCGACGCTCGGCCGCGGCGGCAGCACGGCGCGCAGAGACCGCGGCGCGGCAGGCCGAGACGCGTGCCAGGCGAGAGGCAGCGCAGGCAGAGCGCGAGCGGGCACGCGCCGAGGCCGCCCAGAAGCGCGAGGCCGAGCGCACGCAGCGGGAGATCATCCGGGCGGGCACCCGCGTGCTCACGTCGCGCTCCACGCAGGGCCTCATCCGGGGCGTCTTCGACACGTTCTTCGGCAAGCGCTGATGGCGCCGACGTGGCGCGATTGGGCCGGGGCCGTCGTCCTGACGATCGTCCTCGTCGTCCTCGTGGCGCTCGCGGTCGTGGCGGCTCTGCCGGCCTGAAGCCGCGGTCGATCGGGAGCCGCATGTTCCATGTCGGCTCCGCGTCACACGTCGAACGGCCCGGGCGTCCTAGGACTGGACGAACAGCTCCTATCGGCGCTCGTTCGATGTGGCCCGGGCGCTCCTCCTCTCCGGTCCGCAACGGATGGACGTCCTGCCTCAGACTCGACCCCGGTCTCCCCGGGGTCGAGTCGCGTTTCCGGGTGCGTCGCGTGCCGGGCTCGGTCAGTCGAAGACACGCTCGAGGTGCCAGGTGCCGTCGACGCCGTCGCGGTAGACGAGCGCCAGCAGCCGCGGCCCGACGACCTTGAAGTAGTCGCGCCGGATGGGCTTGCGCCACCAGGCCTCCTCGATGCGCCACTGGTTGCAGACCTCGACCGGCTCGCGCCAGCCGGGCCACCGAAGGCAGGTCGGCCGGCCGAGCTCGTCGAGATCGACCTCGATGCACGGCTGCTGGCCGAGCAGGCGCGTCATCGCCCGGGCTCGCCGCCGACCGGCGTCCAGGTGGCTCGGGCTTCCGGGAGCGCCGCCTCCGGGTCGCCCAGGCCGACCCGCCAGAGTCGATCGGGCCCGAAGCGGATGGCCAGGCTGGCGAGCTGCCACTCGAGGCGCGCGGCGTTGGCGGACTGCGGGCTGAAGAGGCCGAGCTGGCTGCCCGCCTGCGGGGCGCGGCCGTCGAGCTCGAGGCTGAGACGGATGACAGGGGCGGGCAGGTCGGTCGTGGCGAGGCGGGCGACGAGGAGCCGCTCCACGAGATCCGGCTGGGCGACGGGTTCGGGCAGCACCTGCTCGATGCGCACGGCCGAGATGGCCGGGGCGTCCAGCTCGAGCTCGAGGATGGCCTGCGCGGCGCCCGCGCCATGAGCTGCCAGCTGGGCGCACAGTGCGCCGGCGAGATGGTGGAGGACGAAGCGGAGCGACTCGAGCTGGTCGACCGGCGGATCGAGCTCCGCCTCGGCGCGCAGCCGCTCGACCGGCCGGCGTGGATGGAGCGGTCGGCCGTCGAGGCCACGTGCCAGGTCGTGCAGCTCGCCGCCGAGCGCGCCGAAGCGGGCCACGACCGCCGAGCGTGCCAGGGCCGCCAGGTCGCCGATGCGGCGCAGCCCGAAGAGCGCGAAGCGACCCTCCAGCTCGGGTGCCGGCAACAACCGGATGGGCAGCGGCGCCAGGAAGTCGGCCTCCTCGGTCGCGCCGCCGGCCTGGATGGCGGTCAGCGAGCCGGCGTCGCGGGCGAGCGACGCGGCCACGCCGGCACCGAAGCGGGTATTGCCGATGCCCGCCCGAGGTGCCGCCGGGAGCGTCGCCGCGACGGCTGCCCTGGCGCGTGCCGTGAGCGTCGACTCGTCGCCCCACAGCCGGTCGAGACCCTCGATGCCGAGCAGGGCCCGGCCGAACGCCGGCGCCGACGGGTCGGTCTCGCCCTCGACGGCCGGCGTGAAGGTGGCCAAGGCGTCAAGGACCGCCTCGAAGGCGGCCGCGTAGCCGGCCGGGTCGGCCTCGAGGAAGGTCGCCTCAGGGACGAGCCGGTGCGCCACCCCCAGCGGCTGCCCCGGCCGAACGCCGAAGCGCGCCGCGGCCGGGCTGCGATCGAGGACGGTGCCCGGATCCCACGGTCGGCCGCCCAGGACGAGCGGCGTCGCCGGTGTCCAGGGCAGGCCGCGTCGAGCGAGCTCGAGGCGGAGTGGCAGGTTTGGCCAGGCGAAGTGGAGCAGGCGCATGGTCGATGGTCACGAGCTCGGTCGGGGGCTTCTGGATGGGGCGCGCCAGCGGTGCCGGTGGGCCGGTCGCCGCCAGCAGCCGGCCGACGCCGGCGTCGCGCTCCCCGTCGTCGAGGTAGCGGATCTCCAGCTCGAGGCTCCGGCCGGGAGGCCCGGATCGATGCTTTGCGACGGTCACCACCGTGCGCTGGCCGACGACGTCCCGCCCGAGGCGGAGCCAATCGACGCGTTCCAGCTCCAGGCGCAAGCCGGCCGCCTCGGCCAGGGCGCTGTGCAGCGGCGCGGCGAGGTCGAGCGGTTCGAGGACGAGGACCTGGACACCGATCCGGCGGGCGTGCGCGGCCAGCCGGCGGATGAGCCCTTCGTGGACGGGCGCCAGGCGCGGCGGCAGGTCCACGACGAGCAGGTCCACGGCGCGGCCCGAGACGAGCGCGCCGGCCATGCGCAGCCCCTCCCCCGTCCCGGTCGGCCGGAGGACGACGAGCCAGCGCAGGTCGACGCCGCGAGCGGCCGCCTCCAGGGGATCGAAGGTCCGGCCGACGTCCAGCCAGGCGACGATGCCGCCGACGGCCTGGGCACTGGCGACCGTTCGAAGGGCAAGCGTCGTCTTGCCCGACGAGGCGTCGCCACGCAGCGTGGCGCTGGCTCGGCGCGGCAGGCCACCGGTGCCGAGCAACGCGTCGAGCTCCGGGAAGCCGGTCGAGACGACTTCGGTGGCGGGAGTCGGGGTCGGGCTCGGTGCGGTGTCGGGCTCGAGATCCGGCATCGGCGCCAGGGCGAGGGCACCGAGGGTGGCGGTGGTCGCCGAGGGCTGGCCGCCGTTGCCGAGGCGGACGGCGGCGCTGCCCCAGCGTGCCTCGAGTCGGGCCAGCGCGCCGCCCAGCGGCTCCTCTGCAGTGGTCGTCATGGCCCGGCTCATGATAGAACAGATGTTCGATATGTCAAGCAGACGAGGCCCTGGGCTGGCGCCGGTAAGATGACGTTTCGTCCTCCCTCCGCGAGGACCACGCCACGAGGTCGAGCCATGTTCGAGGACCTCATCCGCGACTGGGATGGCGAGGCGGTCGCCATCCACTACCACGCGGCCAGCCGAACGTGGATGTTCATCGCCATCCACTCCACCCGGCTCGGACCGGCCGGTGGCGGGACCCGCATGAAGGTCTACCCGTCCCCCGCCGACGGCCTGCGCGACGCGATGCGGCTGTCCGAGGCGATGACCCGCAAGCTGGCTATCGCCGGTGCGCCCTCGGGCGGCGGCAAGGCCGTCCTCGCCGTGCCCGCCATCCCCCAGGGCGAGGATCGGCGGCACCTGCTCCATGCCTACGGCGATCTCATCGAGTCGCTGCGCGGCACCTTCCGGACGGCCCCCGACGTCAACACCGACGACCACGACATGGACGTCATCGGCGAGCGGACCGGCCACGTCTTCGGCCGGACCGTGGCGGCCGGTGGGGCGGGCACGACCGGGCCCGACACGGCGGTCGGCGTCTATCACGGCATCCGCGCCGCCGTCGAACATGCCTTCGGGTCGCCGGATCTGGCCGGTCGGAGCGTGGTCATCCAGGGCGTCGGTGGTGTCGGCGGGGTCCTCGCACGGATGGTCGCCGCCGACGGTGCCACGGTCGTCGTCTCGGACATCGACGGCGCCCGTGCGGCGCAGCTGGCGGCGGAGACCGGCGCTCGGGTCAGCGCCCCGGACCTGGTCCTGTCCGAGCCGTGCGACGTCCTTGCGCCGTGCGCCCTGGGCGGCATCCTCGATGCCACGACGATCCCGAAGCTCCGCTGCCGGATCGTGGCCGGCGCCGCGAACAACCAGCTCGCCACCCCCGAGGATGCCGCGCAGCTCCAGGCGGCGGGCATCCTCTACGCGCCGGACTTCGTGATCAACGCCGGCGGCGTCCTGCACGTGCTGGGGCTGGAGATGGAAGGCTGGAGCCAGGAGCGCCTGGACGACGCCCTGCGCGGCATCGGCCGCACCCTGACCGAGATCTTCCGGACGGCCGACCGGGAGGGCCTGTCCACCGAGGCCGCCGCCGAGCGGCTGGCCGACGAGCGGATCGATCAGCCTGCTCGGAGGGCCTCCGTCGGCGAGACCGAAGCGGCACGCACGGCCGGATAGAGGCCGGCCACGGCACCGATGGCCAGGGCGGCCGCGATGCCGCCGACGATCCCAGCGATGGGCAATGCGACGAGCCAGCCCTGCGTCTGCGCGTAGGCGATGCCGATGAGGCAGCCGATGGTCACGCCGAGGATGCCGCCGATGGCCGAGAGCAGGAGCGCCTCGGCCAGGAACTGACCGGCGATCTGCCGCCGCGTGGCGCCGAGCGCCCGGCGGAGCCCGATCTCGGCCCGTCGCTCGAGGACGGCCATGAGCATCATGTTGGCGATGCCCAGGCCGCCCACGAGCAGGGCCACGGCCCCCAGGCCGAGGAAGAGGCTGGTGAAGGTCGTCGCCGCGGCGGCCTTGGCCTCGAGCGCGTCGGACGGCCGGCTGACCTCGGCACCCTCGGGGTTCTCGGGGTTGACGGTCGCCGGCAGCACGTCGCGGACGTCGGTCACGTGGTCGGCATCGGTGCGCACGTAGATGGTCGACGGCGAGCCGTTCCAGCCGAACAGCTCGCGGGCGATCGGCGTCCCGACGAGGACCGAGCGATCGATCTCGGGCGCCAGCGGCAGCGAGTCGAGGATGCCGACGACGCTGAACCAGCGGCCGCCCAGCCAGACCATGACCGGACCGTCGACATCATCGATGCCCAGGCGCTCGGCAGCGACGGCACCAAGCACGACGGCAGGGTAGCGCTCGGTCGCCGAGTCCAGCCAGCGTCCGGAGCGGATGCTGCCCTGGAGCGTCTCGAGCAGGCTCGCCTCGGCCGCCTGGACGGCGATGCCGCCGGTCTGCTCGGAGTCGATATAGTCGGTCCGCCGGACGGTGGCATCGAGCGAGGCCACGGCGGCCGTCCCCTCGACCGGTGCGATGCGATCGATCATCGCCGTCGCCACGTCGGGCAGCGCGGCATCCTGGCCGAGGAAGGTCTGGCCGGCCGAGACCGTGAGCAAGTTCGTGCCCAGGCTGTCGAGCTGGGCGAGCAGCGCGGCGCGGCTCGACTCGGAGATGGCCAGCACGCCCATCATCGCCGCGACACCGATGGCGATGCCCAGCGCGGTCAGCGTCGAGCGGAGCTTGCGCGATCGGAGGCCGGAGCCGGCGATGCGCAGGACGTCGCCCAGCCCGACCCGTCGGGTCGGCCAGTCCGACGCACCGCGCGGAACGACGACGCCGAGGCCCGGCTCGGCGGACGCGGCCGCGGTGCCCGTGCTGGTCATGCCGCGCTCCCGCTGTCCGCGTCGCGGCCCGTGTCGCGCACGACGCGGCCGTCACGGAGCTCGACCTGCCGGTCGGTCCGTGCCGCGACGTCGCGATCGTGGGTGATGATCACGACGGTCGTGCTGTCGGTCGCGTTGAGGTCGCGCAGCAGCTCGAGGATGTCGCTGCCGGTGGCCGTGTCGAGGTTGCCGGTCGGCTCATCGGCCAGGAGGATGGGCGGACGACCGACGATCGCCCGCGCGATGGCCACCCTCTGGCGCTCACCGCCCGAGAGCTGACTCGGTCGATGGTGCGCCCGGGCTTCCAGCCCGACACGTAGCAGGGCATCGCGGGCGGCGATCCGCCGTTCGTTGCCGGGCACACCGCGGTAGAGCAGGCCGTCGGCCACGTTCTCGACGGCCGTCTCGCCGTTGAGCAGGTGGAACTGTTGGAAGACGAAGCCGATCTCGCTCGCCCGGAGCGCCGAGAGCGGACCGTCGTCGAGATGGCCGATGTCGCGCCCGAGCACCTCGACGGAGCCGGCGGTCGGACGGTCGAGCGTGCCGACCAGATGGAGCAGGGTCGACTTGCCGGATCCCGACGGACCCTGGATGGCGACGAGCTCGCCGAGCTCGATGACCAGGTCGACCGCCATGAGCGCTTCGACGGGCGGTGAGCCGGGGTAGGTCATGCCCACGCCCTCGAGCGCGATGGCATGACTCACGACGGCACCACGACCGGGAGGCCCTCGTCGAGCCCCTCCCCGGTCACTTCCACCCAGCCATCGTCGAACACGCCGACCTCGACGCCGAGCAGGCGGGTCGAACCGTCGGCATCGACGACTTCCACGGCGTAGCCGCCCTCGAGCAGGGCGAGCAGCGCGTTGACGGGCACGGCCAGGACGGACGGCCGCTCGGAGCGCGTCACGACGACGGTCACGGGCGCCCCGTCGAGGTCGGCCGCGGTGGCGTCCTCGGCGAGCGTGACGACGACCTCGACGGTCGGCGTGCCGGCCTGGCCGAAGGCGTCCTCGGTCGCGGTCGCGACGCGGCCGATCTCGGCCACCGTGCCGGGCACCTCGCTGCCGTCGGGCATCGTGACCGCGACGACGTCGCCCACGGCGACGATGTCCTGGCGGTCGGCGTCCAGATCGAGCGAGACGACCTGCCTGGTCGAGGTGCCCTTCATGACGACCGATCCGGGCCCGCTCCCGAAGCCGGGTTCCACGGCCCGTTCCGTGACGCGCATCGGCTCGGTCAGGAAGACGACCTCGCCGAGCTCGACGACGCCGTCCCTGGTCAGGCCACGCGCCTTCTGCCAGCGCTTCACGGCCTTCGTGGTCGCGTCCGTCCAGCGCCCGTCGACCTTCACGCCGGCGCCGTAGCCGAGATCCTTGAGGTTCTGCTCGAGCTGCCGGATGTCGGCACCGTTGGCGACGCCCGACTCGAGGCTGCGCCAGGCCGGACGCGCCCCGATCATGACGGTCGCGCGCTGCTTGCCGTCGACCTCGTACGCGATGTCGCCGGCCTCGAGCACGCTGCCGATCTCGGCTGTCCGGGTCACCGTGCCGCGCAGGTTGCCGACGAGCGACAGCTGTCCGTCATAGTCGAGGGCGCCGGTCAGCTCCTCGGTCACAGCCAGCGAGCGCCGCTCGATGGCGGCCGTGGCCGGTGCGGTGGTGGCGGTGGCCGCCGCGGCGGCCTCGCCGCCGGGCTGGTCGGTGATGCCGATGGCGACGGCGCCGATGCCGGCGACGACGATGACGCCGAGGCCGATGAGTGCCAGGCGACGCTTGTTGCCGCTCACGGAGCCGGGCTCGCGACGTTCGTCGATGGGCCGTCGTCGCTGCCGGGCCCGAAGTCCGGCCGCACATCCTCGCAGGCTTCCATGGCCGCCTGGAACTCTTCACTCTGGGGATCGAAGCCACCCGGCCCTGCCGCTCCCTGGCCGACCTGGCCACGGATGCGGATGTTGACGCTGCCGTCGGCAGCGGGGTCCGGCATGTCGACGCCGTTGTCGCGCATGCATTGGGCGAAGGCGACCATCTGGTCGAGCTGCTCCTGGGTCAAGTCGCGTGGCCCTCCGAAACCGGCGTCCCCGAGGAAGTGCTGGCAGGCCTGCTGGGCGGCCTGGAACGTCTCGCTCTGCGGATCGATGCCGTTCTCGCCGATGCCGATCCGCACACCGCCTCCTCCGGTCTGTGGGTCGGGCATGTCGACGCCGTTGTCGCGCATGCACTGGGCAAAGTCGAGCATCGCGTCCTCGGGGTTGCCTGAGGCTCCGGGCGACGGCGATGCGGCGCCGGTCACCGCGTCGGGGCTGGCCAGGCTGGCGACGCCGTCATCGGTGGCCGCGCCGGTGGCACAGGCGCCGAGCAGCAGGGGCAGGAGGACCAACGCCGCCATCAGGCGGGCTCGTCGGCCACGGGTTCGCGTCATCGGTACGTACTCCTCGTCACGGACGTCACTCGGGGTGTCGTGGTGGTGGCGAGGAGTCTTCCGACCGTCCATGAAAGGACCCTGAAGGGCGGCCCATGGTCGTCCGCGTGTCAGATGGCAGGCGAACGGTGTCATCGCGTCGTCATCGGGGCGCCGTCGGCGGCGGATAGCATGGTGCGGTGAGCAGCGCCGCCCGGACGACCGTGCTCGTCGTCGACGACGACCGCAAGATCGTCCAGCTCGTGCGGACGTACCTCGAGCGCGACGGGCACCGCGTGGTCGACGCCAATGACGGCCGCCAGGCGCTGACGGTCTTCGAGGCGGAGGCGCCCGACCTCGTCGTCCTCGACCTCATGCTGCCGGAGCTCGATGGCTACGAGGTCTGCCGCCGCATCCGCGCCGTCAACGACACGCCCATCCTCATGCTCACGGCGCGGAGCTCCGTGCCCGACCGCATCCACGGCCTGCTCCAGGGTGCCGACGACTACCTGCCCAAGCCCTTCAGCCCGGCCGAGCTGGCGGCGCGGGTGCGCGCCATCCTGCGCCGCAGCCGGCCGGCGACGGCCCCCGACGATCGACGGCCGGCGGAGACACCGCTTCGCCAGGCGGACCTGGTCATCGACCCGGCGCGCTACGAGGTCCGCCGCGGCGACGAGGTCGTGCCGCTAACGACGGTCGAGTTCCGGCTGCTGCTGACGCTCGTCGCCGCCGAGGGTCGGGTGCTCACCCGCGATCAGCTGCTCGATGCCGTGTACGGTGCCGACGACGGCGAGATCCTCGATCGGACCATCGACGTCCACGTCGGGCGACTGCGCGACAAGCTCGGTGACGACGCGACCACGCCGCGCTACGTGGCCACGGTCCGCGGCGTCGGCTACCGGGCAGCACCGTGAGCGACCGACCCGGCCGCGGCCTGGCGACCCGCATCGCAGCCGCGGCGCTGCTCACAGCCGGCGCCGCGGTCGCCGTCCTGGCACTCGGCGTGGCCATCGTCGGCGGCGACACCTTCGCGGCCCTGATGATGGCCCACGGCGAGACCGCCGAGGTCGCCCAGGCGATGTTCGACCAGTCGCTCCGTGGCGTGCTCATCGTCTCGGTCGCCCTGGCGGTCGCGCTCGCGGTCGGCCTGGCGGTCGTCGTCGCGCGGATGCTCACACGGCCCCTCGACGAGGTCGGACGCGCGGCGCGTCGCATCGCCGACGGTGACTATGCGGCGCGCGTCCCGCGCGACGGCCCTGAAGAGATCGCCTCACTGGCCGATTCGTTCAACCAGATGGCGGCCGCGCTCCAGGAACAGGAGCGGCTGCGACGCGAGTTCATCGCCAATGCCGCCCACGAACTGCGCACGCCGCTGACCAACCTGCAGGGCTACCTCGAAGCCCTGCGGGACGGCGTCATCGAGGCCGACGCGGCGACCTACGACTCGCTCTGGGAGGAGGCCGACCGCCTCGTCCGTCTGGCGCGATCGCTCGATGCCCTTGCCGTCGGCGAGTCGAACGCCGAGCCAGCGCGCAAGGTCGAGCTCGACCTTGGCCCCCTGCTCGAGGCCTCGGTCGCGCTCGTGCGCCCGGCGCTGGAGGGTCGGGACATCGAGATCGAGCGTCGCTGGCCGGCCGTGCTGCCGGCGCGTGGCGATCCCGACCACCTCGCCCAGGTGCTCGCCAACCTGCTCCAGAACGCCGTCCGCTACACGGCCGACGGCGGCCAGGTGACCGTCTCAGGCGAGTCGCGGCCGGGCAGCGTGCTGGTGAGCGTGGTCAACACCGGCGAGCCCATCCCGGCCGCCGACCTGCCGCACGTCTTCGAGCGCTTCTACCGGGTCGAGAAGTCCCGGGATCGTGCCAGTGGTGGGGCGGGCATCGGGCTGGCCATCGTCAAGCAACTCGTCGAAGGCGACGGTGGACGGGTGGGCGCGGAATCGTCGCCAAGCGGGACACGCTTCTGGTTCAGCCTGCCGGCGTAGGTCAGCCGATGGCGAGCCGACCCGGGCTATACTCGGCCCCCCGTGGGGATGTAGCTCAGCTGGGAGAGCACCGCGTTCGCATCGCGGGGGTCAGGGGTTCGAGTCCCCTCATCTCCACCAAACCCTCGAGGTGCCCATGCGCGCGACGTTGATCGCGTTCGGTGTGATCGAGGTCGAAGGGCAGCGCTACGACCACGATGTCGTCATCGACCGCGGCCGGGTCGCCAAGCGCCACAAGGGTCCGTCGAAGGCGCTGCGCGCCGAGTACGGCCACACGCCGCTGACCGCCGCAGAGGCCATCCCGTGGGGCGGCAAGCATCTGATCGTCGGCACTGGCCAGGATGGCCAGCTGCCGGTCGCCCCAGACGTTCTGGCGGAAGCGCGCGAGCGCGGCGTGACCGTGACCGCGGTCCCGACCGCCGAGGCTTGCGAGC
>DATBSD010000153.1:0-10493 GCA_036559965.1 Candidatus Limnocylindrales bacterium
GACGGTCGGCCGAGCGGTCGTCTGGGCCCTCGACCTCGATCTCCAGCGCCCGCAGCCGACGCGCGACCTCCAGGCGCATACGCTCCAGGTCGGCCTGCCGACGAGCGAGCACGGCCCGCAGGTCGGCACCGCCGGCGATGAGATCGGCGATCTCGGCCAACGACACGCCCAGGTCACGGAGGGCGACGATGCGGCGCAGCTCCGGGAGCTGCGCCGGCGAGTACCAGCGATAGCCGCTTGCCGGATCGACCCAGATCGGCCGGAACAGCCCGAGCGCGTCCCAGGCACGCAGCATCTTGGCCGAGACGCCGCTCAGGCGGGCGAAGGCCCCGATGAGGAACACCACCTGATGATAGCGCTTGACATTCCCCCTGGGGGAAGGTTGACGATGCCCCCGACACGTCGCCGGAGGCCTCGATGCATCCGATCAGGATCGCCGCTCAGCTCCATCCCCAGCACGGCACCTACCGCGACATCCGGCGAGCTGCCGTGCGGTCGGAAGAGCTTGGCTACGACATCGTCTATACGTGGGACCACTTCTTCCCCCTCTACGGCGACCGGGACGGCCCGCACTTCGAATGCTGGTCGCTCCTGGCGGCGTGGGCCGAGGCGACCGAGCGCATCGAACTGGGGCCGCTCGTGGCATGCAACGCGTATCGCAACCCACAGCTCCTCGCGGACATGGCTCGGACGGTCGACCACGTCAGCGGCGGTCGTGTGATCCTCGGCCTCGGGGCCGGCTGGAAGCGGCGTGACTTCGAGGAGTACGGTTACGCCTTCGGCACGATGGGAGCGCGCATCGCCGCGCTGGGCGAGGCGATACCGGACATCCGACGCCGCCTTGGCACGCTCGAGCCGCCACCCGTGCGGCCGCTGCCGCTGCTCATCGCGGGCACCGGTCCGCGTCGGACGCTGCGACTGGTGGCCAGGTATGCCGACGCGTGGCATGCGGCGTTCCCGGAGCACCCCGACGAGGTCGAACGCGCCATTGCTGCGCTCCGAGGATGGTGCGCGGAGGTCGGTCGCGACCCGGCCGCCATCGAGTGGTCGGTCGGCGTCGAGCCGACCGACCTCGAGCGGTTCCTCGACGAGGACGCCGATGCCTACGTCGCCCTGGGCTTCAGCCAGTTCACGCTCGGCTTCAACGGTCCGGGTTGGGCGGTCGACTCCGGGCGCTGTTGGCTGGCCTGGCGCGACGACCGCAACGCTCGAGCGCGACCCGAGCCGTCGGCGACGGCGTTGACCGACCCAGCCGTCGCCTGACCGCCGCTCCCCAGGTGGCGGCATCCGGCTCGCCCGATGGTCCTATTGCTCCAGTGGGCGCGTGCGGGCAACGTTCCACGCCTGGACCGGATGTCCGGCCGCGCCGACCATGCATCGCGCGGACAGCCTGGAGCCCGCCCATCCACAGCATCCGCGCGACGCGCTCGCCGCGCCTCCTGCTCCTGGTTCTGGCGGTCAGCCTCGGTCTCGTGGGGGTGACCGGCTTCGGGTTGACCGCCATCGTCGGGGCTTCGCTCCAGGCGACGGCCATCGAGTCGGCCGCGATCGCCGACCGGTCGCTCGCCCAGAGCTTCGTCGAGAGCACGCTCACGGCCGAGGACATGGCCATCGGCGCAAGCTCGACTGCTCGTGTGGCCGCGGTCCAACGGGCGCTCGTGCGACTGGTCGAGACCGACGCCGCCATCCTCCACCTCAAGGTCCACGCGCCCGACGGCACGATCCTCTACAGCGACGATCCGTCGCTGCGCGGCCAGATCGAGGGCGGCGAGGAGCTCGATCTGGCCATCAGCTCACGGCGACCGACCGCCCACGTGGAGCAAGAGGAGGACGAGCACGCCGGCCCGCTCGGCGGGACCGCCCAGCTAGCGGTCATCGAGGAGTACCTGCCCATCGTCGCTCCCGACGGCAGCGTCGAGGCGGTCTTCGAGATCTACCGCGATGGTGCGCCCCTGCTGGCGACCATCGGCCAGGCGCAGACCGGCGTGCTGAGCGTGACCCTCCTCGCCGCGATCGTGCTCGCCGTCATGCTCTGGTACATCTTCCGGGCTGCGCAGGCGCGCCTCGACCGCCAGACCCGCGACCTGGTCGAGGCCTCACGACGCGACTCGCTGACCGGCCTCCTCAATCACGGTACCGCGGTCGATGAGCTGACCGAGCGCATCGAGTTCGCCCACCAGGCAGCCGCGGCCGGTGAGCTGGCGAGCGTCGGCGTCGCGCTCATCGACATCGACAACTTCCGCAACCTCAACGACGCGCACGGCCATGCGGCGGGCGATCGCGCGCTGCTCGAGGTCTCGCGCCTGCTGCGTGACGCGATGCCGCCAGGCGTCGTGCTCGGGCGCTTCGGGCCGGATGAGTTCATCGCGGTGACCTTGCCCGAGCCGGGCCACGACCTGGAGTCGGTCATCGAGCGCATCCGCGATCGACTCATGGGCACGAGCCTCCAGTTCGGCGCCTCCGAACGGCTGCCGATCACCATCAGCGCCGGCCTGAGCTGGTATCCCGTCAACGGTGAGGCCGCGACCGAGCTGCTGTCGCAGGCGACCATCGCCCTCGTCGAGGCCAAGTCGAGCGGCGGCAACGCCGTTCGTCAGGCGACCACGCGGGAGGTCGATGCCCAGGCCTCGCAGGCCGCCAGCTTCGACACGCTGCAGGGCCTCGTGCTCGTCGTCGACGCCCGCGACCGCTACACGAAGCGCCACTCCGAGGACGTCGCCCGCTATGCGCTCTTCCTGGCCGAGCAGCTCGGGCTCGACGCCGACGTCCGGCGACCGCTGCACGTCGCCGGCTTGCTCCACGACGTCGGCAAGATCGGCATCCCCGACACCATCCTGCGCAAGCCGGCCGCCTTGACGGCCGAGGAGTACGAGGTCGTCAAGCAGCACGTCGCGCTGGGCGACGCCATCGTCCGCGACCTGCCCGACATCGAGGTCGTGCGGGCCGGCATCCGCAGCCACCACGAGCGCTGGGACGGGCGCGGTTACCTGGCGGGCCTGGCCGGCGACGACATCCCGGTCATCGGCCGCCTGCTCGCCGTCGCCGACGCCTTCTCGGCCATGACGACCGACCGCCCCTACCGCAAGGCGCTCTCGGTGGAGGAGACCATCAGGCGACTCGAGGATGCGGCGGGCAGCCAGCTCGACCCGACGTACGTGGCGACCTTCGTGTCCGCTCTCTGGTCGGTCGGGCCGGAGGCCATCCTCTCGCGTCACGCCAGCGCGCCCCTGCCGATGCTCGTGACGCAGCCCCGCGTCGCCTGAAGTCAGGCGGCCAAGAGTCCCCGTCGCCCGAGCTCGATGTGCAGCTCGGTCAGGGCAGAGATGACCACACTCGCGCCGGCGTCGAGCAACGCCGCCCCGTCGACGGCACCGGTCGGAACGCCGATGCCCGTCATGCCCGCCGCGCCGGCGGCCAGGAAGTCCCACGTCGCGTCGCCGACGACCCAGCAGCGGTCGGCCGCGACGCCCGCCCGCTGGGCGGCGAGCAGGAGCAGGTCCGGCGCCGGCTTGGCGAGCTCGACATGCTCGCCGTCGACGACGAGCGGTCGCCGGGGCAGGTCGAGGGCATCGATCGATGCGGCGACCTGGGCGCCCAGGCTGGACGTCGCGACGACAGCCGGCAGTGGCCCATCGCCCAAGGCGAGCAGCAGCTCGCGAGCGCCGGGCAGTGGCTTCGGTCGGACGTTGAGCTCGCTGAAGATGGCACCCGCCCGCCGGTCGAGCGCAGCGATGTCCGCCTCATCCAGCCTGCCGCCGGCCGCCTCGCCGACCTCGCGCGCGAGGCGTTTGCCGTCGGCGCCGATGAGCGCCGCGATGCGCGTCCGGTCAGCCGACAGGCCGGCCTCGCGGAAGGCGGCCAGCCAGCCGTCGATCCGACGGCCGACGGTATCGACGAGCGTGCCGTCGAGGTCGAGCAGGACGGCGCCAGGCTGACCAAGGTCGGCGAGTCGCGCGGCAGGCTGCCTGCGTCCCTCAGCCACCCAGCTGCTCACGGAGGATGGCTGGGTCGGTCGTCGGGGCACGGCAGGTGAAGCCGCGACAGACGTAGGCGGTCGGGCGATCGTCGATGGCCGGGCGATCGCGGAGCAGCGGTACCACGGGCGCATCCTGGTCGCCGCTCGCGAGGACTCGGGCGACGACCACGCCCGGCCGGAAACGGTCTCGGGCGGCGGCGACGAGCGAATCGGTCGTGCCATCGTCGAGGCCCACGATGGCGACCTCGTCGATGGGGTGGGCGGCCAGGTCGGCGGCCACCAGCCACCACGCGAAGCCGCTCGGATAGGCAGCCGCGAGTGCCGCCATCTCGACCGCGGCCACCTCGGCTGGGCCGCGGTAGCGTGCCTCGCCCGTCAGTGCCGCCAGCTTCAGGAGCACCACGGTGGCCATCGCGCCGCCACTCGGCAAGGCGTTGTCCTGGGGGCTCTTGGGCCTGGTGATGAGCGCCTCCTGGTCGTCGGCGGTGTCGAACCAGCCGCCGGCCGGATCGGCGAAGTGGGTCACGATGAGCTCACCGAGCTCGAGGGCGGCCCGGAACCAGCGGTCGTCGAACGTCGCCTGATACAGAGCGAGCATGCCTTCGGCGAGGTCGGCGTGGTCCTCGAGCACCCCGGCATGGCGTGCGCGGCCATCCTTCCACGACCGGGACAGCCGGCCATCGGCGTCGCGCAGGCCATCCCAGATCGTCGTCGCCGCGGCAACCGCCGCCTCGGCGTAGTCGGGTCGATCGAGCGCCACCGCCGCCTCGGCCAGGGCCGCGATGGCCAGCCCATTCCAGGCCGCCAGCGCCTTGTCGTCGCGGGCCGGCTGTGGCCGCGTCGCCCTGGCGGCGAGGAGCCGGGCGCGCAAGTCGGCCAGGCGCCTCTCCACGTCAGCCGCTTCGAGGCCGTGCCGGGCGGCGATGGCGGCGTCGTCCCGGACGCGCCGCAGGATGGACTTGCCTTCCCAGTTGCCGCCTTGGCTGATGTCGTAGGCGTCGGCCACGATGGCGGCCTCCTCGGCGCCCAAGACCGCCTCGACCTGCGCCAGCGTCCAGACATACGTGGCGCCCTCCTCGCCTGCCGTGTCCGCGTCCAGGCTGGCCGCGAAGGCGCCGTCGGGCAGGCGCAGATCGCGGAGCATCGCATCGAGCGTGCCCTCGCAGACAGCGCGGTCGCGCGGCTCGCGGGTGACCTGCCAGGCGTGGAGGTATGCCCGCGCGAGCTGGGCGTTGTCGTAGAGCATCTGCTCGAAGTGGGGCACCAGCCAGACACCGTCCGTGGCGTAGCGTGCGAAGCCGCCGCCGAGCTGGTCGCGGAGACCGCTGGCGGCCATGGCATCGAGCGTCTTGCGCGCCATCGTGAGTGCCTGGACATCGCCCGCCCGGACGAATCGCCGCAGGAGGTGCTCGATGACCATCGGTGCTGGGAACTTGGGCGCCCCGCCCCAGCCACCGTGGACCGGATCGAACGACTCGGCCAGCCGCGCCGTGGCCTGGTCGAGCAGCGCGGGATCGACGACCCGACCGACCTCGGGCGTGGCGATGCGCAGCAGCGGGCGTCCGTCGAGACCGACGATAGCGCCTGGGGAGATGGCCGGTCCCGGACCGGGAACCGTGGCCCCCGGCGGGGCGAGGGTGCTGCCGGCAGCCGGTCGCGTCGCGGCTGCGCTCGCCGCGGCCGCAGCCGCATCGGCGGCGGTCCGGGCCGCCTCGGTCAGCCGCGCGGCCTGCTCGCCCAGGGCAGCGGTCAGCCGCGCAGCCGAGGCCTCGACCTGACTGCGTTCGTCGCGCCAGGCGGCGGCGATCGAGCCGAGCACCTGGCGGAACGACGGCAGGCCGTGACGCGGCACATCCGGGAAGTAGGTGCCGCCATAGAACGGGCGGCCCTCGGGCGTCAGGAAGACGCTCATCGGCCAGCCGCCGCTGCCGGTCATGGCCTGGACGGCGTCCATGTACACGGCGTCGAGGTCAGGCCGCTCCTCGCGATCGACCTTGATGGCCACGAAGTCCGCGTTGAGCTCGGCGGCCGTGGCCGCATCCTCGAACGACTCGCGCTCCATGACGTGGCACCAGTGGCAGGCTGCGTAGCCGATGGACAGGAAGATCGGCTTCGCCTCGGCCCGAGCGCGATCGAGGGCCTCGTCGCCCCACGGGTACCAGTCGACCGGGTTGTGGGCGTGCTGGAGGAGATACGGACTGGTCTCGCCGGAGAGGCGGTTGGTGGTCGTCGCGGAGGGTTCGTCGGGCATGTCCGGCGATGGTACGCACTCCCCCGCGTCCCCGCCGCGGGCGGCCTCGGCGACCGCCCGCGCCGGAGCCGTCATCATCGACGGCATGACACGACCCTCCTTCAGCCTCTTGCCCTGGTCCCAGGCCACCGACTGGCCCTCGTACGCGGCGATCGCCCAGCGCGCCGAGGCGCTCGGCTTCGACACCGTCTGGACCTGGGACCACCTGTACGCCATCTTCGGCGACCCGCACCAGCCGATCTTCGAGGGCTACACGACGCTCGGGGCGTGGGCGGCCCTGACGAAGCGGATCAGGATCGGGCTGATGGTCGGCGCCAACCCGTTCCGGAACCCGGGACTCGTGGCCAAGTCGATCGTGACCCTCGACCACATCAGCGGCGGCCGCGCGGTCTGCGGCATGGGCGGCGCCTGGTTCGGCTTCGAGGCCGACGCCTTCGGCATCGAGTTCGGGTCGGGCTTCGGCGAGCGTCTCGACTGGCTCGACGAGTCGGTCGCCATCATCAGCGGCCTGCTCGACGGGCAGACCGTGACCTCAGACGGCGCGCGCTACCGGACCCGGGAGCTGGTCGCCCGTCCACGGCCCGTCCAGGCCCATCTGCCGATCATGATCGGCGGCTCGGGCGAGAAGAAGACCCTGCGCACGCTGGCGAGGTACGGTGACGAGTGGAACGCCTTCGGCACGCCCGAGGTGCTGGCGCACAAGAAGGCCGTCCTCGAGGCGCATTGCGCCGACGTCGGTCGCGATCCTGCGGTCATCGACAAGACCGTCGGCTGCAAGGTCATGATCCGTGACTCCGAGGCGGAGGCTCGCCGTGACTGGCTGGCGTTGCTCGACGCCAATGCCATGACCCTCGAGGAAGGCCAGCGCGACACGAGCTGGTGGTTCGGTCCGCCGGAGGCCATCGCCGAGCGGATGGCGGCCTACCGGGCGATCGGCTTCGACGGCTTCATGATCGAGGAGCCGGCGCCCTTCGACCCGGAGACGATCGAGCGCCTGATGACCGAGGTCGCGCCGGCCGTCGCCTGATCGCGACGCACATCACCTTGGCCGGCGGTGCGCCGGCCGCACCTGCGCCGGCGCCCGGCCATGTCCGACTTCCGGGTTCGGAAATGCCCACTTGCGCGCGTAGTCTTGCGAAAAGTGAAACTCGGTATTGACAAAGTGAAAGCAAGATGCTTGAATACCCCATATCAACCACGATGATGGACAGGAAGGGGTAACGGAAGCCATGTTGGATCATCGCCTTCTCTTCTCGGGCAGCGGCGCTCTGGATGCGCGCCAGCTCCTCGACCGTGGTCAGGCCCACGCGGCACGCCGCCAGCTGACCCGGACCGCCGAGCAGGCCGCGCAGCGGCCGGTCGAGCGCCGACCGGCATCCCGCTGAGGACGGAGAACCCGTGCCCAACGACGTCATCGCCACCTGCCCCGTCTGCAGCCACGAGCTGGCGATCACCAGGCTGCACTGCGACCACTGCGCCACGACCCTTGAAGGTGACTTCAGCGTCGGGCGCTTCGGTCGTCTGAGCCGGGAGCAGCTGGCGCTGCTGGAGAGCTTCCTGCGCTCGCGCGGCAACCTCCGCGACATGGAGCGCGAGCTGGGCATCTCCTATCCCACCGTCCGCAATCGCGTCGAGGCGCTCGTGCGCGCCCTCGGCCTCGCCGACGGTGACGCTGCCATCGTCCAGGAGTCCGACCAGCCGGAGCCGGCGCCCGTCGAGGGGGCCGCCGAGGCTGCCCTGCTGACCAAGGGTGAGATCGCTGCCCGACGCCAGGAGATCCTCGAGGCGCTGGCCGCCGGGCGCATCGACGCCGCCGCGGCCGCGACCGGGATCCGCGATCTTGGCAAGGGGATCTGATCGTGACCGACGACACCGTCACCGCCTCGCGCGATGGGCTCATCCAGCACCGCATCGGCGCCAGGGGCTTCCTGCAGCTGACCACGTCGAGCGGCGACATCGACGTCCGGGGCACCGACGGCGACACGGTGCGCATCACGACCCAGGACCCTGATGACGCGTTCGTGCTCGATCAGTACCTCGTCGGGGCGGACAAGGGCGAGCTCCATGTCAGCGCGCCGCGTGGTGGGCTCATCGAGGTCAGCATCGGCACCTTCAAGTGGGGTCGACGCCTCGGTGGTGGCGGCGGCGCGGACCTCGTCGTCGAGGTCCCGCACGGCGCGCGCGTCGAGATCGGCACCGTGAGCGGCGACCTGACCGTGAGTGGCCTGGACGGCGAGCAGCACTACAAGACCGTCTCCGGAGAGGTGGAGCTGGACGACGTCGAGGGCAGCATCGACCTGGACGCCACGTCCGGCGATGTCCGTCTCCTGACGCCCGGCTCCATCGCGCTCGGCCTGCGCACGGTCTCGGGCGACATCGTCGTCCGCTCCGGCGTCATCGAGCGTCTGGCCCTCCAGACGATGAGTGGCGACATGCGCATCGAGGCCAGCCTCGGCGCGGATCACGGGCACGCCATCGAGACGGTCTCCGGCGACACGCGCATCGTGACCAGCTCCGGCCTCACGATCGAGGCGCGCACGGTCTCCGGTGACATCCGCAGCGACGTGCCCCACCGGACCGGCGGCGAGGCCGGCCGACGCTCGATCATCCTCGGCGATGGTCGCGCCCATCTCGGTTTCCGCTCGCTGAGCGGCGACCTCCAGCTGACCGGCCGAGGACCCGTCACGACCGCCAACGAGGGTGCCGCCTGGCGAGGGGAGTCGGCCGTCGCCGCGCCACTGCCCGCGCGCCCCGCACCTCCGCTTGCCGAGCCGACCACGCCGCCAGCTGGTCCTGCCGAGCCCACGGCACCTCCGGCCCCGGATCCGCTCGAGCCGGCACGCCTCGACATCCTCCGCGCGCTCCAGGACGGCGACATCGACGTCGCGACCGCGGGAGAGCGCCTGGCCGCGCTCGACGACGCGGCCACGGCCTTCGACACGGCGGTCGAGCCATGACCGATGCCCTCGAGACGGTCCTGCGCATGGTCGCCGAGGGGCGCCTGACCGCCGACGAGGCGGCACCGCTCATCGCGGCGCTTCAGGATCGGGGCCACGCGTCGCCCGGCGCCGAGGCGCTTGGCGACTCGACCCCCGCGGGCCAGGCGCGCCAGGTACGCGTCGAGGTCAAGGAGCGCGGCCGCAGCATCGTCAACGTGCGCGTGCCCATCGCGCTGGGCAAGGCGGCCATCGGCTACGTCCCGGGCATCAGCGCCGACGCCGCCGAACGCATCCGCGAGGCGCTCGCGCTGGGCCTGACCGGCGAGATCCTTCAGGTCGTCGAGGACGACGGCGACAACAGTGTGCGGATCGTCCTCGAATGACCAACGTTCCCATGGCAGCTGACGCCGAACGCCCATCGACGCCCGGGACCGCCGAGGCGGCCACTCCCACGGGCCGCTTAAGCCGCCTCCGGTCGGCACCATTCCTGCGGCCGCTGGCCGATCGCGACTACCGGATCTTCTGGGCGGGCGAGAGCATCTCCGTCCTGGGCGATCAGTTCCACTTCGTGGCTCTCGCCTGGCTGGTGCTCCAGGTGACCGGCTCGGGTCTTGCCCTGGGCGCCGTCCTGACCGCCGCCGCCGTGCCGCGCGCGCTGCTCATCATCCTCGGCGGCGCCATCGCCGACCGCGTCGAGCCGAAGACCCTCATCTTCCGTTCCAACGCGTTGCGCGCGCTCGTCGTGGGCATCGTCGCCGCGCTCATCGTGAGCGGCCGAGTCGAGCTCTGGCAGCTCGTCGTCATGGCCGTCGTCTTCGGCGCCGTGGACGCCTTCTTCTATCCTGCCGTCTCGACGTTCATCCCACTGCTCGTGCCGGGCGACCGGCTGACGGCCGCCAACGGCATGTTCCAGGCGACGAGCCAGCTCATCGGGCTGGTCGGTCCGGCCGCGGCCGGCATCGCGGTCGCGCTCGTCGGGACGGGCCTCGCCTTCGTCCTCGATTCGGCCAGCTTCGCCCTGGCGGCGGTGGCCATCATGCTCGTCCACGGTGGCCTGCGATCGACGGCCTTGCGCGCCCAGCAGGAGCGGGCCGCTGCCGCCACGGCGGTCGTGCCATCTGAGGCCGCGGCGATGCCGGCGCCTGACGATGCCGCCGCCGTGCCTGCGGCAGACGAGATCGCCGCCGAGGCGCCGCCATCGGTCTGGCGCTCCATCCGGGAGGGCGCCCGCTACACCTTCCGGGACCCCGCGCTGCGGACGCTCATCATCCTCGCGGCGGCCCTCAACTTCGCCTTCACGGGGCCGGTCTCGGTGGGCATGCCCTGG
>DATBSD010000154.1:0-3247 GCA_036559965.1 Candidatus Limnocylindrales bacterium
TGGCCACCGGGCCCCTCGCTCAGGCGGACGCCGGCCCCGGCCAGGATGATCGGTGCTTTCGCCGCGGCCAGTGCCTCGACGACGGCGTCGACCTCCGACGACGACGGTCTCGGTCGTTCGGCCTCCGGGACGGGATCCGCGAAGGCGCTCGAGACCTCGGCTTCGAGGACGTCCTCGGGCAGGGCGATGAGGACCGGCCCAGGCCTGCCCGCACGGGCGATGCCGAGCAGCCGTGCGGTCTCGGTCGCCAAGCGATCCGGATCGTCGACCTCGATGGCCGCCTTGCAGAGCGCGCCGAAGGTCGCCACCTGGTCGACCTCCTGGAATGCCTCGCGGCCGCGAAACGCTCGGGGGACCTGCCCGACGACGGCGACGAGAGGCGCGGAGTCCTGGCGCGCGGTATGGAGCGCGATGGCCAGGTTGGCGGCGCCGACCGCCCGGGTGACGAGGACCGCGGCCGGGCGGCCCGTCAGCTGACCGTAGGCCTCGGCCATGAAGCCGGCGCCGGCTTCGTGGCGGGTGGCGATCGTCTGGATGGTCGAGTCATAGAGCGCGTCGAGGACCCCCAGGAAGCTCTCGCCCGGCACCGTGAAGGCGTGTTCGACGCCTCCGGCGGCGAGCGTCTCGACGACGGCACGGCCGCCGGTCGATCGTCGTCCGCTGGCACCGGCAGCATCGTGCATGGGCGGCATGGTAGGCGCCACGCGAGACCATCATGCGGCGACGGGTGGGCGATCAGTGACAGACGGCCCTGTCGGTGGCCGGGGCAGCGGGGCGAGACTGGGCCAGGTGGGTCGGCGCGGACCGGCCACGGTTCGGCTCACCCAGCGCAGCCCGAGGAGGGCCGATCGATGCTCGAGCTCGCGACGACGACGATCCCGGACCGACGGCCGGGCACGACGGTCCTGCCCATGGTCGCGCTGCTCGACTGGCTCGGGGCGCATGGCCTGGCCTACGACCTGCACGAGCATCCGCCGGCATTCACGGCCCTCGAGGCTGCACACGTCGAAGGCCTCGACCCCCATGCCTTCGTCAAGACACTGGCCGTGGTCCGCTCCGACGGCCGGCGGGCGTTGGTCGCCCTGGAGGCCGGCGACCGGCTCGATCCGGCGGCGGCCTCGAGCCTCATGGACGGCGAGCGGATCCGACTGCTGACCGAGGGCGAGCTGCTCGACCTGGCCGGTCGCTGCGACATCGGGGCACTGCCCCCCATCGGCGACCTGTTCGGCGTGCCGGTCTATGCCGACGTCGCGCTGCGCAGCGCCGAACGCGTGACCTTCCACGCCGGCTCCCATCGCCACGCCGTGCGGATGTTGCGCCTCGACTGGGAGCGGTGCGCGCGCATCCGCTACGGCCACCTGGCGACGTCGAGCGACCTCATCGCCGGCCGCGTCACGGAGTGGAGCTGGTACTAGAACGGTGGAGGCCGTGCCTCGGTCTACCGGAGGCCGGCCAGCTCCTGGAGCGTGCGCCAGTTGGCCAGGCGGTCGAGCTGGGTGGCCTGGATCTCGACCGAAGGGGCGCCGTCAGCGGCGAAGTGAGGGGCGAAGCGGCCTTCGGTCCGCGCGAAGGCCAGGAAGTCGATCTGCTGTCCGTCGGGCGTCGTCGCCCAGTCGTTCTTGACCGCCGGATTGCCGGTCAGCGAGAGGCGCTCTTCGATCGATCCACCACGTCGGGGGTCGTACGTGAAGAGCGGGAACGCGCGCGACTCGACGGCCAGCTTGGCCTGGCGCATGGAGGCCTCGTCGCCGATGCCGTGCTCGGGCTGGCAGGGCGTGTAGGCGATGATCACGGCGGGGCCCGGGAAGGCGTTGGCGTCCATGATCGAGCGGTAGAAGTGGTTGATGTGGGCCGGCGTCGTCGACGCGACGTAGGCCTCGCCGTGGGCGACGAGGATGCGCCCCAGCTCTTTGCGCCGCTCCTGACGCCCGTGGAGCTCCTTGCCGAAGGCTGAGAGCTTGGTGACCTGGCCGCCGAACGAGGCCGTCGAGGCCTGGCCACCGGTGTTCGAGTAGACCTGCGTGTCGAGCACGAGGACCTTGATGTCCGCCCCCGAGGCGACCATCCGCGAGAGCGACTGGAAGCTGATGTCGTACATGGCGCCGTCACCGCCGAGCACCCAGAGACGCCGGTCGGGATGGCCGGCCTGGTCCCAGCGCGCGCGGATGCCCAGGGCGTCGGCCGGAGCGTTCTCGAACAGCGAGTTCGTCCACGGGACGAGGTAGGGGTTGAATGGGTACGTGCTGCCGTAGACCGTGTTGCAGCCGGTCGCTGCCACGATGCCCATCGACTCGGGACCGTGGATCTGTCGCGTCGCCGCGACGAGCATCCGGATGGCCGTCGCCTCGCCACAGCCGGCGCACGAGCCCGCGCCGCCGACGTAGCCGAGTGCGTCCTCACCGAGCATCAGGTCGGCGAGCGCCTTGTCGTTGCGGTACTCCGGCGGCGTCACGGGCAGCGAGCGGAAGAAGCGCATGTCGCGCGCGTACCGCTCGAGCGTCGGCTGGCCGGTCTCCGGCTCGACGGGTCGCTTGTCGATCATGGTCAGGGCGTCGTACCCCAGCTCGTGACAGACGTCGACGCAGGCCGAGCAGCCCTTGCAGTGCCGCGGGTCGACGAAGATGCCGAACGCAGCCGGCTCGAGGCCGCGGCGGGCCGGCACGTCGGCGTACTTCGTCGTCCGTGCGAAGTGACTGGCGGCGGTCGCGCGGGCGGTCGCGACGTCGGGCTCGTCGACCGCGAAGGCGTCGATGGCCGCGGTCGCCGCCGACTCGGGCAGGGCGACGCCCAGGATGGCCGTGTCGGGACAGGCGCTGACACAGCTCATGCAGCCGACGCAGGCCTCGCGCACGAAGTCCGGGATGCGCGGCGCGAGATGGCTGAAGTCGCGTACGGCGGCGGTCCCGGGCGGCATCAGCGAGCGGGCCACGCCGGCGTCGGCGGGCAGCTCCGCGTCGGCCACGCCGCGCCGGTAGGCGGTGACGACCGATCGGTTGAAGTCGTCGACGTACTCCTCGACGTCGAAGACCAGCTCGGCCGCCTCGAGCTCCGTCTCGTGGAGCTCCTTGGGCTGGCCGGGCTCCTTGACGAGCAGCGACTCAGGCATCGCGCGCCGCCTCAGCCATGGCGTGCACGACGTCGCTCATCGAGATGACGCCGATGGGCGTCTCTTGCTCGTCCTCCTCGACCACGACGAGGCGGTGGATGTGACGCTCTTCCATCGACCGGACGGCCTCGTCGAGCGGCG
>DATBSD010000155.1:0-1803 GCA_036559965.1 Candidatus Limnocylindrales bacterium
GAGCAGCTCCAGGTCGAGCTGGCTGGCCACGCTCTGGAGCGCCCCGAGATGGACGAGCGGGGCGAACGCGTTGAAGATCCCGATCTTGATGTGGCGCCCCTGGAATCCGACCGGGTTCGTGAGCGCGTAGCCGTCGATCGATGCCCCGGTCACGGCGGCATGCACGAGCCGGACGTCGACCTGGGGCAGCCCCGTCTCCCAGGTGATCGCCCGTTCGGCCTCGCGCAGGGCCTCGCGCTGGACGTTGTCGATGAGCTTCTGGAGCTCGGCCTCGGTGATCGGCTGGTCCGGCTTCTTGCGCTCCTGGGCGTGGGTGGTCGTGAAGCCCTTGACCAGCTCGCCGGCGATGCCGATGACGACCTGCGTCGGCCGGAAGCCGGCCATCTCCTCGGCTTCGGCCAGGGCGACGGCACAGTTGTCGACCACGGCGGCGATGTCGGCCACCGTGCCCGACTGCATGTGCGACAAGCCCTGTCGCTTGCGCCCGACGCCGCGGACGGTGCCGTGCCCCTCGTCGTCGATCTCGAACACGAGCGCCTTGGCGAACTCCGTGCCGACATCGAGGGCGGTGCAGGCGGCGAGGCTGTCGCCCTCGTCGCGTTGCCAGATCCGGCGCCAGAAGGCCATCAGACCGCCGCTTCGACCGTGGCCCGCAGCGCCTCCAGCGCCGCCGGCAGACCGTCGCGACGCGTGCCCTTGCCCTGGGCCATCTCGGGTCGGCCCCCACCGCGGCCGTCGATGGCGGGCATCGCGGCCTTGACCAGGTCGCCGGCGGACAGCCCCTGGCCGACGAGGTCGGGCGAGACGGTCACGAACAGCTGCGGCTCTTCGGCATCGAGACCCAGGGCGACCACACCGGGCCCGAGCGCGCCGCTCACCGTGCGTGCCGCGCCCTTGAGCGCGTCCATCGAGTCGTACGGCCCGGCGTAGGCGACGAGCCGGACACCCGGGCGGACCTCGGGGGCGTTCAGGGCGAGCTGCTCCGGGGCGGTCAGCCCGCTCCCGCCACCCGCCTTGAGCCGGCGCTTCGCCTCGCGCAGCTCTTCCTGGAGGGCCGCGATGCGCTCCGACAGCGCCTCGAGCGACTGGGCGCCCGCGGTCTCGGCGGCCTGCTCGAGGATGGCCGTGCGCGAACGTGCCAGGGCGTCAGCGCCGGCACCAGTGACCGCTTCGATGCGGCGCGTTCCGCTCCCGATGCTGCGCTCGCTGGTGATGGCGAACCCGCCGATCTGGCCGCTGGCCCGGCAATGGGTGCCGCCGCACAGCTCGAAGCTGTAGTCCTGGACACGGATGGTCCGGACCGTCTCCCCGTACTTCTCGTCGAAGAAGGCGTCGGCGCCGGCCTCGATCGCGTCGGTCATCGGCATGAACGCGATGGAGACGGGCCGGTCGTCGCGGATGATGCGCCGGACCTCGTCCTCGATCGCGCGCAGCTCGTCGTCGGTGACGGCGCGGTCGAACGGGAAGTCGAAGCGCAGGTAGTCCGGTGTCACCAGCGACCCGGCCTGGCGTGCCCGCTCCCCGACGACGTTCCGCAGCGCCCGGTGGAGCAGGTGCGTGCCCGTGTGGTTGCGCATGGTGTGCGCCCGGCGGTCGGCGTCGACGACGGCCTCGACGGTCTCGCCGACGCGCAAGCGCCCGCGCAGGGTGCCGCGATGGACGACGAGCCCGCCGACCGGGCGTTGCGTGTCGGTGACGTCGAACAGGACGCTGCCGCCGTCCGGCTCGCCGATGACGCCGCGATCGCCGATCTGGCCACCGCCCTCCGCGTAGAACGGGGTCTCGTCGAGGACCACCTCGGCC
>DATBSD010000156.1:0-2038 GCA_036559965.1 Candidatus Limnocylindrales bacterium
GATGTGCGCCGACGACGTGGTCTGCACCGGGGCTCGACCGCTCTTCTTCCTCGATTACCTCGCCGTCGGACGCGTCGATCCTGTCGATGTCGCCGAGCTCGTCGGCGGCGTGGCGACCGGCTGCCAGCTGGCCGGCTGCGCCCTCATCGGTGGCGAGACGGCCGAGCATCCCGGCCTGATGCGCCCGGATGAGTTCGATATGGCCGGGTTCTGCGTCGGGGTCGCCGAGCGCGCGGACCTCCTCGACGGCTCGACTACACGGTCGGGTGACGTCGTCATCGGCATGGCCGCCTCGGGCCTGCATGCCAACGGCTATTCGCTGGTCCGGGCGCTGCTGGCGCAGTTCGACCTGGCCCTCGAGCGGCCATACCTCGAGGTCGTCCGGACGACGCTTGGCGAAGCAGAAGCCGAGCAGCTCGCGAGCGACGAGCCAGCCAACGTCCTGGCCACGCTGGGCGATGTGCTGCTGACGCCGACCCGGATCTATGCGCAGGACGTGCTTGCACTACGCGACCGACTCGCCGCCGACGGCACGCCCCTGCGCAGCCTTGCCCACGTCACCGGCGGCGGTCTGCCCGGCAATCTGCCACGGGCGTTGCCCGAGGGTCTCGGGGCGCGCCTCGACCCCGGCGCCTGGCCGCTATCGTCGGTCCACCGGCTGGTCGCCGGGTTGGCCGGCATGGATGGACCAGAGCTGCGAGCCACGCTCAACGGCGGCCTGGGCATGGTCGCCATCGTGCCGCGTGAAGCGACGACATCGGCGGTGGCTGTCCTGGCCGCGCGCGACCTGCCGGCGTGGGTCGTCGGCGAGGTGCTCCCGATCGGCGCCCTCGGTGGCGCTCGATACGCCGAGCTTGACGTCGAGGTTGGTGTCGTTCGTGGTTGAACGGACGAAGGTCGTCGCCGTCGGCGTTTCCGGTACGGGCTCAAATCTGCGAGCGCTCGTCGCCGCCGAGCGGCGCGGGGTACTGGGCGGACGGATCGGGCTCGTCTTCGCCGACCGGCCGTGCGCGGCCCTGGACTGGGCGGCTGCCGAGGCCATCCCGACGGCCCTCGTTCCGGGCGGTGAAGATCTGGGATTGGCCTCGAGCCTCGCCGCTGCCGCACCGGACGCGATCGTCCTGGCCGGCTACATGCGCATCCTCGGACCGGTCGTGCTGGATCGCTATCTCGGTCGGATCCTCAACGTCCATCCCTCGCTCCTCCCGGCGTTCCCGGGTGCCCGCGCCATCGACGACGCGCTTGCGGCCGGCGTGGCCGTGACCGGCTGCACGATCCACGTCGTGGACGTCATGGTGGACGGCGGTCCGATCGTCCTGCAGGCGCCGGTGCCGATCCTCGCCACGGACGACGCCGATGCGCTCCGGGCGCGGATCCAGGCCGCGGAGCACCGCCTCCTACCCCGAGCCGTCGCGCTCCTGCTGGCTGGCGCGATCACGTTCCAGGCCAGCCGCGCTCGGATCGATCACGCGCTCGCGGCCGACCGGATCCCAGTGCCTCGACGGGCACTGCTGTCGGTTTCCGACAAGACCGGCCTGGTCGAGCTCGCTCGCGGCTTGGTCGCCGCGCGCTTCGAGCTGGTCTCGACCGGTGGCACGGCACGAACGCTACGCGAGGCGAGTCTGCCGGTCACCGATGTGGCCGCAGTGACCGGCCTCGCGGAGATGCTCGACGGTCGGGTCAAGACGCTGCATCCGGCGATCCACGGCGGCATCCTCGCCGACCGCCGGCGCGCGGCACACCGGCAGGCGCTGAGCGAAGCGGCGATCGCTCCCTTCGAGCTCGTGGTCGTCAATCTCTATCCATTCGCGGCCGCAGCCGATCGCCCTGGCATCGGCGACGATGAGCTCATCGAGGAGATCGATATCGGTGGCCCGGCCATGGTCCGTGCGGCAGCCAAGAACCATGCCAGCGTCGGCATCGTCACCGATCCGGCCGACTACGAGACCGTGCTGGCGGCCATCGGCGAGCCGGGCGGCCTGCCCCAGCCGCTGCGCCGACTGCTGGCGGTGGCCGCCTTCCGCCACACCGCGGCGTA
>DATBSD010000157.1:0-2244 GCA_036559965.1 Candidatus Limnocylindrales bacterium
CCCGTGATGCCTCGGCCGCCGGGGCCTCAGGCAGGCATGATACGTCGCATCGTCCTGCTGTTGCAACGACTTGCAGTAGCGTGTACGCGCGAGTATCGGGTTCGGATCACCGGGCCCGACGTGCGTCCGGCGCGCGGATCAGACGGGACCGCTGAGGCTGAACAGGCCGACGAGCATGGCGAAGGCGATGACGCCGATCGCGACGCAGGCGGCCACGACAGCCCGGCCAGGGCGCAGGCTCCGCGTCCACCGGTCGCCGCCCCAGACCGCCGGCAGCAGGCAGAGCACGAGCACGAGCTCGAGCGCGGTGGACACGCTGTCGACGACGCCGATCGCCTCGACCTCCCCGACGACCGGGCCGATCGGCAGGCCGATGGTGCGCGACCAGACCCAGACGGCGACCGCGCCGCCGTTCACCACGATGGCCAGCAGCGCCGCCGGTCGGCTCGGGCGCCGGAGGAAGGCCACCGGCCATGCGAGCTGGAAGGCGGCCAGCAGCGCGAACGCGATGCCGAACGGCAGGTAGGCCTCGGCGTGGTCTTGGACGACGGCGACGTGGAGGACCCCCGCGGCGACCGAGGACGCAGCCGCGACCCAGCCCAGCCAGACGGTGGCCGGGATGACCGTCGCGGGGCTCAGGCGTCGCCGCTCGAGCAGGGCGAGCGCGACCTGGCAGGCGGCCACGGTCATCACGGCGACGACGACCGCGAGCGTGACCAGGTCGCGTGCACCCGGCAACGGACCGCCGACCGTGTGGAGGTGGAGGGGAGGCAGAGGCACCGCCGGAGGATACGGGCCGCGACGCTCGCCTACACTCCCGTGCCAGGAGGGCCTCGACCGGATGCGCATGTGGGGCGGCCGTTTCGCCGCCGAGACCGATCCCCTGGCGGCCGACTTCGGGCGCTCGATCGAGGTCGACCGAGCCCTCGCGCTGGACGACCTGGCGGGTTCCATCGCCCACGTCGATGGACTGGCGCGAGCCGACCTGCTGACGCCCGACGAGCGATCACGCCTCGTCGCCGGCCTCGAGGCGCTGTCCGAGGAGGTCGCCGCCGGCGGCTTCGCCTGGGACGCCGGGCTCGAGGACGTCCACCTCAACCTCGAGGCCGCGCTGGCCGAACGCATCGGACCGCTGGCCGGCAAGCTCCACACCGGTCGTTCCCGCAACGACCAGGTCGCGCTCGATCTGCGACTCTGGCTGCGGCGCAACCTGGCGGTGCTCGATGACAGCCTGCGCTCGCTCGAGCTCAGCCTCGTCGAACGCGCCGAGCAGGATGGCACGGCCGTGATGCCGGGCATGACCCATGTCCAGCCCGCACAGCCGGTCCTCCTCGGCCATCATCTCCTGGCCTACGTCGAGATGCTCGAGCGCGACCGTGGCCGCTTCGGCGACGCATGGCGCCGCGCCGACCGCTCGCCGCTCGGCGCCGGCGCGCTGGCCGGCGCCGGGTTCGCCATCGACCGCGAGCAGGTCGCCGACGACCTTGGCCTGGGCGGCGTGACGGCGAACTCGCTCGACGCCACGAGCGACCGGGACTTCGTGGTCGAGACGCTCGCCGCCGCGGCGCTCTGCATGACGCATCTCAGCCGGCTGGCCGAAGAGCTGGTCTGGTGGTCGACGCCCGCCTTCGGCTGGCTGACCCTCGACGATGCCTGGACGACCGGCTCATCGATGATGCCGAACAAGAAGAACCCCGACCCGGCCGAGCTCATCCGCGGTCGGGCGGGACGCGTGATCGGGCTCCTGACCGGCCTGCTGGCGACGCTCAAGGGCCTGCCGCTCGCCTACCAGCGCGACCTCCAGGAGTCCGTCGCACCGCTGCTTGACGGCGTGGCCGTGCTCGACTCGTCGATCCGGGTCATGACCGGCCTGCTCCGCTCGCTGACCTTCCGCCCGGAGCGCATGCGCGCGGCCGCTCTCGATGGCTATGTGACCGCGACATCGGTCGCCGATACGCTCGTCGAGCGCGGCATCCCGTTCCGCGACGCGCATGCCATCGTGGGTGCCCTGGTCGCCGAGGCCGAGCGACGCGGCTGCACCCTCGACGCGCTGCCGGAGGATGCGTTCGCGGACCTCCGGGACGTGCCTGCCACGCCCGACGAGCTGCGTCAGGCCGCCACGCTCGAGGCCGCGCTGGCGCGGCCGCGCGTCATCGGCGGCACGGCGCCCGAGCGGGTCGCCGCGGCCATCGCGGCGGCCCGGGCGCGACTCGACGCCGAGGCCTGAGCGTCGGTCAAGCAGCC
>DATBSD010000158.1:0-13594 GCA_036559965.1 Candidatus Limnocylindrales bacterium
CTGGTCCTCGCCGCGGTCGTCTTGTCGCTCGCGATCGGCATCCCACTGGGCATCGTCGCCGGTCGGAGCACGCGCGTCGCTGCGTTTCTGAGTCCGATCCTCGACGTGATGCAGATCATGCCCACGTTCGCGTACCTCGCCCCGATGACCCTGCTCTTCCTGATCGGTGGGCCATCAGCCACCATCGCGACCCTCATCTACGCCATCCCGCCGGCCATTCGGATCACGGCGCTCGGCATTCGCGGCGTCGGCGCCACGACCGTCGAAGCGGCGGTCTCGCTCGGCTCCACGCGCTGGCAGGTCCTGACCAAGGTCCAGCTCCCGCTGGCTCGGCGCACGATCGGCATCGGGATCAACCAGACGATCATGATGGCCCTCTCGATGGTCGTCATCACGGCGCTCATCGGCGCCCCGGGCCTGGGAGAGGACATCCTGCGTGCGGTCCACGCCGTCGATGTCGGGGCCGCTTTCGATGCTGGCCTGGCCATCGTCGTGCTCGCCATCGTCCTGGATCGACTGACCGATCGAGCCGGCGCCGCGATGGATCCGCGGCAGCGACGCGAGCAGTCGCCGCGGACGCGCCGCCTGATCGTCGGCACCTCGATCGCGATCGTGATCGGGTCCATCATCGCGGCCCGCTTGATGGCCGATCCGACCCTCTTTCCGGAGGCCCTCCGGTTCTCGTTCCTCGAGCCCGTCAACGCCATCGTCGACTGGATCAGGTCGAACCTGACCTGGATCACCGGACCGATCAAGGACGCCTTCAGCTTCGGTTTCCTGAATCCGCTCGAGACGACGCTGACGACCGCCCCTGTGTGGCTGATCGTCGGGGCAGTCTTCGCGCTCGCCTGGTACATCTCGGGACTGCGGTCGGCATCGATCGCCGCCGTGTGCCTCATCGTGCTGGCCCTGATGTCGCTCTGGGAACACAGCATGCAGACCCTGACGACGGTCATCGTCGCGGGCGCCGTGACCCTTGTCATCGGTCTCGTCGTCGGCATCCTGTCTGCACGCAGCGATCGGGTCCGTGCGCTCATCCGTCCGGCGCTCGATCTGGCGCAGACGATGCCTGCCTTCGTCTACCTCATCCCCGCTGTGGCGCTCTTCGGGGCGACCCGTTTCACGGCCATCGTGGCTTCGATCATCTATGCCGCGCCAGCGGTCATCAGGCTTGTGGATGCTGGGATCCGCGAAGTCTCGCCGACCATCGTGGAGGCGGCCACGGCCGCCGGCTCGACCGAGCGTCAGCTGCTTTGGAAGGTCCAGCTCCCCTTGTCACGCCACGCGCTGCTCCTGGCCGCGAACCAGGGCATCGTGCTGGTCCTGGCCATGGTCGTGGTCGGTGCACTCGTCGGTGCCGGGGCCCTCGGCTACGACGTCATCTCCGGCTTCGCCCAACGGGAAGACTTCGGCAAGGGACTGGCTGCTGGTATCGCGATCGTGCTCCTGGGCATCATGCTTGACCGAATCACGCAGGGCGTCGGTGGACGCCGACCGAACGACGTCGCGGAGGGCGCATGAGCGATCCAGACGTCGAAGCCAGACCAGGTGGCCTGAAGAGGCCCGACGAATCGGATGGCGCCACGTCGGCGCGATCCCCGAGGAGGAGAACAAGGATGAGGAACATGAGGATCGGACGACTCCTGGCCGTGGCCACTGTCGTCGCCGTCGTGCTCTCGGCATGCGGCGGCGGCGGGTCGGCGTCGCCATCGGCAGGCGAGAAGGGGACGGTCAAGATCGCCATCAACGAATGGGTCGGCGCCGAGGCCAACGTGGCCGTCGTCTCCAACCTGCTCAAGACGATGGGCTACGCGGTCGAGACGAGTACGCTGGCTGAGGAGATCGCCTGGCAGGGCTTCGACACCGGCGAGATCGACGTCATCCTCGAGAACTGGGGACATCCGGACCTCGAGAAGCTCTATTTCGAGGACAAGAAGGTCGCCGTCGATGGTGGCCCGAACGGCGTCACCGGCGTCATCGGCTGGTATGTCCCTGAATGGATGGTCGAGGAGCACCCCGACATCACGAACTGGGAGAACCTCAACAAGTACGCCGAGTTGTTCAAGACGTCGGAGTCCGGCGACAAGGGCCAGTTCCTCGCGAGCGACCCGACCTTCGTCACGAACGACGAAGCTCTGATCGCCAATCTCGATCTGGACTACAAGGCGGTTTACAGCGGCAGCGAGGCGGCGAGCGTCACCGCGTTCCAGCAAGCCGCCGCCGACAAGAAGCCGCTCATCGGCTACTTCTACACGCCCCAGTGGCTGTTCGCGGAGACCAACCTGGTCAAGGTCGATTTCCCGGCGTACACGGATGGCTGCGACGCCGACCCGAAGACGGTCGCCTGCGACTATCCGCCGTACACCCTCAACAAGGCGATCCGAACCGAGTTCGCCAACAACGGTGGCGATGCCGCCACCCTCGTCAAGAACTTCCAGTGGTCGAACGACGACCAGAACACCGTCGCCGACTACATCGCGAACAAGGGCATGACCGCCGAGGAGGCGGCCCAGAAGTGGATCGACGAGAACGAAGCCGTCTGGCAGGCCTGGATGCCTGCCCAGTAGCGGATAGCGCGGTCGCCCCGGCAGGCGATCGCGACGACCACGGGAGCGCCGCTCGGCCATCCGGCCGGCGGCGCTCTTCTTCGTTCACGGCCGCGACGCCGTTACCATGGCGACCATGGATCCTGCCTCCCCGGCCGATCGTCTCCGCCAGGTGGTGGGCGATGGCCGGCCGGTGCTGGCCGATGGCGCGATGGGCACGATGCTCTTCAGCGCCGGCCTCCAGTTCGGCGATCCACCCGAGGTCTGGAACCTCGCCCATCCCGACCTCGTGCGCGGCATCCACCGTGGCTACCTCGACGCGGGCGCACGCATCGTGCTCACGAACACGTTCGGCGGCAATCGATTCCGACTCGCCCTGTCCGGCCACGAGGACCGGGTCGACGAGTTCAACCGGACGGCGGCCATCCTCCTCCGTGCCGAGGTCGACGCGGCCGGCGGCGCGGCCGTCGTCGCGGGCGACATCGGGCCGTCGGGGCTGATCATGGCGCCGCTCGGCACGCTCGAGGTGGACGAGGCCACGGCCGGCTTCGCCGAGCAGGCGGCCGCCCTTGCCGCCGGCGGCGTGGACTGCTTCTGGATCGAGACGATGAGCGACCTGGCGGAGATCACCGCGGCCATCGACGGTGCGCGAGCTGCCGCGCCAGACCTGCCCATCATCGCGACCATGACCTTCGACACGCGCGGGCACACGATGATGGGCGTCAAGCCTGAGACCGCCGCCGCGACGCTCTCCGCTGCCGGCGTCTTCGCATTTGGCGGCAACTGCGGCAACGGACCCGAGGAGCTGGTCCCGGTCATCGCCCAGATGCACGCCGCCACGCCCGATGCTGTCCTCGTCGCCAAGTCGAACGTGGGCATGCCCGAGCTGGTCGACGGCCGCGCCGTCTATCGCGCCGAGCCGGCGATGATGGGCGCGCTGGCGCTCGAGATGCGGGCGGCGGGCGCGACCATCATCGGCGCCTGCTGCGGCAGCACGCCCGCCCACCTCCAGGCGATGGCCGAGGCGCTCGGCACCGGCTGACGGCGGCCGCCCTCAGATCAGCCGCCGGGATGCTGGCGGGCAGCCTCGAGCAGGTGCTGCATGAGGATGGCGTTGGTCAGTGGTCCGACGCCACCGGGGACCGGGGAGATAGCGCCAACGACCTCGCGCGCCGAGGCCATGTCGACATCCCCGACGATCCCGTCGTCGACGACGTTGATGCCGACATCGACGACCGCGGCACCGGGCTTGAGCATGTCACCGGTGATCAGCCCGGGCACACCGGCCGCCACGATGACGATGTCGGCCATCCGTGTCTGGGCGGCCAGGTCGACCGTCCGGGAGTGGCAGATGGTGACCGTGGCGTGCTCACGCAGCAGGAGCAAAGCGGCCGGCTTGCCGACCACGTTGCTGCGCCCGACGACGACGGCATGGCGGCCCTCGATGCGGATGCCGCTGCGCTTGAGGATCTCGACCGCTGCCTGGGCGGTCGCCGGCAGGAAGCCGTCGTAGCCTTCGGCGAGGAGGCCCGCGTTCATGGGGTGGAGCCCGTCGATGTCCTTGGTCGGATCGATGGCATCGATGACCGCGCGCAGCGGGATGCTCGGCGGCAAGGGCATCTGGACGATGATGCCGTCCACGCTCGCGTCGTCGTTGAGCTCGCCGATGGCCCGCCGCAGGTCGTCGGCGCTGCTGCCGTCCGCCAGCTCGACGACACGTCCGACCGCGCCCACGTTCTCGCACGACTTGAGGATCTGCTGGAGGTAGACGGCGGACGGTGCGTCGCGTCCGACGAAGACGACGACGAGCGTCGGCGACCGCCCATGGGCGCCCGCGAAGTCGGCCATCTCGTCGCGCAGGTGCGCCCGGATCTGCTTCGCGATGGGAGAGCCGACGAGCAGCGTCGGCCCGGGTTCGACCGCCGCTTCGATCACGCCCGTTCGGGGTCTCGCAGCTTGCCGCTGCCGACGTGCTGGCGGACCTCGGCAGCGAGGTCCTCGATGACCGCCAGCGCATCGGTCGTGTCGATCATCGTGCGGCCCTCGAAGTCCGAGTCACCGACGGATGGCAGATTGATGAACACGTTGGCGGCGGCACCACGAGCGGCGGCGTCGGCCAGGAGCGACGCGACGGCGAGGTCGCTCGCCGCGTTGAGGTTGCTCCGGCCAGCAAGGGACTCGAGCTCGGCGGCGATCTCGGCGCACTCGCGGATGACCGCGAGGGGGACCAGTGTGGCCGCCTTCGCGGCGGACCCGATGGCCGCCTGTCGAGCGGCGATCTCATCGGCCGTTTCGCGCGCCATCTTCATCGCGGCGCCGAAGCCATCGTAGGCCGCGGCATCCTCGTCGGCCAGCGCGAGCAGTCGGGCGCGTGCCCCATCGCCGACCGCCGAGGCTCGTGCGATCGTGTCGGCGTAGGCGGCGTACTTGGGTCGCCCCAGACTGAGGCCGGCGACCATCGCCAGCAGGCTGGCCGCCATCGCCGCGGCGATCGCGGACGCGCTGCCGCCACCCGGGGTCGGGTCGTCGGACGCCAGGCGCCCAAGGAACTCTTCGATGGTCATCGTCGCGAAGCCCGGTCCGGTCACGGCGCGGATTGTCGCACGCGGCGGACGCTCGAACGCTGTCGGCGGGCAGGCGTCCGCCCCGCCCGGTGGGGAGACAGGCGGGGCGGCGGGGAGATGCGTTGAATGCTCAGTCGAGCCGGCGGATGACCCCGATAAGCTTGCCCTGGACCCGGACGTCGTCGTAGATCATCGGCGCGTACTCGGGATTCGCTGGTTGGAGACGGACGCGTCCGTCTTCCCTGAAGAAGCGCTTGAGGGTCACGGCGTTCTCTTCGACCTGGGCCACGACGATGTCGCCGTTGCGCGCCGTCTGCTGCGGTCGGATGACCACGAAGTCGCCGTCCTGGATGTGCGCCTCGATCATCGAGTCACCGCGCACGCGAAGCACGTAGGCATCGCCGGCCGGTGCCAGCACTTCGGGCACGGAGAGCGTCTCGGTCGCGTCCTGGTAGGCCTCGATGGGCCCGCCGGCGGCGATCTCGCCGACGATCGGCAGCACGTGGCTCTGTTCGATGGGCGACTGCGGCAGGAGCTCGCCCGAGAGGCCCGACTGGAGGGCGGCATGGGGCGTCAGGCGGATAGCGCGCGAGCGCGCGGCCCCGCGTTCGAGGTAGCCCTCCTTCTCGAGCGCCTCGAGATGGTGGTGCACGGCCGACGTCGAAGCCAGGCCGACGGCCTGCCCGATCTCGCGCACCGAGGGTGGGTAACCGCGGGCGCGAAGGGTGGCGGCGATGTAGTCGATGATGCGTTGCTTGCGGGTGGCGTCGTGCCTGGTCACGGGCGCCTCCTTTCGATGCCGGCACAGTACCGAACGTCTGTTCGATTGTCAAGCCTCGGCCGACCGCAGCGGGCGGCCGCGTATACTCCACGCTCCGATGGCCCGAATCCGACGTCCTCTGCGCCAGGTCAACCTGGCCCGGACCCTCAATCTGATCGCCTTCCTGCCGCTCGCCTCGCGCGCGCCCGTCTACGGGCGGCTGATCTGGTCGCTCCTGCGCGACGACCGGGTGCCGCCCGCTCAGAAGGCCGTCCTCGCCGTGGCGATGGGCTACGTCGTGCTGCCCATCGACCTGCTGCCAGACCGGCTGCCGATCCTGGGCGTGGTCGACGATGTCGCTGTCGCCGTCGTCGCCATCGACCTCTTCCTCGAAGGGGTCCCGGCGACACTGCTCGACGAGAAGCTCGTCGAGCTGGGCATCGAGCGTGCCTGGCTGGAACGCGACCTGGCACAGGTCCGCCGCTTCGTGCCGCGGCAGGTGCGCCAGCTCTTGCGCCTCATTCCCGAGGCCATCGAGGCCATTGGCGACATCATCATCGGCAGCGGCGCGGATCGCCGGCTGCGTGCCTGGATCATGAAGGAGGAACGTCCCGCGTGAAGGTCATCTTGACCGGCGATGTCGCCAAGCTCGGCAAGAGCGGCGACCTCAAGGACGTGGCCGATGGCTACGCCCGCAACTTTCTCATCCCGCAGAAGCTCGCGGTGCCCGCGGCCGGCGGCGCCTACCGCGCCTGGCAGCACGACATCGCCAGTCGCGAGGACAAGCGCAAGCGGGAGCGCGAGGAGGCCGAGATCTACGCCACCCGCATCTCGAGCACGACGTTGACCATGGGGGTCAAGGTCGGCGAGGGCGGCAAGCTCTATGGCTCGATCACGGCCAAGGACATCGCCGACGCGCTGGCCCGGCGGGGCATCGTCATCGACCGCCACAAGGTCGACCTCGACGAGCCGCTCAAGTCGCTGGGCACGTACAAGGTCGCGGTCAAGGTCTTCACGGGCATGACCCCCGAGGTCACCATCGTGGTCGAGCCGAAGGGCTGATCTCCGTGCCGGCCGGCCGCCCTCGTCGGGCTGGACAGCCGACCTAGACTCAGGCGCCATGACCGCCCGGCGACCGACGCTCAGCCTCGATCCGGCCAGCTTTCTGCGCCGCCTCCCGGCGCCCGGGTCGGACCACGACCTCGAGCTCGGCGGCCTGCTCGGGCTGGGCATCTTCTTCGCGCTCATCATCTCGGGGCGCGAGCTGGATCTGCTGCCCAGCCCGGTGCGTATGGCGCTCGTGCTCATCTGGCCGCTCATGACCTATGCCTTCGTCGTCAGCGGTCGGAGCTGGCTGCCGGTGGGCTACATCGTCATCGGCGCCATCGCGCTGCGCCTGACCGAGCTCGACGCCTATGGTGGCTCGGACGCGCTCGATGCCGTCTGGGAGGGCATCGGCGTGCTGCTCTCGGGCGCCTCACCGTACAGTCACGTCTACCAGCACACGCAGCCGGCGGGCCAGCCGGTGCCCTATCCGCCGCTCATGTTCCTGAGCCACCTGCCGGGCTACCTGCTGGCGGGCAAGGATGGCGTGTTCGCCAACGAGACGTTCTTCTCGATCGCCACCGTGTTCATCCTCGTCGGGCTGACGATGAAGCTCTCGTGGACGGTCGGTCTGCCGGCCGTCGCCATCGTGGCGGCGAGCGGCAACATCGTCTTCGGGTCGGCCGACGGCAGCCTCGAGTCGGGTGCCGGCGTCTTCCTGCTGCTGGCCATCGTGGCCGCCGCCTGGGCGTGGGACGGGGGCTGGACCGACCGGCGCGTGCTCATCGCCGGGGTCGCGGCGGCCCTGCCGCTGGCGATGAAGGCGTCGACGCTGTTCGTGATCGTGCTGCTGGCCATCGCCGTGTGGCAGATGGCCGGGCGTCGGTCGGGCCTGCGCTACGCGGGCTCGGCGGCCATCGTCCTGTTCGTGATCTCCATCCCGTTCTTGATCCTGTCGCCCGTCGACTACCTCGTCCAGCTGGCCTCGGTGACCGGTCTCCACGTGGACGTCTACGGCTGGAACGTGTGGGTCATGGCCCAGTCGCTGGGCTGGCCGGTGCCGGGCGTGGCCGAGGCGCGTGTCATCACCGTCGTCGCGACGCTGGCCGCGTTGCTCCTCGTCACGCGCTATCGGATGTCGAGCATCGCGCTGGCGACGCTGATGGGCGTCCTGGTCACGATGGTCCTCTTCCTGAGCGCTCGATGGACGACCTTCATCTACTACGTGCTCATCGAGCCGGCCCTCCTGGCGGTCCCGCTGCTGGCCGTCTGGGCCGCCCGCGGACCGTCGGTCGAGGCGCCGGCCGGCGCTGCCGCGACCGATACCGCGCCCGAGAGCGACGGTCCGCTCGAGCCTTCGGCGAGCGGCGCTTCGACGGTCTGATGGCGGTCGCCGCGCGGCCGAGGATCCTGCACGTCGACCTCGACGCCTTCTTCGCCGCCGTCGAGCAGCGCGATCGGCCCGAGCTGCGCGGCCGACCGGTCATCGTCGGTGGCGGTGGTCCGCACGATCGCGGCGTGGTGACCGCGGCGTCGTACGAGGCGCGGGCTTACGGCGTCCGCTCGGCGATGCCGTTGCGCACCGCCGGCGCCCTCTGCCCGCACGGCGTCTTCATCCCCAACGACGGCCGCAAGTACGCCGCCGCGAGCAAGCAGGTGATGGCCATCCTGCGGCGATTCACGCCGCTCGTCGAACCCATCTCCATCGACGAGGCGTTCCTGGACGTGGCAGGCACCGAGGGGCTCTTCGGCGACGCGCCGGCGGTCGCGGTGGCCATCAAGGCCGCCATCGCGATGGAGGTCCAGCTGACCGCGTCGGTCGGCGTGGCGACGACCAAGCTGGTGGCCAAGGTCGCGTCCGACCTGCGCAAGCCGGACGGCCTGGTCATCGTGCCGGCGGGTCAGGAGGCGGCGTTCCTGGCGCCACTGCCCATCGCCCGCCTGTGGGGCGTCGGTCCCCAGACCCGCCAGGCGCTCGAGGTCTACGGCGTGCGCACCATCGGCGACCTGGCGGCGCTCGATCCGACGACCCTCACGCGGCGCTTCGGACGGCATGGCGCGGAGCTCGCCGAGCGGGCGTTGGGCATCGATGCGTCACCGGTGACCGACGGCGCGACGGCGAAGTCGGTCAGCCACGAGCACACGTTCATGACCGACACGCGCGACCCCGACGAGATCGCGAGGACGCTGCTGGCCCTCGCCGAGGGCGTCTCGGGCCGGCTCCGGGCGGCAGAGCTGACCGCGGCCACGGTCGGCGTCAAGGTCCGCGACCGAGCGTTCCAGACCGTCACCCGCCAACGCACCCTGGCCGAGCCGACCGACCTCACCGAGACCATCTGGCACGTGGCGACCGAGCTCGCCGCGCCAGAGGTCCGAGGCAAGACCATCCGGCTCCTGGGGGTCGCGGCCTCGAACCTCGGCCAGCGGCAGCAGCTCTCCCTGTTCGAGACCGCCGATGCGCGTCGTCGTCGCGCCATCGACGCCGCCGACCGCATCCGCCGTCGCTACGGGCAGCGCGCCATCACCCGGGCGCGCTTGCTCGACGCGCCCGTGCCCGAGCCCTTCGAACGCGACCCCATGACCTCGCCCGAGGCCCGCCGCATCGGACGTCCACGCGACCCGGACGAGACCCCTTGACATCGAACATCCGTTCGGTCTAGGCTGGCGCGACAGTCGAACATCCGTTCTCTGAGCCCCCGCGAAGGAGCAAGCCGAGATGGCGATGATCAGGATCACCCCACTCGAGGTCCAGGTCCGCACGGACTGGTTCGACGGTCGCCCGCGCCGCATCAGGATCGACCAGGCGACCGTCCCCATCGTGGCGGTCGAGTCCGTCCGTCGGGAGGCAGCCGCCCACCCACCCGAGACCGGCCCCCGGACGCTCTTCCGCGTCCGGACACCGGAAGCACGCTACGCCCTGTCGTACGAGCACCATCGCCGGCGCTGGCTGGTCGAGGCGCTCGAGCTTCGCCCGCAGCGCGCGGCCGCCTGAAGCGGCCTCGTCCACCGGCCGTCAACAGTCGCCAGCCGATCCTCCACCGCAGATACCGGCTCGCGGACGTTTCGTGGGCCGAGCTTGTGGACGACGGGGTTCCAAGAAGGCTGCTGAGCCGCCAACCTAGCAACTCCCGGTCCTGACCGTCCTGGAGTCCTCGTGTCCATCGATCGCCTGCCGCCGCAATCCATCGAAGGCGAGCAATCCGTGCTCGGCGCGCTGCTCATCGACAAGGACGCCGTCATCGAGCTCGCCGATGTCCTCCGACCGGAGGACTTCTACCGCGGCCATCACGGCACCATCTACAGCGCCGTGCTCGACCTCTACGAGCGTCGCGAGCCGATCGACCTGGTGACGGTCTCGGAGGTCCTCGAGCGACGCGGCCAGCTCGACGCGGTGGGCGGCTCGGCCTACCTGACCAGCCTCATCAACCTCACGCCGACCGCCGTGAATGCCGTCCACTACGCTCGCATCGTCGAGCGCAAGGCCGTGCTGCGCAACCTCATCTCGGCGGCCGGTCGCATCGCGGGCATCGGCTACGAGGATGGCTCGGACGTCGGGGAGTCGGTCGACCGGGCGGAGAAGGAGCTGTTCGCGGTCAGCCAGAAGCGCGTCGAAGACGGATTCAGCCCGCTCAAGTCGCTCCTCCACACTGCCTACGACCGGCTCGACTACCTGCACCAGCACAAGGGCGAGATCAGCGGTGTCCGGACCGGCTTCAAGGATCTCGACACGCTGACGACCGGCCTGCAGCGGTCGGACCTCATCATCGTCGCGGCCAGGCCGTCTATCGGCAAGACGTCGCTGGCCCTCAACATCGCCGAGCATGCCGCCGTCCGCGAGGGCCGAACGGTCGGCATCTTCAGCCTCGAGATGAGCAAGGAGCAGCTCGTCCTCCGACTGCTCAGCTCGGTCGCCAACATCGACTCTCAGCGCCTGCGCACCGGCTTCCTCGAGGAGATGGACTTCACGCGCCTGGCACCGGCCATGAACAGCTTGGCTGAGGCGCCCATGTTCATCGACGACACGCCGAACATCTCGACCATGGAGCTGCGCACCAAGGCCCGCCGCCTGCAGGCCGAGGCCGGCCTGGACATGATCGTCGTCGACTACCTGCAGCTCATGCAGTCGACCATCCAGTCGCGCGATGCCAACCGCGTCCAGGAGGTGTCGGAGATCTCACGCGGCCTGAAGAGCCTCGCCCGTGAGCTCCAGGTGCCTGTCGTCGCGCTGTCGCAGCTCTCGCGCCAGGCGGAGATGCGCGAGTCGAAGGAGCCGCGGCTGTCGGATCTGCGCGAGTCGGGCTCGATCGAGCAGGACGCCGACCTCGTGCTCTTCCTGTGGCGGGAGAAGGAGCGCGCCGCCGAGGATGCCGATGCCGACGGAGAGGTCGTCAAGCTCAAGCTCGCCAAGCATCGCAACGGTCCGACCGGCGAGGTGGCGCTCTGGTTCCGGAAGCGTCAGACGCGCTTCGTGAGCTACGCGGACTCGGAGCGCTTCGCCGAGGAGTACGCCTGAGCGACGCGGAGCTCGAGCATCACTCGATCTCGTCGGGCAGGAGCGGTCGCAGCGAGACCTGATAGGGCACCCGGTCGGGACCGACCACGGGCACGGCGTAGACGCCGCCCTCGGGCGTCGGCGAGAGCGCGAGCGCCTGATCCGGCGTCAGGATCGCCGAGCGGAAGCCCGAGTTCGGGTCGGCGATGAAGTCATCGAGGGTCACATCGGGCCACGGCCAGTCGAGCATCTCGCCCTGTGCCTCGCTCTCGAGGAGCGTCGCTCGGTAGGCCGGCGCCGCGTAGAACCCGCCGTCGGTGGCGTTGCCCCGCGCGACCTGGTCGGCGAAGGGCACGATGCTGTCATAGAGCGCCTTGAGCGCGCTCATCGCGGGAGCATCGGGACTGTTCGCGTTGGGGTTGTCTGGGTCGTCGGCCATGAACAGTGCCTGTGCGGTGACCGTCTTCGTGACCTCGTCGGTCGCGATCTCGAAGGTCGTGTCACCGGCGTCGGCGACGAAGGGGTTGACGTAGAGGTCCTTGGCATCACCCAGCCCGCCGGCCCCGATGGCCAGCTGCAGAAGGGCCTGCATCTGCTCCTCGTTCATCCGCGCGACGGCGAGGCGGGGCGGTCCGACCGGGGCGGGAGCGTCCGGATCGACGGCGACCTGGTAGAGGACGGTGCCGTCGCCGTAGAGGGTGAACTCGGGCACGCTCGTGGCGGCGAAGTTCGCGATCATGCCGCCGCCCTGTCGGGTCCGGAGGATGACATCGGTCGCACCGGTCGCATGGCCCACGGCACCGACCTCGCCGGCCGGAGCGGATGTCGGCCCGGAGCCCGGGGCGCCGGAGGGAGTTGCGGCGGCGGAGCAGGCCGCCAGTACCAGGGTGGTCGTGAGGAGGGCAACAAGGGACATGGCACGCGGTCGGTTCGGCATGCGCGCCTGACGACGGGTGCGGTTCGACGGTTCCGTGACGAAGATTTGCCTTGCAGCGGCCAAACTTGCGCGCTATCGTCGCGCGGTCGGGTCGCAAACGGACACGTGGGGGTCCGCTCGGGGCACCCGGCGGCGGTCGGATCGGGACGCCGCCACGTTAGGGGAGTGGGACGAGGTGTACGCGGACCGGACGTTGACGTGCCGAGATTGCAACGAAGCCTTCGTGTTCTCGGCCGGCGAACAGGCCTTCTACGCGAGCAAGGGACTGGAGCACGATCCGCAGCGCTGCTCGGGCTGCCGGGCGACGGCCAAGCAGGTGCGCACGAACGGCGCTGCGCGTGAGTATCACGCCGCCATCTGTGCCCGCTGTGCCGGCCAGGCGATGGTCCCGTTCGCGCCACGGAACGACAAGCCGGTCTACTGCAGCAGCTGCTTCGATGTCGTGCGTTCCGGCGGCAGCACCAGCGTGATGGTCTGACGGGTCGAAGGAGGTCGATCGTGGGCGTCATCATCATCCGGGAGATGGTCGGCACCAGCCCCCGGTCGTGGAGTGACGCCGCACGGCAGGCCGTCGCGACCGCATCCAAGACCGTCCGCAACATCCGTTCGGTCGAGGTCGTCAAGTCGACCGCGGCCGTCCAGGATGGCGAGATCGTCGAGTACCGCGTCGAGCTGAAGATCGCCTTCGAATACGAGGAGTGACGCGCCGGCCGGATCATGCGGCGCCCGGCCCGGCCTAGCGGCTAGGCCCGCTGCCGCTCCAACCGCTCGCTCAGATGGACGCGCACGTCCGGCCACTCGTCATCGGTGATGGCGTACCACGCGCTGTCCCGGCGTTGGCCGCCTCGGACGAGCATGTGCTTGCGGAAGACGCCTTCGAACGTGGCGCCGATGCCCAGCAGCGCAGCGCGCGAAGCGGCGTTCCTGGCGTCGGTCTTGAACTCGACCCTCAGGCAGCCGAGCGACTCGAAGGCATAGCCGAGCATGAGCAGCTTGGCCTCCGTGTTGACCGCGCTGCGCTGGCTGGCGGGCGTGATCCAGGTCCAGCCGATCTCGAGCCGACGTTGTGACGGCGCCAGCGCGAGGTAGCGGGAGCTGCCCACGACGGCACCCGTGACGTGATCGATGGTCACGAACGGGAACTCCGTCCCGGCAGCCCGCCCGGCCAACGCGGCAGCCACCAGGTCACGCATGCCGGCCTCGTCGCTGACCTCGAACGGCATCCACGTCCACATCGAGGGGTCGAGCCCG
>DATBSD010000159.1:0-14149 GCA_036559965.1 Candidatus Limnocylindrales bacterium
ACCGGTCGCTCCGGCGCCGGCAAGTCCACGCTGCTCAACGTCATCGGCGGCCTCGACCGGCCGACGAGCGGGCGCGTCATCGTCGACACCGAGGACGTCACCGCGCTCGACGAAGCGGGCCACGTACGCCTTCGCCGCCAGACGGTCGCCTACATCTTCCAGTCGTTCGGGCTCATCTCCATCCTCTCGGCCGCGGAGAACGTCGAGCTGCCGCTTCGACTGCGTGGCACGCCGACCGACGAACGACGCCGCCGGGTCGACGATGCGCTGGCCGTCGTCGGTCTCGCCGAGCGCGCCGCGCATCGGCCCTATGAGCTCTCCGGCGGTGAGCAGCAGCGAGTCGCCATCGCCCGGGCGCTCGTGACCCGGCCGCGCCTGCTCCTCGCCGATGAGCCGACCGGTCAGCTCGACGCGACGACCGGCCGGGCGATCATGGAGCTGCTCCGCGCCGTGGTCGAGTCCGAGGGCGTGACCGCCATCGTGGCATCGCACGACCCGATGCTGCTCGAGATCGCCCACGTCGTCGTCGAGCTGCGCGACGGGGCGCTGGTCGACGGCGCTGGTTGAGATCGGGCCCGGGCTGCGACATCGCGCGGGCGGTGCGGGAGATGCGCCTGCAATGCACCGTTCGACGCCACGCGGCACCATGGACGTATGACTCGCCGACCGGGGGTGATGACGGTCCTGCTTGCGGCTCTGCTGCTGGCTGCCGCCGGTCCGCTCGCTGCGCCGCCACCCGCCCGGGCGCTGAGCGCCTGGGACGGCAGCATCAACCTCTATCGAGCGGGCGTTGCCTCGACCCAGCGCACCTGGTACTACTGCACCGCGGCCGACGTCCAGGTCATCCGCAACATCGTGCGCGGTCAGTCCGACCAGAGCCGAGCCGGTCAGGACCGCTACTTCGCCTACATGCGCGAGCACATGCGCTACGACGTGCCCCTCAAGCACGGCGTCGATCCGGCCGGCTGGACGGCCGGCATGCGCAACTTCGTCGACGACCGCTACCGGCTGCTGCGGACCGCCACCTTCAAGGCCTTCATCCGCTCGGCTGTCCGAGCGCTCCGCCAGACGAACCTGCCCGTCGCGCTCTTCGTCGACCACGGCAACCACGGCTGGGTCATGCATGGCTTTTCGGCGACCGCCGACCCAGCGGTCACGAACGACTTCAAGGTCCTCAGCGTGCGCGTCACCGGGCCGCTCTGGGGCCGCCAGAACAGCACCTATGGCTACGACATGAAGCCCAATAAGAAGCTCACCAGGGCGCAGCTGCGCGACTTCGTGACGCGCTGGCACTACGCGCCCATCCGGATGGTCTACGAGGGTGAATTCCTGGCCATCGTCCCGACGGGAACAGGCGCCGCCGGCATGGCGTCGAGCTCCGGCCCCGGTGGCCAGGGATCGACGACCCCGGGTGCCGGACGATCGAGCGCCCAGGCGGGCGCCGTCACGCCCTCGCCCAGCCCGAGCCCTGACGCGGCCGCCGGGCTCGGCGGCCCGAGCCTCGGCCCCATCCCCGGCGGCCAGGTCGAGGTGACCGCGACTGGACCGGAACCGACCGGCGGCTCGCCGACCGGATCACCGCTGCTCATCGTCGTGGCGCTCGGGGCGCTGGCCGTGGTCACCGCCTTCGCCATCGCCAGCGCACACCGAGACCGGCGTCGGGTACGAGTCGGCCCGACGCACGCCGCGCTCGAACCGGGCACGACCGGACCTTCGGCCCTGCCGCCGCCGGTCGCGCCGAAACGAATCGTCGGGCCGTCGGTCGGGCCGGCGCTCGTGGCGCGCACGACCGTCGCGCCGACGGGCGAAGCCAGCTCGGAGCCCGCTCCCGGGGCCTGAGTCGGGCTCGCTAGGTCGACAGGGCGTACTCCTCGATGCGCGTCCACGTGAGGCCATCGAGGGTGTACTCGTTGAGCCAGCGCGCGTGGGTCTCGTCGTCGAGGACCCAGGTCAGGCGCAGACGTGGAAGCACGTCGCCGATGGTCTCGTAGATCAGGCGACTGCCTTCGATGCGACCTCGATAGATGGCCAGGTTCGGGCCGTTGTTGTCGGCGCTACTGGCACGGTACCCGCCCGCAGCCCGGTCCCAGCCGGTCACCCAGTGGAGCTGCCAGCGCAGCACGAACGTGCCATCCGCGAGGTGCTGGTCCTGAACGAAGTCACAGGCGTACCACAACCCATCCTGGATCAGTCGGCAGGCTGCCTGGCCGGTCCCGGTCATCGGCGGCGAACCCGGCCCCATGGCGTCGGCGTCGATGGTGCCGGTCCACTGCCAGTCGCGATAGAAGGGCGCCAGGGCGGCGACCTCGGGTCCCGGCGTAGCGCTCATCGGCAGGGTTGGAGTCACGATGGCCATCTCAGACCTCCTTCGCCGATCATGGTCGGCGATGGTCGGTCTGGCGGGCCAGGGTCATCCGGCCGCCATCGCTGGTCCGCTTGTCACGACGCTCGGTCGGGCACGCGGTCGCGAGGGTCGATCAAGCGCCGGTCGCCACGGTGGTGTCGACGTCCGTGTCGACCTGGGACGACGAACTCGTCGCCGGTCGATCGGAACCCATCCTCGCCGCGTCGAGGCGCCCGAGAAGCGGCCGGGCGCCGAGGCGGGCGAGCGTGTCGCGTGCGGTCGCGATGACCGCCAGCGCTTCGGCCATCTCGTGCTCGGTGGGTACGAGGAGGCGCGCCATGTCGAGCGCCGCCATCGCCTCGTCGAAGACGCAGCCGATCTGACGCCATCCGCGGAGCGCCTCCCGGTATCCCGAGACCGACTCGGTGCGACGTCCCTCGAGCGCGGCGATGCCGGCCCGCAGGGTGACTCGGTCGAGAGTGAGCGCCTCGCCCCGGTGGAGCGACGCATCGAGTCGTGCGAGCACGTCGCCGGCGCCGCGGGCATCGCCGGCCCAGAGGGCGGCGCGCCCGGCGAGCGGCAGGCTGATGGGCACGAAGAAGCTCGTCCCGTCCGCAGCGGCGCTGGCAAGCTGCTTGGCCACGACCAGGTCGCCGCCGACCAACGCGGCCCAGGCTCTGCCCCAGCCGAGATAGGAGGCGTACTGCGGGTCGCCCTCCATGCCTGGCAGCAGGGCCTCGGCAGCGTCCATATCGGCGCTCGGGTCCTCGCCCGTGAGGACGCGCAGGATGGCCCGGTCGACGTAGAGCTCCATGTAGAAGCCGCCGGAGATCTCGTGCTGGAGCCACTCGTCGAGCAGGGCGAACGCCCAGTCCCACTCACCGACACGCAGGGCGATGGTGGCGCCATTGCCGACCATGCCGAAGGCGTAGGACATCGACCCCGTTCGGGCGGCGATGTCCAGGCCCTCGCGGGCCATGGCAAGCCCCACCGCCGGTTCCTGGAATTGGGCGCGGAAGGTGAGGTTGGTCCGGGTGAGGCGGTCGACCTCCCACAGGCCGTTCGCGACCGCCAGCTCGTGGGCGCCCCTCGTCAGGATCGCCCCTTCGCGGGGTCGATCGAGTCGATACAGCGTCCCTCCGAGCCGCTGGATCGCGAAGGCCGTCTCGGCCAACAGGTCGAGGCGTTCGGCGACGGGCAGCAGTCGCTCCAGCCACTCGAGCACGACGCGGTGCTCGCCGCGCAGGTGGAAGCCGGAGGTGATCTGGAGCATCAACGCCACGCCGGCCGGCGTCTGCTCGAGGTCCGCGAACTCTTCCCATCCGGGCATGACGATCTCGAGCACTCGGTCGCCTTCTGTGCCGAAGAACCAGACCGCCTTGGCATAGTCGGCGATCGCCATCGCGATCGCCTGCCGCTCGCCGAGCTCGCGCCGGGCCTCCAAGGCCTCGCGCGCATGCCGCTCCGCCACCGCACCGGCCAGCCCCTGCATCGCCGATGCCAAAGCGCGCTCGTGAAGGTCGGCCCGATCCGAGGCGTCCGGGCTGACCGCCAGCGCATGCTCGAGGAACGTGATGGCCTGGGCGTGCGACCCGAGTGCAGCGGCCCGCTCCGCAGCCGCGCGAAGTGCGATCCTCGCCTGTGCAGCGAGGGCGTCCGCTTCGGGCCCTTGCGTGGCGTAGCTCTGGGCGGCCAGGTAGTGCCCGGCCAGCGCCCCGGCCAGCTCGTCCGAACCGAGCGACTCGAAGTAGCGCGCCGCCGCGATGTGACGGTCTTTGCGGTCGCGCTTGGCGAGCGTGTTGTAGGCGACCTCGCGGATGAGCGCCTGGACGAAGGCGAACTGACCGCGCTCGGGCGAACGCGGGTCCACCTCCTGGACCAGGAGCTCGCGCCGGACCAGGGCCCGAAGGCGGGGTTCGAGCGCCGGCTCGTCGAGGCTCGCGACGGCGGCCAGCGCCGCTGAGCTGAAGCTCTGACCCAGGACGGCGGCGTCGGCGATCAGGGCGTGGTCGGCCGGGTCGAGCTCGTCAAGTCGTGCCGAGATGAGGGCGGTCAGCGTTTCGGGAACGGCCACGTCCGAGAGATCGTCGATCGGGCGGTAGACGCCGTCGTCGGCGACCAGGCGGCCCTGGGACAGGAGCATCCGCACCGTCTCGACCGCGTACAAGGGGACCCCGTCGGCACGGGCAACGATGGCATCGCGCGCTGGCGTCGGCAGGCCAGGCACGAGCCCCGCGAGCAGGTCACGCATGGCATCGACCGCCAGGGGCTCGAGGTGGATCGACGTGAAGCTGCGCTTGCCGGCACCCCAATCCGGCCGCCGCTCGAGCAGCTCTGGCCGGGCCAGGGTCAGGATGAGGATGGGCGAGCTCCGGCTCCACTCGAGCATCTGGTCGATGAAGTCGAGCAGGCCAGCGTCGGCGAAGTGCAGGTCCTCGAAGACCATGACCACCGGCCCGGTGGCGGCCATGCGCTCGAAGAAGGTGCGCCACGCTCCGAACAGCTGTTGCGACCCCACGCCGGTGTCGATGCCCAAGAGCGAGAACATGGCGGGCTCGATCCATGCGCGCTCGCCGGCATCCGGCACGTGCTGCGCGAGCACGGCCGAGATGGCGCTCCTGGTCGTCGCCTCGTCGGCGTCCTCCTGGATGCGGGCGCGGCCGCGGATCATCTCGCCCAGCGCCCAGAAGCTGATGCCGTCGCCGTAGGACGGCGACCGGCCTTCGTGCCACCAGACGTTCTCCACGAGCCCGTCGATGTACTTCAGGAACTCCCAGGCGAGGCGCGACTTGCCGATACCGGCCGGGCCCATGACGCTGACGAGACGTGGCCTGCCCTCGCGGGTCGTGGCGTGGAAGTGGTCCTTGAGCTGGCGCAGCTCCTCGTCCCGCCCCACGAACGGCGCTTCCAGGGACTCGGAACGGCCGACCCCGCCGCGCTGGGCGACGACGCGCAGCGCTCGCCACGCGGGCACCGGACTGACCTTGCCCTTGAGCAGCTGCTCGCCGGCGGCCTCGAACACGATGGCGCCGGCAGCCGCCCGCTGGGTGACCTCGCCCACGAGGACCGTCGATGACGGCGCCACGCTCTGCAGGCGGCTGGCCGTGTTGACCAGGTCGCCACTGACCATGCCCTGGTTCGTCGCTCCCATGGTGACGGCCGCCTCGCCGGTCAGGATGCCGGCCCGCGCCTCGATGCCCGGGCCAAGACCCCGCACGGCATCGACAAGATCAAGGCCGGCGCGCACCGCGCGTTCCGCGTCGTCCTCCCGCGCGACAGGGGCACCCCAGAGCGCCATGACCGCGTCGCCGATGAACTTCTCGACCGTCCCACCGTAGCGCCCGATGACCTCGGTCACGAGGGCGAAGTAGCGTTCCTGGAGCTCGCGCACCTCTTCGGCATCGCGACCCTCGGCGAAGGCGGTGAAGCCGACCAGATCGGCGAACAGGACCGTCACCAGCCGTCGCTCGGCGACGACATCACGCGGCAGGGCTCCTCCCGTGGCCGCGATACTCGGGGTTGTCGCACTCGGCGTGGCCGGCCGCGCGCTGCCGGCGATCGGCGTTGCGCACTCCGAGCAGAACTTCGCCGCCGGCAGGTTGGCCGCGCCGCAGCTCGAGCAGGCGACGGCGAACGGCGTCGCGCACTCCATGCAGAAGCGGGCGGTGGCCATATTCTCGGTGCCGCAAGTGGGGCAGATCACTCGTGTGGACTCCGTGCCATGGCTCGTCGCCAGAGCGCCCAGCATAGGTGGCCGCATGCTCGCCGTCACGGAGGCTCGCCCCGATGCGCGAGAGCGGTGATGATGGCGAGGCCACGGCGGGAGAGCAGGGAGCACGCGACATGGCGACATGGGCTGAGTTCGAGCTCGCAGCGCCCGACCTGGCGGCGATCGGCCGCCGGCTCCTGTTTCGCGGTGACCATGGCGAGGCCCTGCTGTCGACGGTTCGCGCAGCGCTCACGCCCCGCCTCCACCCCATCGGCGTGGGCATCGTCGACGGTCGCCTGGTCGCCTTCATCACCGCGTCACCGAAGCGGCGCGACCTCCAGCAGGACGGTCGCTACGCGCTGCACAACCACATGGATCTCAGCGTGCCCGAGGAGTTCATGCTCCGTGGGCACGCCAGCAGCGTGGCTGATCCGCTCCGGTCGATCGTCGCCGCCGGCTGGTACTTCACGCCCGACGAGACGTACGAGCTGTTCTCGTTCGACATCGACTCGGCGCTCGTCGGCGCGCGTCTGGACCCCGACGAGTGGCCGCCGCGCTACCGATCGTGGACGGCCGGCGGATCGTGACCCAACGAGCCGGATCCATGCGGCGAGTCGCAGAGCAGCGGGGTCCAGTCATCGCATCGTCCGTGCGCTAGGCTGCGGCCCATGAACGACGACCCGATCAGCCTCAAGGAGGTCTGGACGCGGCTCGATGACCGGCGGCTGCTCTACCGCACGAACGCCCGGCCCGAGCCGCCCGGCGACGCGCCGACCATCGTCCACATCCACGGCTTCGCCATCTCGGGTCGCTATCTGATGCCCACGGCCTGGCGCCTCGCGCCGGGGTTCCGGACGTTCGTGCCCGACCTGCCCGGCTTCGGGCGGAGCGAGCGCCCGCCGCATCCCTACGACATCCCGCAGCTCGCCGATGCCCTGGCGCGCTTCATGGATCACGTCGGGGTACACCGAGCGACGCTCCTCGGCAACTCGCTCGGCTGCCCCATCATCGGCGAGTTCATCGACCATTTCCCAGACCGCGTCGAGCGGGTCATCCTCGTTTCGCCGGCCGGCGGTCGCTACAACCTGCCCATCCGCAAGGGTGTCTCGCAGCTCGCCCTGGCTGGCGTCCGGGAGCCACTGGCCATGGCACCCATCGCCGTCGAGGACTACCTGCGCTACGGCCTCGTCGCCACCTGGGATCTGCTCAAGTCGATGCTCCGCTACCCCACGGCCGCCCGCATCGCCGAGCTCCGATTGCCGACCCTGGTGGTGCTCGGCAGTCGCGATCCGCTCGTCAGCGAGCGCTGGGCGCAGGCGCGGCTCGACGGCCTGCCGCATGTCACCGGGGTGACCATCGAGGGTGCCGCGCACGCCATCAACTTCTCGCACCCGGAGCAGCTGGCCAACGTCGTCCGATCCTGGATGGCCGACGAGCCGATCGTCGACGACCCGACCGCCCCGGGCAGGGTGCGCGTCTTTCGAACGCCGCCGGTCGCCTAGGCACCCGGTCTAGTGACGGGCGCCACGACGAGTCGCGGATCGAGCGGCGGCTCGATGATGTCGCCGCATGGTCCGGTCGTCGCCCTCGAGGCCGGCGACGGGCCACCGCTCATCCTGTTGCACGGTCTTGCCGGCTCGGGCACCTGGTGGCGGCGCAACATGGCCGCCCTCTCGGCCGGCTTCCGCGTCATCGCCATCGACCTGCCGGGGTTCGGCATGAGCCATCCCGACGCGCGGCTCGTCCTCGAAGAGGCGCCGGCCCAGGTGGCCGCGCTGATGGCCGAGCGGGGCATCGCCCGGGCCCACGTCATCGGCCACTCGATGGGCGGACTCGTGGCCGGCGGCCTGGCGGCCGATCATCCCGAGTGCGTCGACCGGCTGGTGCTCGTCGATGCCGGCTTCCTGTCGCTCGATCCCGCGTGGTGGCATCGCGTCACGGGGCCGCTGCGGACCCTGCCCTGGACGTCGCCGTCGCTCATGCTCGTCCTGCTGCGCGACATGGCCCGGTCCGGCGTCCCACGCATGGCCGGCGCGACTGCCGCCCTGCTGCGCATCGATTGGGGCGCCAAGCTGCCATCGATCGCGGCTCCGACGCTCGTCGTCTGGGGTCAGCACGATCGGATCTGCGCGCCCCGCATCGGTGAGCAGATCGCGGAGGCCATCCCGAGTGCCCGCCTCGTCGTCATCGCCGGGTCCGGCCATAACCCGATGTGGGAGAAGTCGGCCGACTTCGACCGCGAGGTGCTGGCGTTCCTGCGCGAGCCGCCGCGCCTCAGCGATCCGCGGTGAACGTGGCCTTGATGTCCTCGATGGCCTGGACGGCGCCGCCCGAGGTGAAGCCAGGTGCGTCGTCGCAGGTCAGCGTCCCGGCGATGCCGGAGTCGTCGTTCCGGTCGAGATCGAGCTGACAGCCCCCGCCGGCCACGAACAGGTCGGCGGCACTGACGCTCACGCCGGCACCCGAACTCGGGTCGACGATCAGCTGGAACGAGGCCCCATCCGGTGACGTGTAGGTGATCGCGCTCGCGCCATCAAGGGTCGTCGCCAGGCCGACGAGCAGGTCGGCATCGAAGGCGAGATCCTTGTCGCCACTCAGCTCGACGTGCGCCGCGCCGCTCGTGTAATCGCCGTTGGCGATGGCTGGCACGGACCCGCCGCTCGCGCCACCCGAGCCGGAACCGCTGCCCTGGTCTTCGGTCGGCGCCGCGGCATCCGTAGGCGCCGGTGGCTCGCCGCCATCGGTCGGCTGTCCCGACCCGGTGCCTCCGCATCCGAGCAGGACGAGGGCCGCGACGCCCGAGATGACGATCGGTCTGAAGCGCATGGTCGACCTCGTGCTGGGCTGCCAGCCACGCTGGGCTGCGCCTCAGGCTCCATCGTCGGACGCCGTCCGTCATCGTCCGTTCGCGCCACGAGCACCTTGCAGCGGCGCCTCGCGGCAACGACCATGCGCCGATGGAAGGCGCTACGGAGCAGTTCCTCGGACGGTCGTCGACGCTGGCCAGCCTGCTCGCCGCCTTCGAGGCCGATCGTCCGGTCGCCGTGCTCGGCGAAGCCGGCATCGGCAAGACGACCCTCGTCCGCCGCGCCATCGCATCGTCCGGACGGCGGTCGTTCGAGAGCGGTGGCCTGGCCACGGCGCAAGACCTGCCGTACGTGGCCCTTCGTCAGGCTCTCGGTCGCGCCCTCGACGGTGATGCCTCGGCGGTCGCGGCCGATGTCGAAGCCGTCATCGGCCCGGACATCCTGTTCGTGGATGACGCCCAGTGGCTCGACCGGGCGGCGGTCGATGCGCTCACGCAGCTCGCCGACCGCATCCAGGTCGTGGCCGCCGTGCGCTTGGGGCACGACGCCGCCGTCGACGAGCGCCCCGAGCTCCTGCGACGGCTCGACTTCGAGCTCCTGCGCGTCGGACCGTTGGACGACCATGATGCCCGCGCCGTCGTCGTCCGCGTGCGACCGGAGCTGCGTCGCGATGCCGTCGACGCCATCGTCGTCGAGGCCGCCGGCAATCCGCTCCTGCTGGAGGAGCTGGCAGTCGCCGGCACTGCTGCCACCCTGCCCGGCCTGTCCGTCGCGACACGGCTCGCTCGCCTGTCCGCGGTGGGTCGTTCGCTCGTCGAGCTGCTCGCTGTCGCCGATCGGCCGATCGAGCGCGATCGACTGGCCGCCGACATCTCCGAGCCGCTCGCCGAGGGCATCGTCGTGGAGCGAGGCGAGGCCGTCGAGATCCGCCACGCACTGCTCGCCCGCGCCGTCGAGGCGACCATGACGCCCGCGGCGCTGGCACGCCGTCATGTCGAGCTGGCGGAGCTCCTGGACGACCCGGCTGAACGGTCTCGGCACCTGCTCGCGGCCGGTGATCGACTGCGAGCGCTGGCGGTCGCGACCGAGGCCATCGGAACCGCCCAAGGCCCCCGGGAGCGCGCCTCGCTGCTGGTCATCGCCGCCGACGCGAGCTCATCGGAGCCGGTCGGGTCGCAGCTCGATCGGCGACTCGCGGCGGCCAGGGCGCTCGATGCCCTGGGCGACTGGTCCGGCGTCCTGGCGGTGCTCCGGGAGCCAGACGACCCGGAGTCCGAGGTAGGTCTCGATGTCGTCGGGGAGGCGTGGCCTGAGCTACGGGCAGAGGGCGACGCCCTCGCCGCCCACGCCGCCTATGAGCTTGGTCGACACCATGAGGCGCGTGCCTTGCTCATCCGTGCGCGGTCTTGGTCGCCGGGACCCGCTGGCCCGGCCGCGGCGCGCGTGGCGTGGGAGTCGGCAGCCTTCATGGTCAACGTCGATGGCGCACTCGGCGAGGCGATCGGCTACCTCGACCTTCGACTGGCGGCTCACCCGGCCGACGACCCAGCGCGCGCCGACCTGACCGCCCTGCGCGAATCGCTCAGCCTCCTGGCTGGCCTGCCGACGGACCTCGCGCCGATCGACGCCGCCATCGGCCGGGCCCTCGCCGCCGGCGCCTTCGCGCGGGCAGCGGACCTCAGTCGGGTCATCAACGTGGCCCTGCTGATGGGCGTCGGCTCCGCCGCAGCGCTCGAGTTCCTCGAGCGCCAGGTGGCGCGCTTCGACGAGGTCGGCGCCTCCGAGCCGGCCCTCGAATTCCAGGCCGAGGCCGTCGAGGCGAACATCCTGGCGGGGCGATTTCGCGAGGCGCTCCTGGCGGCGGACGAGCTGACCGAGCGCCCGGCGCCACGCCGGGCGGTCCAGGCTGCCGCCATCTTCCGATGCCTGGCGATGGGCGCTCTGGGGCGTCTCGACGAGGCCGACGACGGGCTCGTGGCGATGGAGGCCGCGATCACCGACGACTGGTTCGGTCGCGGTCGGTGGCTCGCGGTCAGAGCACAGATCGCACTCTGGAGCGGCCGGCCGGACCGAGCTCGCCAGCTCGTCGAGCGCGTCGTCGTGATCCCCACGCCGCTCGTCGGCGGACACGTGCTGCCCCTCCTGACGGGTGCCTGGGCTGCCGTCGAGCTCGACGACGCGTTCGCTGTCGCTGCAGCGCCCATCCGCAGCCTGGCCGGCGGCGCGCCCGAGTTCGAGGGCCTCGGCCGCCTGGCGGCCGGTGATGCGGCAGCGGCCGCCGGTCGCTTCGTCGAGGCGGCCGCGCTCTGGGAGGGGTTCATCGCCGTCCGCGCGATGACCTGCCGTTGGGCGGCCGCGGACCATCGCCGTGACACCGACCCCGACGGCGCGAGGGCGGACCTGGCCGGCGTGCTCGAGCAGGCAGAGGCGAGCGGCTTCGAACCGCTCGCGGCACGGGCCCGCCGCTCGCTGCGCCTGGCCGGCGTGCATGTCGCCACAACGCCACGCGGCGTGTCGCCGGAACAGCCGCCGCTGACGCGTCGAGAGCGTGAGCTGCTCGATCTCGTGGGCCGGGGCCAGACGAACATCGAGATCGCCCGGCGGATGGGTCTCGGCCGGCCGACCGTGGCCCGGATCCTGTCGAATGCGATGAGTCGATTGGGCGCCACCTCTCGAGTCCACGCGGTCGCCCTGGCGGTAGGGGCCGTGCCTCGCTCGGATGACGCGCCCGATCTGTCCACCCGTGCTGCCGATCGGGTCGCCCTGACATCTGATGCCCGCGCGCTGTTGTCGCTCCTGTCCGACGGCCTCACCCTCGGCGAGGCCTCGGCACGGCTGGGCATCTCGCGACGGACCGCCGACCGACGGCTGGCCGACGCCAGGCGCGCCCTGGGCGCGGAGCGGACGGCCGAGGCGGTCGCACGTGCCCGGCGGGCAGGCTGGCTCGCCGGGCCGGACGGGCACGGCGTCGTGTGACCGTCCGGCTGTCGTCGGTGGTGCGGCTTGCCGCGCGCCGGATCGCACGATAGGCTCCGGCCCCATGACGACCGCCCCCGGCGCGACGCCGGAGATCCGCATCGCCGCGCTGACGAAGCGGTTCGGCGACGTCGTCGCCGTCGACGGCATCTCGCTGGACATCGGCTCGGGCGAGTTCTTCTCGCTGCTCGGGCCGTCGGGCTGCGGCAAGACGACGACGTTGCGGATGGTCGGCGGATTCGAGCAGCCGACCGACGGGCGCGTCCTGCTGCGTGGCCGGGACGTGACCGACGACCCGCCCGACAAGCGCCCGGTCAACATGGTCTTCCAGAACTACGCCCTCTTCCCGCACCTCGACGTCGGCAACAACGTCGCCTTCGGGCTCAAGCGCCAGAAGGTCGCCCGCGATGAGATCGCGCGCCGGACCGGCGAGGCGCTCGAGCTCGTCCACCTCTCGGGCTACGAGAAGCGCAAGCCCAACCAGCTCTCGGGCGGCCAGCAGCAGCGCGTCGCCCTGGCGCGGGCGCTCGTCAATCGGCCCAACGTGCTGCTGCTGGACGAGCCGTTGGGGGCGCTCGACCTCAAGCTCCGTAAGCGCCTCCAGCTGGAGCTCAAGCGCATCCAGGGCGAGGTCGGCATCACGTTCGTGTACGTGACGCACGATCAGGAGGAGGCGCTCACGATGAGCGACCGCATCGCGGTCATGCATCGGGGTCGCGTCGAGCAGCTGGGCACCCCGGAGGCCCTCTACGAACGCCCCGCGAGCACCTTCGTGGCCGACTTCATCGGCACCACGAACCTGCTCCACGGCACGGTCGACGCCATCGGGCCGGGCGGCGCCGTCGTCCGGCTCGACTCTGGCGACCGATGCGTCGTCCGTCGCGCTGGTCGGGCCATCGGGCAGGAAGTCGACATCAGCCTGCGGCCGGAAGCCATCGCCATCCGTCCCGCACCCGATGCCGATGCCGACGACACGACCGTCGATGCCGATGCAGGATCCGCGATGTCGGCTACCATCGCGCAGTCCGCGTACCTGGGCTCGGCGGTCCAGTACCAGGTCCGCACGGCCGGAGGGGTCGTGCTGACCGTTCTGGCATCCAGGCACGCGGGCCGGCTGGCCGCCGATGATGCGGTCGTGCTGGCGTGGTCACCGGAAGACGCCCTCGTGCTGGGGGATCGACCGGCCGACCTGGAGGAGACGGCATGACGAGGATGGATTGGCCTCGCCCGGGCCTGGAGGACAACGAATGAAACACCCCTACGACGGCTCATCGATCGACCTCGAGCGCGAGCTCGTGCGCTACATGGCCGAACGCAGGGTCACCCGACGCCAGTTGCTGGAGCGCATGAGCGCCATCGGCGTCACCGCCGCCCTGGCACCCGTCGTCGCCGCGTGCACCGGCAGCGGCGCGAGCATCAGCCCCTCGGCCGCGCGGCCAAGCGAGGCTGCGGCGACCACCGCCCCGTCGACCGGCCCGACGGCCTCCGCCGACCCGACGCCGGTGCCGTCGCCCGAGAGCGAGCTGTTCATCTACAACTACGCCGAGTACATGGACCCGGAGATCATCAAGCAGTTCGAGGAGCAGCACGGCGTCAAGGTCACCGAGACGTACTTCGACTCCTACGACGTCATGTACCCGCGGGTCCAGCAGGGCAACACCGGCTTCGACATCACCTTCCCGACCGACACGGATGTGCCCGGCCTGGTCGAGGCGGGCCGCATCCTGCCCCTCGACCTGTCGCTCATCCCCAACGTCAAGAACCTTGCCGCCGAGTGGATGGATCCCGACTACGACCCGGGGCATGCCCACTCGATGCCCTACATGTGGTGGACGACGGGCTTCGCCTACGACACGAAGAAGATCGACGAGGACCTCTCGAGCTGGGCGGCGCTCTGGGACCCGCGCTTCGACAACCACATCATGATGCTCGACGACCAGCGCGAGGTCTTCGCGGCCGCGCTCATCCGGCAGGGCAAGAGCATCAACACGGTCGATGACGCCGAGCTCGACGCCGCCCTCGCCTTGCTCAAGGAGCAGCGCCCGCTGGTGCGCAAGTACAGCGGCGATGCCATCGGTGACCTGAAGTCCGGCAACATGTGGATCGGCCACGACTGGAGCGGCGACATCTGGACGGTCCAGGAGACGCGCCCGTCGATGACGTTCGTGCTGCCCGAGGAGGGCGCCGTCCGCGGCTCGGACGCAGCCGTCGTCCTCCAGGGCGCGCCCCATCCGGTGGCCGCCAACCTGTTCATCAACCACTTGCTCGATGCCCAGGTCAGCGCCAAGAACACGAACACCGTCTACTACATGG
>DATBSD010000160.1:0-23262 GCA_036559965.1 Candidatus Limnocylindrales bacterium
CCTCCGCCTCGGGGTGGATGGCAGGCGACGGCTCGTCGACCTGGACGAACGTCGCCCCAGCCGCGGCGAGGGCGAGCAGCTCGGCGTTGAGGATGGGCACGAACGCCCACGCCGCCGCGAGCCGATCGGGGTAGACCTGGCCGGGGCCGTGTGTCAGGCGGCCGGACAGCGTGAACGGACCGGGGACGGTCATCTTGAGCGGCCGCCTCGTGTGCGCGCGGGCGTACGCGTACTCGGCTACGACGCCGAGGCCGGTCGGCGCCGTGATCGGCTCGAGGACCTCGAAGCGGTGCTGCTGGTCGTGCCCGGTGGGGCCGACGAGGCGGCCGGGAGCCAGCGGTCGAAGGCCGGTCAGGTGCCCGTAGAAGGCGGCCGTGAAGAAGCCCGCGCGGCGCATCTCGCCGTCGGTCAGCACGTCGATGCCGGCCGTCTCCTGTTCTCGCAGCGCCAGGTCCACCGCATCGTCGAGCAGCTCGGCGACGTCCGCCGCGCCCAGCTCACCGCGCTCGGCGGCGGTCAGGCCGGCGAACAGCCATGACGGTCGGGCATAGGAGCCGGCCGTGCTCGTCAGCAGGCCGCCGGCGGGTCGCTCGAGGGCCACGCCGCTGGCCGGTCGGTCCATCGATCAGGCCTCCTGTGCCCGGAAGGCGAATGCCCGCGCTGGGTTGTCGACGAAGATGCGTCGTCGGGCATCGGCGACGATGCCGCGGCCGTCCATCATGAGGGCCAGATCGCCGAGCAGGAAGGCCAGTCCGGGTCGTCCGCCGTATGCCCGCCAGTAGCCCTGCCGGGCGGCGTCGAGCCCGACCATCAGCTGCGCCCCGTAGCCGTCCTCGAGCATCCAGTCGAGCAGCGTGAGCGTGCCGTTGTCGCCGTCGGTCGGCCAGCGGAAGGCCTGGTCGTACTCGACGTTCACGCCCGTGCTCAGCAGGTCTCGGTGGTAGCCACGGTCGACGACCTTGTCGGTGTGCGAGAGGGTCACGGTGCCTGGTGCGACGCCGGCGTCGATGAGCAGCGCGACCTGCTCCGGCGCCGCGGTGCCGTCGGTGCAGTGCGTGAGGATTGGACAGCCGGTCAGCCGATGCGCTGCCGCTGCTGCCTGGAAGGCGCGCCTGTCTCGGTCACTGAGTCGTGCGACGCTGCCGGCGACCTTGATGACCCCGGCTCGGTGGGGCGCGGGTCCGTTGCCGTCGCGGAGACCGTCGGCGATCTCGGTCCTGAAACGCTCGGTCAGCACCTCGACGGCGCCGATGTTGCCCCAGTGCTCGGCCGGGTACCAGCTCGCCAGGTGCAGCCCGGTCGCCGCAACCACGTGGACACCCGTCCGGCGAGAGATCTCGGCCAGCTTGCGCCCGCTGCGTCCCAGGTCGCAGGGCATGGCGTCGATGACGGCGCCGAGCCCGGATCGGGCCGCATCGCTGACTTCCTCGACGGCCTTGTCCACGTCCGCGAGCAGGAAGTCGGGCGAGGACTCGACCATCCGACCGCCGTCGATGATGAGGTGCTCGTGGGCGTCGGTCGCCCCGAGCTCGGCCGGTGCGATGTCCCCGAGGACCGTGCGCACGAACGGCGCCGCGAGGCCATCCCGGCCGCTCATGCCGGCGCGGACTCGTCGAGGGACAGGATCGCGCCATCGCCGCGCAGGACATCGAGCAGGCCCCCGACCTGGAGCTCGCGAGCGCTCCGGCCCCCCTCGACCGAGAGCGCAGCCGCCGTGCCCGCTGCCTGGCCCATGGCCATGCACTGTGCCATCGAGCGGACCGAGGCGTGGGCATCGTGGGTGGCCGAGAAACAGCGGCCGGCCACGAGCAGGTTCTCGACGCCGACCGGCAGCAACGTCCGGAACGGGATGCCCACCGCCTGCCCATCGGGCAGGTACTGCCAGCGGGTGCCGGTGCCCGGCTGATGGTCCTCGATGGGCGCCCCGCAGAGGCCGACCTGGTCGTCGAACTGCCGCGCGGCCAGGACGTCATCGCGTGTGAGGCGATAGTCGCCATAGACGCGCCGCGTCTCCCGCACGCCCAGCTGGATGCCCATGCCGACGAGGCTGGCGTGCTCGTAGCCGGGCACGCGATCGACCAGGAAGCGGACGTACTCGAGCGCCTGGCGGCGGCCCGCCATCTCGGCCTGGGTCAGGAAGTCGGGGTCGCTGGCGTTGATGGTCCGCCCGGCGGCGTCGCCCGTCGGGGCGAGGCGGGTCATGATCGTGGCGGTGACGCCCGGGATCGGCGTCGGGTGGTCGGAGCCCTCGCGGCGCGGCAGGGCGTAGGCGCCCGACTCGGCGGCGTCGGCCATCAGGGCGTGGAGAGCGGCGCGGTCGACGCCTCGGCGTCGGTCCATGTCGACGTTGGTCATGCGGAACGTGGTCGTCAGCGTCTGAGCGGGCTCGAGCTCACCGGCCAGCTCGGTCGGCACGCCGGCGAAGGCGCACACGTCGGCGTCGCCTGAAGCATCGATGACGACACGGGCATCGATGGCCTGCAGCCCCGCCTTGGTGGCCACGACGACGCCCTCGATACGCCCACCCCGGACGACGGCGTCCTGGACGAACGCGTGGAGCAGGATCCGGGCGCCCGACCGTGGGACGAGCCGCTCCCAGGCGACCTTGAGGTGGTCCGGGTGATAGGTGATGCCGGTGCCGGCGCCGTACGTGTTGGGCCGTTCGACGACCGGCCCGAGCTCACGCAGCTCCGCCACGACGTCGTCGCCGATGCCACCGACCACCTTGCGCGGCTGCTCGCCCGGGGTCCAGAAGCCGTAGAAGGTGTCGAGGACGGCGGTGCTCGTGCCACCCAGGAAGGCCTGCTTCTCGACGAGCAGCGTGGCAGCCCCACGACGCGCGGCGGCGATGGCGGCCGTCGAGCCGGCCGACCCGGAGCCGACGACGAGGACGTCGACGCTGGCGTAGGTCTCCATCAGCCGGCCGCCCGCGTCGGGTCGCCGGGCGCTGCCGCGGTCACGGACCAGCCACCGTCCACGACGAGCCGCTGCCCAGTGATCATCGCCGCCTCATCGGAAAGGAGGAAGCGCGCCGCGCCGGCCACGTCCCAGGTAGCCACGAAGCCGCCGGCGAGCGGCTGCTTGCGTGCCGCGAAGGCGACCGTCGCCGGATCGGCTGCGGCGCGAGCGGCCATCGGCGTGTCGGTCAGCGCCGGAGCCAGGCCGTTGACCCGGATGCCCCACGGCGCGTAGAAGGCGGCCGTCGTCCGAACGAGAGCGTCGACGGCCCCCTTGGCGGCGGCATAGGCATGGGTCGCGAAGAGCGTCGGGACCGGATCGCTGGCCAGGACGCTGGTGACGAGGATGATCGCGCCGCGGTGGCCTCGTGCATCCGGAGACTGCTCGAGCATGACCCGCAGGACCGCGCCCAGGACGAGCGCCTGGCTGCGTGCGTTGAGCGCTAGCGTCGCGTCCCAGGCCTCGCCCGTGACGGTGTGGAGCGGTCCATCGCCGAACCGCCGGCCGCTGCCCCCCGCGACCGCCAGGAGACCATCGATGCGGCCGAAGGTCGCCCGGCAGGCGTCAACGGCATGCCGCGCCTGGACCTCGTCGGCCAGGTCGGCGGCGAGGTGGTCGGCCTCCGCGCCGGCGTCTCGAAGTCGGGCGGCGAGAGCGGCACAGTTGGCAGCTGTGCGAGACGTCACGAAGACGCGGGCGCCGTCGTCGGCGACGCGCTCCGCGGCGGCCGCAGCGATCCCGGTCGAGCCGGTGACCAGGATCGTCCGACCCTCGAGGGCCCTTCCGGTCGGGCGACCGACCCGAGGCAGACGCCCGTGCTGGATCGGCGAACGTGCCACGAACGTGCCCCGTCCCTGGTGGCGCGTGACCAGCCCGCGCAGCTCGAGGTCGTCGAGTGCCAGCCTGAGCGTGGACCGGCTGACGTCGAGCGCTCGGCTCAGCTCGCGCTCCGACAACAGTCGGCTGCCGGGCGCCCAGACTCCGGAGCGGATGTCCGCCTCGATGCGGTCGGCGGTCGTGACGTGGAGCGGCGGGGTCATGGCAGCGAACCTAGCACAGCTGGCTTGAATGGTCTAGACCAATCAGACCACCAAGATCGGCGACCGGCTCGACTCAATAGGCGGCCAGCCTCCGGACGGCGTCGGCGATCTGGTCGGGGCTGACCATGAACCAGTCTTCCAGTCGGTGGTTGTAGGGCACGCCGGGGACGTCGGGACCTGCGACACGGATGATCGGACCGTCGAGGTACTCGAAGGCCTCCTCGGCGAGGATGGCGGCCACCTCCGCGCCATAGCCGCCAAAGCGGTTGTCCTCGTAGACGATGACCGCCTTGCCGGTCTTGCGGACCGACGTCAGGAGGGTCTCGCGGTCGAGGGGGCGGAGCGTGCGCAGATCGATGACCTCGACGCTCAGGCCCTCCGAGGCGACGATCTCGGCCGCCTCCAGGCTGTAGTGGGTCATCAGGCCGTAGGCGATGACCGTGACCTGGTCGCCGGCACGCGAGACCTGGGCCTTGCCGAGCGGCACGACGTAGTCCGTCTCGGGCACCTCGCCGCGGACCGAGCGGTAGAGCTTCTTGTGCTCGAAGAAGATGACCGGATCGGGGTCGCGGATGCTCGAGCGCAGCAGGCCCCGGGCGTCGTAGGGCGTCGACGGCACGACGATCTTGAGCCCGGGCACGTGGGCGAAATAGGCCTCGACCGACTGGCTGTGATAGAGCGCCCCGTGGACGCCGCCGCCGTACGGTGCCCGGATGGTGATGGGGCAGCCGAAGGTGCCGTTCGACCGATAGCGCAGGCGCGCCGCCTCGCTCACGATCTGGTTGAAGGCCGGAAAGATGAAGTCGGCGAACTGGATCTCGGGCACCGGCCGCAGGCCGTTCACGGCGGCGCCGATCGAGGCGCCGACGATGAGCGACTCGGAGAGCGGCGTGTCGATGACCCGCTCACCGCCGAACTCCCCGAACAGGCCGTCCGTGGCCAGGAAGACCCCGCCCTTGCGGCCGACATCCTCACCCAGGATGATCATCGTTTCGTCGCGCCGCATCTCATCGGCCAGCGTCTCGCGCACCGATTCGACGATCGTGCGGATGGCCATGGCTCCGCTCAGGCCTCCGGCTCGAAGTAGACGTGGCGTTCGGCCGTCGCCGGATCGGGCTCGGGCTGGGCCTCCGCCCAGTCGGTGGCGTCCTCGACATCGGCTGCGATGGCCGTCTCCATGGCCGTCTCAGCCGCGTCGCTCAGGATGCCGGCCTCGCGCAGCTCGGCCCGGAAGCGGGGCAGCGGGTCGTGGCTGCGGCCCGCTTCGAGATCCTCGGCGCTGCGGTACTTCGTCTGCTGGTCGTCCGATGAGTGCGCGGTCAGCCTGGTGACCTTGGCCTCGATGAGCGTCGGCCCGTCGCCGCGTCGCGCACGCGCGATGGCGTCGCGGCCGGCGCGATAGCACTCGAGCACGTCGGCGCCGTCGACGATGACGCCAGGCATGGCGTATCCCGCGGCGCGCGAGGCGATGTCTGCGACGGCGCTCTGCTGAGCGGCGGGGACGCTGATCGCATAGCCGTTGTTCTCGACCACGATGACCACCGGCAGGCGATGGATGCCCGCGAAGTTGAGGCCTTCGTGGAAGTCGCCCTGGTTGCTCGACCCCTCCCCCAGCTCGGTCACGCAGACCTGGTCGGTGCCCCGGATCTTGGCTGCCAGGGCGATGCCCACGGCATGCAGGACCTGGGTCGCGACGGGCGACGACTGGGACATGATGTTGTGCTGGGCGCCGCCGTAGTGGCCGGGCATCTGGCGACCGGCCGAGCTGGGGTCGCTGGCGCGGGCGAACTGGGCGAGCATGATCTCGCGCGGCGTCATGCCGAAGGTCAGGCAGGCGGCCACGGATCGGTAGTACGGGACCATCCAGTCGTGGTTGTGCCGCAGGTCGCTGAAGATTCCGACCTGGGCGCCCTCGTGGCCCTGCCCCGAGATGACGAAGGGCACCTTGCCGGCCCGGTTCAGGATCCACATCCGCTCATCGAGGGCGCGCGTGAGCCAGATGAGTCGAAGCATCTCGAGCAACCGCTCGGGCGTCAGACCGAGCTCGGCGCCGAACGCCTCAGCAGTCGCGGTGGTGCTGCTCCGGGTCGCGTCGGTGCGGCCGGTCGCGGCCCGGGCGCTCATCGTCAGCCGTTGATGGCCCGACCCTCGATCGCGAGGGCGGCTTCCCCGAGCGCCTCCGAGAGCGTCGGATGGGGATGCACGGTGGCGCCCAGCTCCCAGGCGGTCGCCTCGAGGAGCATCGCGGCGCTGGCCTCGGCGATGAGATCGGTGACATGCGGCCCGATGAGGTGGACACCCAGGATGGTGTCGGTCTCCTTGTCGGCGATGACCTTGGCGAAGCCCTCGTACTCGCCGCCGATGAGCGCCTTGCCGATGGCGATCCACGGGAACTTGCCCGTCTTGAACGAGATGCCGTCGCGCTCGCACTCGGCCTCGCTGCGTCCGATGCTCGCGATCTGCGGCCGGCTGTACGTCGTGCGCGGCATCTTGAGGTAGTCGACGCCCTCGGACTCCGCGCCCACGATGGCGGCGACGGCGGCCAACCCCTCGTGGCCGGCGACGTGCGCCAGCCACAGGCCGCCGACGATGTCGCCCACGGCATAGAGATGCGGCTCGGCGGTGCGCATCGTGCGCAGGTCGACCTGGACGACACCCTTCTCGACCTTCGCGCGCGTCGTCTCGAGGCCGATGTCGTCGATGACCGCGGCTCGTCCCGTCGCGACGAGGAGCTGGTCGGCCGTCAGCTCGGTCGGCTCCTTGCCATCGGGTCCGACCATCAGGCTGACGCTGCCCTTGGCGCCCTTGGTCACCTTGACCGCGTTGGTGTCGAAGCGGGCGTTCGTCATGACGTCGATGCCGCGGCGCTTGAACGAGCGTTCGAGCTCGACGCTGACATCGCGGTCCTCGAGGGGCACGAGGTTGGGCAGGTACTCGAGGACGGTGACCTTGGCGCCCATGTCGGCGTAGAAGCTGGCGAACTCGACGCCCACCGCGCCGCCACCGACGATGACGATGCTGCCAGGCAGGGACGTCGACGTGAGGATGTCATCGCTGGTCACGATCCGCTCGCCGTCGGGCACCAGACCGGGCAGCGACTTGACACGGCTGCCGGTGGCCAGGATGACGTCCGTCGCGTCGAGCGTCCGGTGGCCGGCCGGAGCCTCGTCGTCGCCGAGGATGTCGACCTCGACCTTCTTGCCGCCGGAGAGCGTGCCGCGGCCGTGGATGAACTCGACCTGGTTCTTCTTGACCAGGCTCATGAGGCCCTTCGTCAGCCGGTCGACGACCTGGCCGCGACGCTTGGCGATCGCCGCATAGTCGGCGGCCACGTCGCCGGTCGTGATGCCGTAATCGGCGGCCTTTTTGACCCGGGCGTAGAAGTCGGCCGATTCGAGCATCGCCTTGGTCGGGATGCAGCCGACGTGGAGGCACGTGCCACCGATCTTGGACGCGTCGACGAGGGCGACCTTGAGCCCCAGCTGACCGGCTCGGAAGGCCGCCGAGTAGCCGCCGGTGCCGGCGCCGAGGACGACGAGGTCGAAGCTGTTCGACGATCCGACGGCCACGGGTCAACAGGCTCCGGATCGGCAGGTCACGCGGCGATGGTACGGCGGCCCCGGAGTGCCCGCAACCGACGCCCGGTCAGCCGGGGATGCTTCAGGCGGCGCTCACGACGATGCCATGCCAACCGGTCGATCCCGACGGCAGGGCGGGCGTCACCTCGCCGGACTGGGTCTCGCCGTCACCGTCGGTCGCCCGGACGACGATCTCCATGCCGCCCGGCTCGGCCGGCGCGATCAGGTCGGCCCGCCAGCGCACCCAGGTCAGCTCGCCGAGTGGCGGCGTGACGGCGTCCTCCAGCTCCGCCTCGACCCAGCTCGAGCCGCCGTCGGGGCTGACCTCGACGCGGGCGATGCCGCGGTCGCCGGCGAAGGCGATGCCGTAGGCCGTGAGCGGCCTGGCGACCTCGACGACCGCCAGGTTGGCCGGCCAGTCGATGCGCGACATCGTGCGCACGACCGCCTCCTCGTCCCAGCCGCGCTGGACCCAGTAGCCGGCCTCCTCGTGGTCGGCGAGCTGCATCCGCCGCAGCCACTTGGGCTGCTTCATGCCGAAACGGCCGGGGATGAGGACTCGAGCCGGGAAGCCGTGCTCCGGTGTCAGCGCCGCATCGCCCATGAGGTAGGCGATCCAGGTATCGGGATGGCGAGCGACCTCGATGGGCAGCGACTCGGTGAAACCGTCGTCGGCCTCCCAGAGGACCCACGTGGCAGCCGCCTGGGCACCGACGCGATCGAGCAGGTCGGCGACGCGCACGCCCCGCCACTTCTGATTGCCGATGAGGTGATCGCCGCGCACGATGTCCGTCGAGATGCACTCGAGCGTCCGGTAGGCCTCCTGGTAGGGCAGGGTCTGCAGCTCGGCCAGATCGATGCGGGTCGGTCGGTCGACGAGCCCGTCGATGACGAGCGCCCAGGTGGCGCCCTCGACGAGCGTCGGGCCGAGGTTCTTGTTGACCGTGTAGAAGTCCTCGACCGGCGTCTGCGCCGGTGTCGGACCGAAGCCGCCCGGATCGTCGGCGCCGGCCGTCGTGTCGCGACTGTTGCGCGGCGACGCCAGGACCTGCGAGATGAGCGTCAGGAACGAGCCCGCGAAGGCGACGCCGCCGATGGCCAGGAGGGCTCGGCCGATGAAGCCGCGGCGGGTCAGGTCGCCTGACGACGGTGCCTGGCGGATGACGGGTCGCTCGTCCGAGAGCGGCACCTCGGGCGTCGGATCGCTCCCGGCCACGGTCGCGAACGCGGCCGCGTCGCCGACCGCGACGGCCCCCGGCGCGTCGGCCTGCTGCAGCCATGTCTCGCGCAGGCCGATGAGCAGGGTCGCGAAGACGATGGCCGCCGCGACGATCGGTCCCTGGAGTGCCACGCCCTCGGAGACGACCTCGCTGCCCACGAAGCCGGCACCGAAGATGGGCAATACCAGCAGCTCGACCACGAGCAGGGCGCTGACGGCCACCAGGACCGTCGCCAAGAACGGTCCGCGCCGTCGCGTCAGGTCGAGCGCGAGGCGTCCGAGCAGCGCGCCGGCGATGACGATGCCGGCGGCGATGCCCAGGGTCAGCAGGCCCTTGGCGACCGAGCCGAGCGTCGAGATGAGGACCTCGAAGACCTCGACCGGCAGGAAGCGGCTGAAGCCGTCCGAGACGACCTCGATGAGACCCGGCCGGTCGAAGGCCAGTCGGCCGAGGACCAGGATGAGCAGCGCCGGACCGGCGGCGATGAAGCCGGCGATGAGCGAACGGCGGCCCGGCTGAGCGGTCATGGGCCTACGTTCCCACCTTCCGATGACGCGTGCATGACGACCCGGCTCGACTGGTGAGCCGCCGGCATCGAGCGCCCGTCATCGTGACGTCATTCCCGCGTCACGGTCGACAGGCAGCCTGTGCTGGTGGGGTCAACCGACTGAGAACGGGAGAGACAGATGACGGAACCACGGCCCCATCCACGGGCTCGCGCGGCGACGCGGCCCGCCACACGGCCCTCCCTGCCGCGGTTCGCTCTGCTGACCGCGATGGTGGCCGCGCTGGCTCTGGTCGTCGGCGCCTGCGCAGCACCCGCGGCGTCGACGGCGCCCAGCGCCGCGCCGGCGTCGGTTGCGGCGCCGGAGGTCGTGGCAAGCGGCGAGTTCCACGACGTTGACGGATCCGCGACGGGGATGGTCGCGCTCAAGCACCTCGCCGACGGCTCGTTCACGGTCGTCCTCGAGGACTTCGAGACGGCGGGCATCGATCACACGAACGTGGTCATGGTCACCAATGCCGATGTCGCGGCGACGACCGACATCGATCAGTCGGCGATCCTCGATCTCGGTCCGCTCAAGGCCGCGAACGGCATGCAGGACTACAGCGTGCCATCTGAGATGAGCGCGGACGCGATGGGCTATCAGAGCGTCGTCCTCTGGGACACCGCGATGCTCCACGCACTGGCGGCCGCACCCCTCACGGAGCCCTGACCCTCCCGGGGCGCCTAACGACTCCCCGGACCCGGGCCGGCGACCGACCAGGTCGCCGGCTCCGTGCGCTATCCTCGGCGCGTGGACGGTCTGGCCGGTGCCGCGCTCCTGGTCCTCGTCGCCTACCTCATCGGCTCCGTCCCGACGGGCGTGCTGGTCGCTCGCGCGACCGGCGGGGTCGATCCACGGACGGTCGGCAGCGGGCGGACCGGCGGCACCAATGCCTTGCGGGCGATGGGTTGGACGCGTGGCCTGAGCGTGGCCCTGTTCGACGGCTGCAAGGGCGCCGTGCCGGTCCTCATCGCCAAGTACTTCCAGTCGCCCGACATCGTCGTCGCCCTGGTCGGCCTGGCGGCCGTGGTCGGCGCCTGGCGCTCGGTCTTCCTTGGCTTCCATGGCGGCCGCGGTGTAGCCACCGGCATCGGCGCCATGTTCGCTATCGCACCGCTCGTCTGCCTCCTCGCGGCACCAGTCTTCCTCGTCGTCATCGGCCTCAGCCGCTACGTTTCGCTGGGATCTCTGCTCGGCTCGGCAGCGGCGGCCGTCATCATGCTCGCCCTCGTCGTCGCCGGCATCCTGCCGCCCGGTTTGCTCGTATTCGGGATCCTGGGCGCCCTTGTGGTCTGGCTGGCACACGCCGACAACATCGACCGCCTGCTCCACGGCCAGGAACGCAAGCTCACCTTCACGCGCAGCGAGCGTTCCTAGGCGTCGTGTCGTCGGTCCGGCCAGCCCGGGATCAGCCTCAGCGGCGGCGGATGGACCCGCGGATGGTCGCTCCGAGTACGAGCAGCGTGCCGGCGATGAGGACGATGACGACGACCGGCGCCTGACGGACGGCGTCGCCGACGGGCGGCACGACGATGGCCAGCAGGGCCGCGGCGCCGACCGTCAGGACGACGACGGCTCCGATGGCGAGGACCTTGAGCCAGGCCGGCAGCGGGCGGGTCATCGCATCCCAAGCCGGCCCCTCGTGGGCTCAGCCATCAGGGTCAGCGGTCGGCGGGATGCCGATGGGTGCCACGAGCACGCGGCCGGCGAGCGCGCGTCCGTCGCGCGTGGCATGCCCGAGCTTGGGTCGATGGAACGTCACGGTCAGGTCGGCACGGACGACCGGATCGGACGCCGCGCCACTGGTCAGATCGACCGCCGTCGGCGTGTCGACGGCGACGACCGGCACGCCCTCGGCGCGAGCGCGGTTGACGAGGTCGACCGCCGTCCGGATCGGTTCACGAAGCGGCCCGTGGACGCCGCTCCCGAGCAGCGCGTCGACGATGACGGCGGCCCGCTCGATGCCCGCCGTGAGGTAGCGCACGTCGCGCTCGTTGGTGGCGTGGATGCGCTCCACGCTCGTGCCGTCAAGCTGCTCCCACGCAGCGCGTGCATCCGGCGTGGACGGCGTCTCCTCCGAGGCCACGAAGACGCACACGGTCCGCAGGCCCGCTGTCGCGAGGTGACGAGCGGCGACGCTCCCGTCGCCGCCGTTGTTGCCCGGTCCGATGAGCACGAGCACCGGGCCATGGTCGACACGTTCGGTGGTCACGAGGAGCGCCCGGACGACGGCGGCCACGGCGAAGCCGGCCTCGCCCATCAGCCGCTCGCTCAGCACGCCCTGTCGATGGGCGCGTGTGTCGGCGCCGCGCATCGCCTCGCCGCTCATCGCCGGACGCGTCGCGAAGATGCGCCAATGGCGCGACAGCTTAGGCAGGTCGAGCGCCTGATCGGCGAGCAGCGGGTCGGTGGTCGGCAGCAGCGCGGGCAGGGTGGTCTGGCGGGTGGGGATGGTCACGGCAGATGCATCGTACCGCCGCGGGCGTCGCGGTCTTCAGCTGCCTGGCAGACGCCACCGTCCGCGCCCGTCGGACTCGGCCATGCCCTCCGCCGCAAGCCCGTCGAGCGCCCGATCGACCGAAGCCGCGTCGTGGTCCCCGATCGGGCCACGGATGACGACCCATGCCTCGTCATCCGCGTCGGCGAGCGTGACCATGATCCGGCCGCGCAGCCAGCGCCTGGTCGACGCGTAGCGCGATCCGGGCTCCGCGACGCGGTGCGCCGGCCGGGCACGCGCGCGCGGTGCCCGATGATCCGAATCGCGCTCGGAGGCATAGCGGCAGAGACCTTCGAGCGGGCAGGTCGTGCAATCGGCGCGAGCCGGCCGGCAACGCGTCGCGCCGATGTCCATCAGGGCGGCCGTCCAGTCGGCCGCGTGACCCCGCGGCACCAGGTCGTCGGCCAACGCCTGCACTTCGGTCGCGGTGAGCGCCCGGCCCAGGTCACGCCGATCGCCGTGACCGACCACGACCCGGCCGAGGACGCGCCGGACATTCGTGTCGACCGGACCGACGGCCTGGCCGAATGCGATGGCCGCGACCGCGCGCGCCGTGTAAGGCCCGATGCCCGGCAGCGCCTGGAGGGCACCGAGATCGTCCGGGACGAGCCCGTCGTGGCGCTCCACGATGGCCTGCGCCGCGCGATGGAGGTTCACCGCGCGACGGTTGTAGCCGAGCCCCGACCACTGCCTGAGAACGTCGGCCGGCGATGCGGCGGCGAGCACCGCGACGGTCGGGAAGCGAGCCATGAAGCTTCGCCAGGCCGGTTCGCCGCGGCCCGCCTGCGTCTGCTGGAGGATGACCTCCGAGACGAGGATGGCGTAGGGGTCGGTCAGCCCTCGGAACTCGAAGGTCCGGGCCTGGCCCGCGAACCAGTCGAGGACTGCCCGCTGGATGCGCTCACGGCGCCGGCGGTCGACGATCACGGGACAAAGTCTAGGCACGTGCGAGCGCCGGCCGGTGCCCGGTGTCGACGCGCGGTACCCTCGCCCGATGGCCGCCGACGACCAGACGTTGACCGTGCTCTACGACCGCGACTGCGGCTTCTGCGCCTGGACGGCGGCCCGCATCCGGCGCGCCGACCGCCACGCTCGTGTCCGGCTGCTGGCGCTCCAGGAGGCCGGCGACGACCCGCGGATCGCCGCGCTCGTGGCCGACCGTGACCTGCACTGTGCGCTGCATGCCGTGCGCGGTGACCGGATCTCGTCCGGGGGCGCAGCTGCCCTCGACATCCTCGAGCGGCTGCCAGGCGGGCCGATCATCCGCGCCTGGCGGACGCTGCCCGGCAGCCGTCCGCTCGCGGAGGCGGCCTACGCCATCGTCGCCGGCCAGCGCGATCGCCTGTGGCGGCTCGTCGGGGGCGATGCCGGCGCGAACTCGTGCGACGTCCGACCATGACCCTCGGGCGCTCGGCGGTGATGCCCGACTTCATCCCGCCCATGACCGCGTCGCTCTCCGATCGTGCCTTCAGCGACCCAGCCTGGCTGTTCGAGGTCAAGTGGGACGGCTATCGGGTCGAGGCGGTCGTGCGCGAGGGCAAGGTCAGGCTCTGGACCCGCAATCGTGGCGACGCTGCGCGCTACTTCCCCGACCTGGCCGCCGCGCCGGCCGACTGGCTGGCCGGCAGCGAGGCCATCGTCGACGGCGAGGTCGTGGCGCTCGACGAGGCCGGCCATCCGTCCTTCGCTCTGCTCCAGGCTCGTGCTGGCTTCCAGCGAGAGCGGGACATCCGCGTGCCCATCGCCTACCAGGTCTTCGACCTCCTGCATCTCGACGGCAGGTCGCTCCTCGACGAGCCGCTCGACGCTCGCAAGGCACGTCTACGCGAGGTCCTCGCCGAGCACCCGACGGTCCGCTTCGCGGGGCACATCGACGGCGACGGCGAGTCGCTCTTCGCGTCGGTCAAGGCCACTGGGCTTGAAGGCATGATGGCCAAGCGGCGGTCGAGTCGCTACGAGCCTGGCCGTCGGTCCCACGCCTGGCTGAAGGTCAAGCATCGACCGGAGCAGGAGTTCGTGGTCGGCGGCTGGGAGCCCGGCAGCGTCGCCCACCGCGACCTGGGTTCGCTCCTGCTGGGTGTCTACGACGGCGACGACCTGCGCTTCGCGGGCGAGGTCGGCAGCGGCCTCGACGGCCGCAGCCGTCAGGACCTGCTGGCCCGACTGTCGACGTTGGAGCGCGACACGAGTCCCTTTGTCGCGACACCTCGTTTGCCACGGGTGCACTGGGTCGATCCGCGCATCGTGGTCCGTGTCGACTTCGCCGAGTGGACGCGTGACGACCTCATCCGGCAGGCTGCCTTCCGCGGCATCGAGCCGGAGAAGGACCCACGCACGGTCCGACGTGAGCTGCCAACGGAGCGATCGCCCATGACGACGTCGAGCCCCAAGCCCCCGCAGCCACCGAAGGCGACGAAGGCACCGAAGACATCCAAGCCATCGAAGGCATCCCGGCCGTCCAAGGCATCGGAGCCCGCCCAGGCGCCGACAGCCGACGAGCTGGCTGCACTCGACGCGATGGGCAAGGCGGGCACGTGGTCGATCGGCGGTCACGAGGTCTCGTTGACGAACCTCGACAAGGTCATCTTCCCCGACGCCGGGCTCACGAAGCGCGACCTCATCCGCTACGACACGACCATGGCGCCCGTGCTCCTGCCCTACCTGCGCGAGCGCGGCCTGACGTTGACGCGCTACCCCAACGGCACCGCTGGGCCGCACTTCTGGGAGAAGGAGGTCCCGTCCCACGCCCCCGTCTGGCTCGCCCGGTGGCACTACGAGAGCCACAACCCCGAGGACTCGCACACGTATGCCGTCGCGGATCGGGTGGCGGCGCTCGCCTTTCTCGCCAACCAGGCAGCCATCGAGCTCCACCCCTGGACGTCGCGGACCGAGGCGCCCTACCGACCGACCTATGCGCTCATCGACATCGACCCCGGACCGAAGACGACCTGGGACGAGGTGCTCGTGCTCGCGCGGCTGTATCGGACGGCACTCGGCCACCTCGCGGTGCGCGGCTACCCGAAGGTGACCGGCAAGCGCGGCATCCAGGTCTGGGTGCCCGTCGAGCCGCGCTACGAGTTCGCGGAGACGGCAGCCTGGATCGAGGAGCTCAGCCGAGCCGTCGGCGGCACCGTACCGGAGCTCATCTCATGGGAGTGGGCGGTGCGTGACCGGCGCGGACGGGCTCGCCTGGACTACACGCAGAACGCGGTCAACAAGACGCTCGTCGCCCCGTACTCCGTCCGACCCGTGGGCACGGCGCCCGTCTCCGCACCCATCACCTGGGCGGAGCTCGATGATCCCGATCTGCGACCCGACCGATGGACGATCGCCACGATGCCCGCCCGACTGGCCGAGCAGGGCGACCTGTTCGCAGGTGCTCGCGAGCACGACCAGATCCTGCCCAGCCTGAGCTGAGGATCGTCGCCTGAACGCGCTGCGCGCGCTCTTCCTCGCCGTCGGCGGGGCGGTCGGGGTCGTCTATCCCTTCATCGCCGTGATCCTGCTCGGGCGCGGCTTCGACGTCGTGGGCATCGGGATCGTGACCGCGGTCTCGGCCATCGCGTTCACCGCATCGGTGCCGGTCTGGGGGCACGTCGCCGATGTCATCCTTGGCCGACCGCGGGCGCTCCAGGTCGCAGCCGTCATAGCCGGACTCGCGCTGGCCATCACCCTCCTGCCGGTGCCGCCGCTCGCGGTCGCCGTGTGCTTCATCGCCTTCTCCGCCGCCGAGTCCGCCTTCGCGCCACTGTCCGACGCGCTGGCCGTCAACGGCGTGCCGGATCCTCGCCGCGACTACGCTCGCGTCCGGCTGCTGGCCAGCCTCGCCTTCGCAGTCGCGACCATCACCGCGGGCGTCGTCTACGACTGGGCTGGATACGCACCGATGCCCATCCTGTTCGGGGTCGCGGTCATCGTGGTCGTGACCAGCGCGGCGTTCACGCCGGACATCGCGCGAGCCGATCTGCGGGTGCTGGTCCCCGAGGACGATCGGCCGCGGGGTGGCCGGAGGGCATCAGGGGAGCGCCGGGGACCGACGTGGCAGCTGGGGTCGGTCGGTGTCGCGCTCCGGCTTGCGCCCGGCCTGCCACTGGCGCTGTTGGCCATCGGCCTCATCCACGTCGGCATCCTGGCCGGCTTCACGTACCTGCCCATCCGGCTCGAGGAGCTGGGCGCGGAGCCATCGGCCATCGCGCTCTCGGCGGGAGCGTCGGCCTTCGCGGAGATCCCGGCCTTCCTGCTCATGGGCGCGCTCGCCCAGCGCTTCGGGATCCGCGCCGTGTTCCTCGTCTCGACGCTCATCTACGCGGCCTGCATCGCGTCGTGGACCGTCTTCGACGCTCCGGCGCCGATCATCGCCTCACGCATCGTGACCGGCTTCGGCTTCGCCGGCATCGGCGTCGCGGCCGTGCTGACCATCACGGCCATGCTGCCAGGCCGACTCCAGGGCACCGGGCAGGCGCTCTTCCAGACGACGGCCTTCGGCCTGGCCGCCATCGTCGCGGACATCGGGGGCGGCATCGTCTACGGCACGGCCGGCTACGCCGCGGTCTTCGGCCTGGCGGCCATCGCCGGTGTGGCGGCGGCCGGGGTCGGCCTGATCGCGCTGCCCAGCCGCGCCGGCGGGAGTGGCACCGACCATCGGGTACAATCCGGCCGCGTCGCTGGCGAGTGGCCAAACGGTAAGGCACCTGACTCTGGATCAGGGGATTGAAGGTTCGAATCCTTCCTCGCCAGCCAATCTCCGCGCCGACGAGGGTAGAATGACCCGAACGGCGCCTCCCGCGCCCGACCTCCTGACCGGATGCCCGCGCCATCTGGCAGAGCGGAGGTAAAGGGGACCACCAGATCCTCGGGACGACCCGGTCGACCACCCGACCGGCGACGGCGGATCGGTGCGGGCGGTCGTCGTTGCCGCGACGGAGATCGACCGATGACCACCCACAAGGGCTTCAAGCGGCTCGTCCGCGAGCGCATGGCGCGGACCGGTGAGCGCTACTCCACGGCCCGCCGCGCGCTCCTCCCCCACGAAACGACTGCTGGCTTGACCGATGATGCAGGGCCTGGCGGCGTATCCCCGGGCATCCACCCGGACACTGCCGCGCTGGCCAGTGTCCTCGCGCGTCGGCTCGTCTCGCCGCTCAGCGGCGCGCCGCTCAGCGAGGCCATGATCCTGGGCATCGGCGGGGGCCTCGGAGCCGGCTACATCCTCTGGGAGTTCAAGGCCCATGGCAGCCCGATCATCACGCTCGGCTTCCGCAACCAGTGGCAATATCCGGCCATCCCGGGCTGGCTCGGCAAGACCCTCGATCGTCTCGCGATCCCGGCCGAGCTTCACGAGACCGGCGGCGCCGTTCGCGCCCGCCAGACCCTCGACCGACTTCTCGCTGGCGGCGACCCGGCGATCGCCTTCATCGATCAGCAGTCGATCGGGACGTGGGGCCAGCCGGACTCGCTGGCTGGCAGGAGCGGCTACCCGGTGGTCGTTACGGGGCGGACCGCCGACGGTGCGTATCTGATCGACGATCGTAGCCGCCAGCCGCTCGTTGTGCCGGCATCGGTCCTGGCCACGGCCCGGGGCCGGATCGGCTCGTTCAAGCATCGTCTGATCGTGCCCCGCCCGGCCGCGGGAGGGATCGCTGGCGACACGCTCCGGTCGGCCATCCAGGATGGGCTCAGCGACCAGGTCGACCACCTCCGTTCATCCTCCGACTCGTTCTCGCTCCCGACCTGGCGCAAGTGGTCACGCTTGCTGACGGACACCCGCAATGCCAAGGCCTGGCCGCGGGTCTTTGCAGATGGGCGAGGCCTCCTCGGAGCCTTGCTGTCGATCATCGAAGCCGTCGATGACGACATCGGCGCGTACGGCGGCAACCTCCGCGATCTCTATGCCGACTTCCTCGACGAGGCCACCACAGCCCTGGACAGGCCGGCACTGGCCGAAGCCGCAAACCGCTGGCGAGCGATCGCCGATCTCTGGCGGGACCTCGCCGACGCGGCGATCCCGGTCTGGCTACCAGGGGCCAGCGAAGCAGTCGAGGCCGCCGAGGACCTTCGTGCGGCGGTCTCCGACGGTGAACCCGGTCGGGGCCGGGCCGATTCAGCGGCCCGGGCGCTGTGGGCCATCCGGGAGCGGCCCGACGGCGGTGCCCTGAGTGCCGACTCCCGGGCCGAGCTGTTCGCAGAGCTCGGCCAGCGGATCGGCGCCATCTACGCGGCGGAGAAGGACGCGCTCGAGGCGACCGCCGCAGCCAGCGGTCGCTGACAGCCCTCGAGTCAGGCCGGTCACTCGAGCAGGAGCTCGTCGAGCGTGACGAGGTGGAACCCCGCATCGCGGAGGCCGCTCACGATGCGAGGCAGCGCCTCGAACGTCTCGTAGCCACCAAGATGCATGAGCACGATCGAGCCGCCCTGCGCACGGTCGAGGACCTTGGCCACGATCTGGTCGGCCGTCGGACCGGGCGGGTCGTTCTTGATCGGCCGCCAGTCGATGGTGTCGATGTCCCATGTGACCGTGTAGCGATACCCGGTGGCGCCGACCGCTGCCAGGACCTTCGCGTCGGAGCCGCCGTTCGGTGGCCGGAAGAAGGGCCGTGGATCCTGCGAGCAGTGGGGCGCGATGGCGGCGTCAGTCCGCTGCAGTTCGTCCCGTATCTCCGACGCTGCCAAGGTCCGGAAGTCACGATGGGTATACGAGTGGTTGCCGAGGGTCAAGAGGCCCGGGTGGGCATCGACGATGCCCAGCACGCGGCGACCGGCGTCCGTGTTCGGGTTGTCGGCCATCGCCCCGGTCATGAAGATCGAGGCGTGGACGTCGTGATCGACCAGCCAGTCCACGATCGCCCGTGCGTCACCGACGCGGCCGCCCATGTCGAATGTCAGCGCAACCCGACTGCCGGTCCGCGAGCCATGCGTGACGAGCCGGCTGGCCGAGGCGGGCGTCGATGCCTCGGTCGGTCGTGGCGTGGCCGTCGGCTGCGGCTTCGGCGACGGATCGGGCTTCGGATCGGGGGTCGGTCGGTGCGACGGCTCAAGGGCCGGTGTCGGGTGGGCCGATGGCAAGGCGGACACGGTCGCCGCCGGGCTTGCCGTCGCCGTCGCACCCGGCATCGCGCCCGAGGTGGATGGTGCCGTGGGAGGGACCGCCGAGATCGAGGTCGGCGATGCCGTCGATCCATCCGGGCCACCCGCGCAGCCGGCCACGATCGCCCCGACGACCATGAGCATCACGACCAGCCATGCTCGTCGGTGCCGTCTCGGGGAGTCCATGATCACAGGCTCAGGCTAGGTCGCCCGACCCTCGGTGCCCAGTGCGCAACGGCACGAACAGCGCCGGTCAGAGCACCAGCGGGTGATGTCCGACGCTGGATCCCTGAGACAGATCACGATCGGCGAGCCTCTTGCCCCAGGCCGTCGCCCGCTCGAGCTCGCCCGGCGCGAGGACCTGGTGAGTATCGACGAAGAAGCTCTCCGGCTCGGCCGCGAGCCCGAACCCCTTGGCCCGCAGCTCCTTGGCGATGCCGCTCGATGCGCGGCCGGTGATCAGCGCCGGGGCATGGACGCGCGTGTCGAACGCGACGGCGAGCTTGTCCCCGACGGCCGTCGTCCGGTCGAGCCACTCCCGGATGCCGGGCCCGTCGGCGGACGCGTCCAGGCTGACCTTGCTCCAGCCGTCATCGGTGGCCGCCCCGGCCACGGCGCTCTCGCGCGATGCCGGGGTGGGCATCCCTCGCGCATGGGTCGGCGCGCCGACGACGACGAGGTCCGCCCAGGCGAGCAGGTCCGGTCCGGCATCGCGGACCGGCACGACGCGTGCTTCACCAGACCCTCGGACGCCATCGCCGATGGCCTCTGCGACGGCATGCGTGTTCCCGTACATGGACTCGTAGACGATCAGCGTGTGCATCGGTCACCTCCTTGACCACTCGCCTCCAGCCTGCTCGCCGGCGTTCGGCTCGGCCAGAGCCATCCGTCCCGAGTCGCCGGCTCGATCGCGCGCCCGGTCCACCGCTGGGCGCTTGCACCCCTGATGGCGTAGCGTGGCAGCGTGAGCCGGGCCGTCGAGGATCTCAACCGGCGCCTGCTGCGCGCCCGAGACGCCATGGACCGCGCATACGCCGAGCCGCTCGACGTGCGCGCCGTGGCCGCCGTTGCCCACGTCTCGGAGGCCCACTTCAGTCGCACCTTCCGCGCCGTCTTCGGGGAGACCCCGCACCGCTACCTGCAGCGGCGGCGGGTCGAGCGCTCGATGTTCCTCCTGCGCGAGACCGATCGCAGCGTGACCGACATCTGCCTCGATGTCGGCTTCAGCAGCCTGGGGACCTTCAGTCGCACGTTCCGTGACATCGTCGGCGAGACGCCGTCCGGCTATCGATCGGCCCATGTGCCGATCGTGGCGCCCAACTGCTTCCAGATGATGGCCATGCGGCCGTGGGTCGCGCTGCCGCCCACCGAACGCAGCAGTCCTGGAGAAGCCGTCGCCTGAGCGGCTGCCTAGGATGAGGATCCTCCCGATCGAACCTCGCACAGGAGACCACGAACGATGACCACCAAGCTCGCCGTCACGACCGTGAAGGTCCTCGACCAGGACGAGGCGCTCGACTTCTACGTCGACAAGCTCGGCCTGGAGAAGGCCCAGGACATCAGGCAGGGCCCGTTCCGCTGGCTGACCGTGCGTTTCCCGAGCGACCCCGAGGTCGAGATCTTCCTCGAGCAGCCGGGGCCGCCGGTGCACGATGAAGCCACCGCCGAGCAGCTCCGCGAGCTCATCACCAAGGGCGCCATGGGCTCCCTCGTCCTCCATACGGATGACGCACGAGGTCTCTACGACACGCTCAGGGCGCGCGGTGTGACCGACTTCACGCAGGAGCCCCTGGAACACGGCTACGGCATCGACATGGGCATCCGCGATCCGTTCGGCAACGGCATCCGCGTCCTCCAGCCGCGCAAGGTCGCCAAGACAGCGACGGCCTGACCGGCCCGCCGTCCGGCCCGACGTAACGACGGGAGGTTCTCGAGCGTCCATCGTCGTGCGGCGCGACCTGGCCGCCGAGCGGGACCTCCGGCCCACTTGCGAAGCGGACCATCTGGCCCCACCATATCCGCCCCGGGGAGCGCCAGGTCGACCCTCGACCGCCACCAGAACCGGAGCCACGTTAGCGACGAAGGCCGCAGAGACGACCGTTGGCAGCCACCCATCCGGAAGAGATCCACCTCGAGCCTGTCAGCGAGCGCGCGCTCGCGCGCACGCTCCGTGCGCTGCTTGTCGTCGTCGCGATGACCGTCATGGTCGTGGTCGCCGTCCTGCTCGCCTGGATCACCTACGAGCGGATCAGCGACGGGCGCGCCTATCAGGGCGTCACGGCTGCCGGGGTGCCGTTGGGCGGCATGACGGCCGATGAGGCGACCGCGGCGCTGACGCCTGCCATGGCCGAGCTCTATGCCGGCACCGCCGAGGTGAGCGTCGCCGGAAGCCCGCTGCGGCCCACCTTCGCCGAGCTTGGCCGAGCACCCGACGTCGCCTCCACCGTGGCCGCGGTCATGGCCGTCGGCCGCGGGTTGACGCTCGAGGAGCAGATCGTCGAACGCCTCGGGGCGCTCACCGGCGGCCGGGCCGTGGCGACCCAGATGACCTTCGATCGGCAGGCGCTCGACGCATGGATCTCGGCCGTCGCCGTGGCCGAACGCCGATCTCCGACGCCGGCCTCCCTCCGGCTCGACGGTCGGCGGTTCGTCGTCACGCCGGATTCGCTCGGCGTGGGCATCGACCAGGGCGCCCTCGCGGCACAGCTGGCGCCCAGCCTCGCGGAGCCGACGACGACGACCGCGACGGCGACCGCCACGACGGTCCCGCTCGAGTCCGACAACAACGACACCGACGTGCTCGTGACGAAGGTCGCCGTGGCCGACATGGCTCGCCCGGTGACGGTCGCGCTGGGCAAGAAGACCTGGACGTTCTCGGCGCCCAGGGTGCGCTCGTGGCTGCGCCTCGTCGAGGGTCCCCATGGCGCGGTGCCGGCACTCGATGCGGCAGCCGTCCAGCAGGCGGTCACGAAGACGCTCGCCAAGCAGGTCAAGCGCAAGCCGCTCCAGACGCGCTTCCTGGTGACCAAGAGCGGCAAGCGCTTCGGCTTCGTGGCCGGCCGACCGGGACGTCAGCTCGACAGCGCGGCGATGACCCAGCGGGTCTCCGCACGGGTGCTCGGCCGGCGCATGGGCCTGCCGGAGGGCGGCGCGCTGGCCGTCGCGATGAAGGGCGTCGAGCTCAAGATGAGCGCCGCCGAGGCGTCCGAGATCGTGCCCCAGATGACGCGCCTCGCAGGCTGGACGACGTACTTCCCGCAGGGCGAGCGGAACGGCAACGGGATCAACATCCACCTGCCGGCGCGCATCCTCAACGGGACCGTCATCCGGCCAGGCGAGATCTTCGACTTCGTGCGCGCGGTCGGCCCCTTCTCCTGGGCGCGGGGCTATCGCATGGGCGGCATCATCCAGGGCAGCCGGACGCTGCCGACGGGCGCCGTTGCGGGCGGCATCTGTTCGGCCTCGACGACGATGTTCAACGCCGCCGTCCGTGCCGGCCTCGACATCCTGACGCGCGACAACCACTCCTACTACATCACGCGCTATCCGCTCGGGCTCGACGCGACGGTCTCGACGAAGGCCGGCACGATCGTCCAGAACATGCGCTTCCGAAACGACACGCCGCATCCCATCTTCGTGAGCGCGGCGTACGGCTTCGGGTGGGTGCGCTTCGAGCTGTACGCCATCGAGCAGACCCGTCAGGTCAGCTTCAGCCGGCCGCAGGTCTCCAATCGCATCAAGGCCACGGACCGTGTCGTGCGCACCAGCCGCCTCCGGGCCGGCCAGTCCGAGCGCGTCGAGTACCCGGCCGACGGCATGGATGTCGCCGTCACGCGGACGGTCCGCAGCGCCAGCGGTCGGGTCCTCCATACCGACACGTTCCGGTCGCACTACGTGCGCTGGAACGGCATCCTCGAGGTCGGCACCCGCTGATCGCGTTGCGATGCCGCCGCGATGCCGGCGGTGGCTCACGCACGGTCGCCGCAGTGGCGCCCCGGCCACCATCGTGCATCCGCACCTCGGAGGTTGAGATGGCCAAGCTATCGGAGAGGAAGCGCGACTCGTTGCAGCCCTCGACGTTCGGGCTGCCAGAGGAACGCAAGTACCCGATGCCCGACAAGTCGCATGCGCGCAATGCCAAGGCACGCGCATCGCAACAGCTCCATGAGGGCAACCTGACGAAGGCGAAGATCGACCGCAAGGCGGACCGCGTCCTCGACCGCTGACACGCGGCAACCTCCGGCCCGCGAGCGGCTCGCCTGCTCGCTACCATCGGGCGATGGAGGACTCCGAGATCGAGCATCGGCCGGTGGTGGCTGTCTACGGGACGCTCCGCCG